>JAEELE010000094.1 GCA_016288755.1 Oscillospiraceae bacterium
AGCGTGCCGCCCCAGAGCTGGAAATCGCTCTTCAATTTGCCCGTGTCGGTCTGGAGCGTGTAGCTGTTCGACGGGATATAGGACAGCGCGGAATTGGTGTCAAAATCGCCGTATTTGTTGTTGCTGGAGACCTTCTGCGACTTGTTCGTCACGACGGTCGCGTCCATGTCGCCCTTGCAGCCGGTCAGCGTGTCGTTGTAGCTCTTGATCGCGCCCTGCTTGATCTGCTGCGGGTTCTTGCAGTTGATGAAGAGGTTGTATTCGGAGAAGATGTAGGCATCTGCGCGGGGATTCTGGCAATAGCTGGTCTGCCCCTCGAAGATGTTGTTGTACATGTGGATATTCGCCTGACGTGCCAGCGGTCCGCGCGATTCGCACTGATACCAGTAGTTGTGGTGGAAGGTGATGTGGAACTGGAGGTTGGAATCCGAAGCGCCGACCAGATTGGTCTTGTGGTAGCCCTCGTAGTAGTTGTAGGAATTGGTGAAGTAATAGCCGCGCTTGAAGTCGCAGGCGCCGTCGCCGCCCGCCTTGTCCGATTCCGCCGGATTGGAGATCGACGGCTTGTAGAATTCGTTGTTGTGGATCCAGCAGCGCTCGACCGGTGCGGTCAGCGTGGAGCCGTCCTGCACGCCCTCCATGCCGACGCAGTCCTCGGGGACATTGCGGAATTTCAGGTTGCGGACCTCAAAGCTCTTGCCGAACTGCGTCGCGGCGCTCTCCGCGATGAAGTGGATGCCCCAGCCGTTGACGGTCGCGTCCGTGCCGATGCCCTCGATCGTGATGTCCTTGCCGGATTTCATGCGCGCCATATAGCCGTTGTCGCCGACCGACCCGCCGTAATCGGTGGAATCGTAGGCGGTCAGACCGGAAGGCGCCTTGACGTCGCCGATGATGCGGACGACCAGCGGGGTGCCGTCCTCCGAGAGCTTCTTGATGATGCCGCTGTTGGAATTGGTCTTGCTGCCGGAGGTCGAGGCCGCGCCGGAGGAATTGAGGATATTGCCGATGCCGGTGACCGTTGTGCCGTCCTTCGACTTGACCGTGACCTTGTCCTTGTTGTCATTGGTGACATAGAGGACGATCGCGCCGGATTTCAGCGTGCCCTTGTCGGTGTAGGCGCCGACGCCGGAGCTGTAGTTGAAATGTGCGTAGCCCGAGCGGTCCTGTGCGCTCACGGCGATATCCTTCACAGCAGCGGAGCCCTTCTTCGTCTCGATCGAAAGCGTGTAGCTGCCCGCCGGAACACCGGGGATATCGACGCGCAGACCCGCGGAGGTATCGCGCACAAGATAGGTGAGATCGTCGCCGGAGAGCGTGCCCGAAGCAGCGCCCGTATAGGAAACGCCGGTCACATCGGCATCGCTGATGCCGGAGAAGGTCGCGTAGAGCATCTCATTCCAGCCGCCCGCGCTGACGAGCTTGATGTCGCCGGTGCTGGTGCCGCCGCCGGTCCATACGGTCGCGGATGTCGTTGTGCTGCTGCCGGGATTGTCGCCGCCGCCCGGTGCGGTGGTCGAGGCGGGTGTGCCGTCGCACGCGACTGCGATGTAGAAGAGGTTCGAGCTGCCCGAGCCCTTTTTGATCTCGTGGCTGCCCGCATTGAGATTCAGCGTGAAGATGCCGTTTGCGGGGATATCGTACTGCGTGCTGTCCACATAGAATGTGGTGCCGTCCTTGATCGCGAGGGTGAGCACCGCGGCGCCCGCGGTCGTGAACGAGACCAGCGTCGCGCTCTCCATCTTGAGGCAGGTCGTCAGCGTCTGCCCGTTGTAGGTCATCGTGCCCTTGCCGTCGGAGAGATTGCCGGTGATGTCGAAATAATCACTGGCAGTGCCCTGTGCGGTGAAGCTGTGCGCGACCGTTCCGGAGATCTGCGCGGCGTCTGCCGAGACGGCTCTTGCCGCAACGGACGGACGGGTTCCCGGGTTCAGTGCTGCGGCCGCGCTGAGCAGCAGCGCACTTGCTGTCACCGCACAGAGCCACTTCTTCGTTGAAGCCTTCATGATAATTCCTCCCATGATACCTCTGTATCTGTCTTTTTATATGTTCTGCGTTTCCCGCAGTGATGCACTGTCTGAAAAAGGGGCGGGCTGCCGCGCGCTGCGCGGTCTTAGGGGGGCGATCGCGCCTGCACGGCTGCCCTGATCCGGTTTCCGTATTTATCATACCGGATTTTTCATCCGCTTTCAATGAACTATCTTCCTGAAAAACTGACAGATGGTCTTGCATGGGTTCGCGCAGGGTACAGAAAAAGTGTCTCCGGCGGATGATCATGGGGACTCACACACGCGTCGCTGTGAGCTTGCAGGCAAACTCACCTCAAACTCCCGCCAAAGCGCAGTGACACTTTGGCAGGGGTTCGGGGCGGCGCCCCCAATATCATCCGTCGGAGACACGGATTGACTGTGCGGCAGGCAGATCAGCCGGAGGTATTCGCCGCTCCGGTCTCACCGCCCTCCAGGAAATAGCTCGCCTCCATATCGGCGGTGCAGAGGGCAAAGGCGAGGGGATAGCGCTCGAGCGCCCTGCCGATCGTGTTCGGGTCCTCCGGACCGGAGAAGCCCATGTGCCAGCGGATCGCCATTGCCTCCTCCTTGCGCAGATGCATGAAGAACTGGATCATAAAGACCGACTTCTCGCCGTGACCGTAGGGCAGACGGTCATCAATCTTATAAAAGGGAACCTTCTCCCACTGCCCGTCAGGCTTCTTGCTGTTTCTGTAGTCGACCGTGTAGAAATTCATCTTGCAGAGATCGTGCAGCAGCGCACAGATCGCGATGCTCTCCTCGGAATAGTCCATGTGATAGACCTCCCTGACGCGGTCGCGTGCGAGATACGCCTTCAGGCAGTGATAGACATTGAGCGAGTGCACGAGCAGACCGCCGGCAAAGGCGCCGTGATAGCGCGTCGAGGCAGGTGCCGTGAAGAAGTCGCTCTCCTCCGAGAGCATGTAGTCCAGCAGCTTGTCAGCGCCGGGCCGGTGAATGTTTTCCCTGTAGATCGTGAGGAATTCCTGCTTTTTCAGCTCCAGTTCCTGTGCATCCATGACCGTTCTCTCCTTTGGTTCCGGTTTCGCGGGCAATCCCCCGCTTTCTATATTATACTGTATTCCCCCGCTGATTGTCAAGCGCAGCGGGGCAGCCCCATGTTTGCAAGCAAACGGGGCGTTTTCCTCCGGGCGCCGCTTCGCGAAGCCTCCTGATTTCGTTCAACACACGGCGCGATACGCCCCGTGCTCCTAACTCACTTCCTGCCTCCTACCTGCCGCCTCCTACCTGCTGCCCTCTCATTTCTCACTTCTCATTTCTCATTTCTCATTCAAAAAAGCACTGTCTCCGCGATGGAAACAGTGCTTTTCATTCATATGTCCGAACCGTCAGATGACGCTGTCTCTGTGCCGGAACCGGTCTGCTCCTCGGATGCGGGCGTGGTCTCCGTGCCCGAACCGGAATCCTCAGCTGCAGGCGGGTTTTCCGGGGTCTCGGGCTCCGTCTGCTCCTCCTCGGGAGGCTTCGGCGGCGACAGGATCAGCAGCAGCGCCCGCAGGTCTGCCGCCGAAAACACCCAGTTATAGTCCAGATCGGCGCGCATTTCCAGATCGTCCGGATAGGCGTCGGTCTGCTCCGTGATGATCTGCGTCAGCAGCACGGCATCTGCCATTTCCAC
>JAEELE010000095.1 GCA_016288755.1 Oscillospiraceae bacterium
TTATTCGGATGCGATAATATTTCGTCGAATACAGATATATTCCTTCTCTGTCACGTTCACTGATTCAAAACAATCTTTTCTGCGCGCACCGCGTCAAACGGGTTTTCCCGACTTTTGCTTTTCCTGCACTGCGGGCAGGGATCCTTGATGCATCTGACGGTTCCGAGCCTGTACGGACACAGTCTGCATTTCGGCAGGTTGTACATAAACGGTATCTTGAGCATGAAACACATGTGAATCCCTCCTGTCACTGCGGTATTTTTTTCGTGATATTTACGGTGATGCTTCCGCAGAAAACGCCTTTTCCGCTTCCTGCATCGGGTGCAGCACCGGTGCGCCTGGCTCGCCGCGCAGTGCATAGCTTCCGCTGCTGCATGTCTCTGCATGCTCTGCGAAAAACAGATCAAATTGCTCTGATACGATGCGGTTGACCATGCGCGCGCCGAAGCCCTCTGCATCCACGCAGTCATAGACAGACTGCACGATCTCCGGCGTCACAAATCCGATGCGGATGCCGTATTCATACGCACAGTTCTGTATGGATTGCAGAATAATGTCGATCACGGTGTCCTCCTTCAGCGGCGAAAAGCATACGATCTCCGTGAATCTTGCAGCGATTTCGCGCCGCATCCCGTGGGCGACCAGCGCATTCCGATAGGTCTTGCTGAGATCCTCCTTCTCCTGCGGCTTCGGATCGGCGGTTCCTGCAAAGCCGATTGGAAGTTTCGGCTGCTTGCGGCGGAGCCGCATGTTTGTCGTGAACAGCAGAATGCAGTGCCGCAGATCCAGCACGCTCTTGCCATCGATCGGCTTTGCCAGCAGGAGCTCACCGCAGTCCAGCACGCTCATCAGCACATCCAGAATGCGCGGTGCTGCTTTCTCGATCTCATCGAATACAACGATCTGATAGGGATTCTCATGGATCGGTGAGAGCACATTTTCGTCGCCGTATCCGACATAATTCGGGGAGCCGCCCGTCAGCCGGGAGACATCGTGATTTTCCGTCAGCTCATTGCAGTGTACCACGATCGTGCCGTAATGCTTTGCGCGGTCGGAGATCTGTTCATTCATCGCAAGCGCCAGCGTTTTTCCGAGCAAGGTCTTGCCCTGCCCGGTCCCGCCGGCGATCAGAATGCTGTAAGGTCGCAGCGGATCCTGCTTTGCGGCGGATGCACAGGCATAGCGCACGACACGGGATACAGCTTCATCCTGTCCGCGCACGATCTTCACAATATCGGCTTTGAGTCGTGCAGGGTCGAGCTTTCTGACACCGCGCGCAGCATGCTCTGTCAGCTTCAGCTCGGCTCTTGCCGTCTCCGGCATCTCATGCTGAAGCATGCGGTGCAGCCGTGCGTGCCGGTTCTCGGATCCCGGTTCCGTCTGAATGCTCCGCAAATAGTCCTTGACATCGCTGAATGACGCAAAGCAGAGCTCGGGTTCTTCGCAGAGCGCGGCGAACAGCGGGTCGCTGCCGGTATAGATGACTGCGGTCGTAAAGCGGATGCAGTAGCCGTTCTCCGACCTGTAAAAGGCGAGGCTGGTTTCCGAGGGCGTGCAGTCCTCTGTCAGCTCCACACGAAAGGTCTTCATCAAGCCCGGCTCCAACTGAGATTCCAGATAATCAAACTCGGCATCCGGCGTGAGCAGCGGGTTTGTGATCACGGAAAATTTCATAAGCGGCTCCTTTCTGCTGTATCAGGAATTGCTGCCTGTCTGTATGTTTCGGATCAGTGCAGAAAGACTGAACGGCTCTCTGGTATCTGCAATCATGTTGCGCACAGCGCACGCATCGCCTGTGCCGCCGCAGTAGGGGCAATGCGGAAAGCCGTTTTCGGGTCGGTCGGGCTTTTGCTGCAGCCACACAGTCTGCTCCATCGGGAAGCAGGCAGCGTTTCCCTCGCTGATCCCCTGTAAACTGCGGCTGAATGCGGTGATGCCAAGCGCGTCCTCGCAGTCCGGCGCAAAGGAGACAAGCACCAGATTGCGGTCACGCACAAGCTCCAGTTCCCTGCCGATCCGGCTGTCTGTGCCGTAGAGCAGGAGCATCATGGCAATATGCGATTTCAACGCGTTCAGGCGTTCCGTGCTGTAGATCGGTGCGCCCTCACTGGTCACGGATGTGTCGGCTGTTCCGTTCTCATATGCCCGATAGCGGGACGCCAGCATACAGCGCGGGCAGGCAGCGGTCACGCCGGGATAGGTAAACAGCACCTCGCCGCCGCGCCCCTCTGCGTAGGTCTGTGATGCCAGATACGGCACACCCCATCGGAGCGCCAGCTTGACCGTGCGGTCCTGTGCCGCGAAATTGTCTGTGCAGCCGCAAAGCAGCACATCCTCGGGGCTGGCTTTCAGAAGTGGTCTGCCGACAGCGTCCTCCAGATCGCTGTCAGGAAACTGCGCATCAAGAAAGCGGTGCAGTTCGATCACTTCGATATCCGGATTGATGCGCCGCAATGTCTCGGCAATCACGGCTGTTTTCGGCTGTCCGATCTCATCGTGATAGGTTCCCTGCGTTGCGATATTCGTTTCGCTGACGGTGTCGCCGTCAACCAGCACAAAGCGCGTGACAGCACTGCGCGCAAGCGATTCGCAGAAGCCCCTTGCGCCGCCGCATCCGATGACAACGACTGTTTTGCGGCTGAGCGCATCCAGCGGGAGAATGGAAAGATTCCGCTGAAACAGCGCAGAATCGGGGCGAAAAAAGCCGTGATCTTCCGCAGCTCCGCTGTGCGCTTCCGCCGGAGTGACGGGGAGACTGTCATAGATCTGCTGCTGCTCGGCAAACAGCACTGCCGGCATGATCTCCGCGTGCTGATTTGCGTTCAGCTCTGCGGCATAGGAA
>JAEELE010000096.1 GCA_016288755.1 Oscillospiraceae bacterium
AGGCGTACGGAATCGAAGCTGCGCCGGTTTCTGAAAAAGGAGGGTTGGCTGTGAGCGTCAAACAATTCCTGCGGATGATGCCGCAGATCGACCGGAAATATCTGGATGAAGCCTACCGCGTGACGGCGGGCAGAACGACCGACAAAACGAAACGGGGTGTGATCGTGAAAAAGGTGACGAAAATTGCAGCCGCGGCGGCGCTGTGTGTCGGCGTGATCGCGGGCGGCACGGCAATGATTTGGAAACTGAACAGCGGCGGAAAGCCGGATGTTTCGCCGAATCCGCACGGGTCCGGCTATGTCGGGAACTCGCCGGAAACGGTCAAATTTCATGCGAAGCTGACAAAGCAGCCCGCTGAGCCGAGCACGCAGGATGTGACATGGGCGGCGATCAACGCGGCGCGCCTGCCGGGTCTGGATGCGATCGCTTATAACAAGGTCTACGAATCGAATATGCAGCTGACCCTTTCGGATAAGGGCAGATATTTCATCGGCACGCCCTCGGAGGACAGCGAGCACAGCGGAATCTGCTACACCGACGCTGCGACCGGGAAGGCGCTCTATCTCTGCGCAAAGCCCGAGTGCCTGCACGACGGCAGCGACTACTGCCCGGCGACCAACAGCGACTACGAGTTCACCAATCTGATCTGGTATGACGGGATGCTCTATGCGACTGCGAACAAGTTCACGCACAGCAGCGATTCGCTGCGTCCGGTCGATGCCGTGCTGCTGCGCATTCAGCCCGACGGCACCGGCATGGACGAGATCGCCGTGCTCTGGGAGGGCGATTCGCTCGGCGAATGCGAGCTGATCGCCTACCGCGGCGCACTCTGGGTCACCGGCACGATGTTCGTATCCTTCGGGGAGGACCCGCGCTGGTCGGATGAAAAGCTGCAGCAGGACCCGACGCTGCTGGAGGGCTACAAGGAGCAGCATTACGGGGTCTGGCACTTTGACCTGAAGAGCGAAACGCTGACCGAGATCGTGAACGGTCTCAGCCGCAAATCCCCGGATTTCACCAATCTGCAGGCGGACGGCGACTATGTGTATGTGTACAGAAGCTACAGCGACGACCCGGCAAAGCCCGAAAACGGTCTGGCTGAGGGCATCTGGCAGATCGACGCGCGGACCGGCGTCATGACACGGATGAACTGTGTGCCGCTTGCGCCGAGCATGTTCATGACAGCGGGCGGAAAAATCCTCTGGGTCACGCGCACGGGCAGCGACACGCCGGACAGCTATGCGATGCACTGCACGGAAAACGGCGAGGAAACCGTTGTCAGCGTGCCGCGCGGCGACCGCTACAGCACAGACGGCGAATACCTGTTCATTGAGCGCGAAGCCGCAGAGCTCACCGTCTGCGATATGCAGGGCAATGTGCTGAAAACAGAGCGCTTTCTGGAGGGCGATCGCAGCGAGAATTACGCAAAGCGCTACGGCTGTGCGTGCATCAACGGCATGCTCTACTGCGCCTGTGCGTATGTGAAGAATCCCGGCAATGTTGACTGGAGCTTCCGCGCCGTGCCGCTGGCGGACTATATCAGCGGGAATGCCGGCTTCACCGAATTTTTACAGACAAAGCCGAAGGAATGAGCACGACAGTACGGACGGAGGATGGATATGCACAAACTCGAACTCATCAACCTGACAAAGCAATACGGCGCGCACAAAGCGCTCGATGCGGTCACGGTCACGCTGTCGCCGGGCGTGACCGGGCTGCTCGGCGCAAACGGCGCGGGCAAATCGACGCTGATGAAGCTGATGACCGACAATCTCAGGCGCACCGCTGGCGAGATCCGCTACGACGGCACCGACATCTTAAAGCTCGGTGCGAAATGGCGCGGCTGTGTGGGCTACACCCCGCAGCTGCAGTCGGTCTACGACGATTTTTCCGCGAAGGAGTTTCTCTATTACATGAGCGCCTTGAAGGGCATGAAGCGCCGGGACGCGAAGGCGCAGACCGAGGAGCTGCTCGCGCTGGTCAATCTCACCGCGGACGCGCACCGCAGGCTCGGGACCTTCTCGGGCGGGATGCGGCAGCGCGCGCTGCTGGCGGCATCGCTGCTGGGGCGTCCCGAGGTGCTGATCCTCGACGAGCCGACCGCCGGGCTCGACCCCGACGAGCGCATCCGTCTGCGCAATTACATTGCGGAGCTCGCACAGGAGCGCATTGTGCTGCTCGCGACCCATGTCGTCAGCGATATCGAGAGCATCGCGGGACAGGTCATGCTGCTGCACCGCGGGAAATGTCAGGCGTGCGATACCCCCGAGGCGCTCCGCAGACAGGCTGCGGGCAGAATCGGCGAATACCGCGGCAGCTATGAGGAAATCAAGGCATTGCAGGCAGAGCACCCCCGCGGCGAGCTGACCGTCCGCGGAGACAGCTTTGTGCTGCGCATTGCCGCCGACCCGCTGCCGGAGGGCTGCACGCCGGTCACGGAGATCGGGCTGGAGGACGTCTTCCGGCTGATGACGGGAGGAATGCAGGATGTATGAGCTGCGGCGTATCTTCTTCGACCTGCGCAGATGGCTGATCCTGCTGCTGATCGCGGCGGTCAATCTCGCGCTGTTTGCGGGCTACTGCCGCACCGTGCCGGAGGTCACCGAGCAGGAGCAGGCTGCATACGAGACCTATCTGAACGGCGGCTATGCGGACTATCTCGAACGGGTCAGCGCGCAGTCGGACGAGCAGGCGCTGCTCGGCACGCTCCGTCCCGCGACCGATTTTGTGACGCGCAATCTGCAGCGCACCCGTGCCGATTACGCAAGGCTTGCAGGGACCGTCGTCACAGCCGGCGAAAACCGCGGTCTGCGCGCGCTCTGTGATTTTCACATCACCGACTATCTGCTGCTGATCGCACCGATGCTGCTGGCGGTCTCCTTCGCGGCAGAGCGGCGCACGGAGATCACCGCCATGCTGCGCACCGCGAAAAAGGGGCGCGTCCCGCTGACGCTCTGGCGCATGGCGGCGCTCGCGCTGCTCTCTGCGATCTCGGTCGCGGTGCTCTATGGCAGCGATCTGGTTTTCGCGCACGGCTTTTTCGGCGACCCGGGCTATGCGCGCACGATCCAGTCGTCGCCCGATTTTCAGCTCTGCGCATACCGCGTCACGGTCGGCGGCTATCTGCTGCGCACCGCGATCCTGAAGGCGTGCGCGGTCTGGCTGATCTCGGCGGCGGTCTGGCTGATCTGGGGGATGCTGCACACGCTGCCCGCAGCGATCGGCTCCGGTGTGCTGCTCGGCGCACAGTTTCTGTTCTGGCGGCTGATTTTGCCGACCTCCACGCGCAACCCGCTCAAATTCTGCAATCTCTTTGCGATGCTCTCGCCCGAGACCTTCTTCCTGCGATACGCGAACCTCAATATCTTCGGGTCGCCGCGGGGCTTTCTTCCCGGCATGATCACGGCGGGGACGGTGTTCGGCTTGCTCTGCACGGTGCTGCTCATTGTGCTGATCGGCATTTGCCGCCCGATGACGCTCGGTGCGGGCGCGGCTGCGGTCACTGACCGCATCGCGAAATTTCGCAGCAGGCATCTGCAAAGGCTCTCGCGCTTCGGCTATGAGGGGCGCAAGATCCTCATCTCCGAGGGCGGGGTTCTCGTGCTCGCCGCTGCCGGAATCTGGTGTGTCAGCCTTGTCCGCACCGTCGACGTGCAGCTGCCGCTCAACTACCGCATCGAGCAGCTCTACAACAGATTCGAGGGCGAGATCACGGAGGAAAAACGCGCAGACTGTCAGACGCAGATCGCGTGGTATGAAGGCGAGATCGACGAGCGCGAGAAAAAGATCGAGCGGCTGATGGATTCCCCCGACCCGCCGCTGGACTGGATTCAGGCGATCCGCGACGAGATCGCAAATCTGCAGGAATGGCTCGATCTGTACCGGGCATTTGCAGACCGCATGGACGCGCTGACGGCATACACGGCGGAAACAGGCTATGACGCATGGCTCGTGCGGCAGAACGGCTGGCAGACGCTCTTTACCGAGACTGCGCAGGTGCGGCGCTGCTGCATGGCGCTGCTGATCGTGACCGTATTTTTGTTTGCGCCGGTCATGGCGTATGAAAACCGCAGCGGGGCAGGACCGCTTCTGCGCAGCACAAGGCACGGACGGGGCGGGCTGCTGCGCTGCAAGCTCCTCTGGACGGCGCTGCTCGTGCTGATCACCGCGGCAGGCTTTCACGCGGTCTATTTTGCCGCGCTGCAGAAAACGGGGATGCTCGTGCTGCCTGAGGCGCCGATGCATTCGGTCGATCTTCTGCGGTTTGTGCCGGTGCACTGCTCGCTGCGCACGGCGGCGGCGGGGCTGTATCTGCTGCGCTGGCTGGTGACGCTTGCGGCTGCTCTTGCTGTGCTGCTGATCAGCCGCTTCTCGAAGAATCCGCAGGCGGCGCTGCTGACGGCGCTCTCCGTGCTGCTGCTGCCCGCCGCGCTTGCCGAGCTCGGTCTGCCGGTCCCCGACCCGGTCCGCTTGCTTGCCATCTCGGCGCAATAGCCCGGAGCCCGGGCTGGCATTTCCCTCCGGGTGCATTTTCGCGGAGCCTCCCAGTTTCACACCATACACGGCGCTGGCGCGGCGGGGCAGCCCCCGCGGGCGTTTTGGCTTCGCGAGCCGTTTGGCATCTTCTCCCATGAAACGTCACTGCACGGCGCTGGCGCGCCTTCTTGGGGGTCAATGCTCCCAGTGGTAAAAAAGAAGAAAGAATAAAGAATAGAGAATAAAGAATAATGGCGGTATCCGCTTCGCGGATGGATTTGAAATGCTTCGCCTTTTAACAGCAGGGCACAATATGGGGAGCATTGCCCCCCAAGAAGGCGCTTTAGCGCCGTGATCTTTCGCAAATTGGGAGCCTCCGCGCGCGCTTGACAACGGCGGTGGAATTATGGTACAATACAGACAGCAGAGAATGCTGAATCTGAAAAAACGGGGGTCGTATTATGGCGAAAAAAGCATTTGTCATCATGCCGTATGACAAGCGGTTCAACCGTCTGTATTCCATCATCATCGAGCACACGCTCAAGGACAAGGGCTATGAGTGCATCCGTCAGGATTTCAGCCCCGCCGGCGGCGTCATCATGGAGCAGGTGATCCAGAATATCGCAGAAGCGGATATCGCGATCGCGGACCTCTCCGGGTGGAACTGGAATGTCGCCTATGAGCTCGGCATCCGCCACAGCCTCAGCCGTTCCGGAACCATCCTCATGTGCGAGAATACCTATCAGGACAACCCGCCGTTTGACATCAAGCACCTGAGCATGCTGTTCTACGATCCCGACTGGCTCTCCAACGAGGGCGAGGACAAGATCATCGCCGAGCTGATCAAGCTGATCGAATACCGCGAGCAGAATGCGGGCGTGCTGGATTCTCCGGTGCACTCCTGCTTCAAGCAGTTCCCCGACCGCCTGATCTCGCTGACCGAGACCTCCGCAGACGATCTGGGCGAACGCATCCATCAGCTCGAGGCGGAGAACGCACAGCTCCGCGACCGCATTGCACACGCGGGTCTGGGCGAAAAGAAGGCGGAAGCCGAGGACAGCTACGGCGCCTCCATCATGGCGGCGATCAACGACCGCATCTATTACAGCGATACTGCCGTTCAGCGGCTTCAGGAGCTCCAGCGCGCGGGCAATATCGAGGAATTCGGCAAATTCCTGACCGATGTGCTCGACCGCGGATTCCTCGATGAGATCGACTGCAGAAATGTGTTCTTCCTCTGCGACCGCTTCGGCGCACCGGCGCTGACGCGCGTCTTCCTCGAATACGCGACCAAGCAGTACCCCGAAAACGAGGAGCTCAACACCTTCCTTGCGGAGGAGCTCAGCAAGATGCCGAAGACCCGCGACAAGGCGGTCGTTCTGGCGAATGACATGGTCGGCGTCAGCCGCAAAAACGGCAAATACGAGCTCTCGACCAAGCATGTCAACTACACGACGCTGGCATCCTTCTTCAATGTGTATCTGAAGCTGAAGATGTACGACGAAATTCTGAAGCTCGCGCCGCTGCTCTTCGAGGAGTATCAGACCGTCAAAATGCGCTGCCTGATCCAGCGGAATGTGCTCCGCGCGCACCTGAATCTGGAGCATCTTGAGCCGGCGAAGGAGGCTTGCAAGAAGCTGCTGAGGCTCGGTCCGCAGATGGAGGACAACTACCAGATGGCATATCAGTATTTCCTCACGATCGACCGCTACGACAAGGCGTATGAGGCGATGGAGGACTGCATCCGCCTCAACCCGAAGGACGACAATTTCTATTACCGCATGGCGGGCATGATCTTCGACAGCAGCTGTGCGCGCACCTCCGTCGAGGACGCCCCGCACAAGGTCGACGATACGACGACCAAGCGCTGCGCAGTGCCGTTCATCCTGATCGCGCTGCAGAACGCAAACGGCGACAGCCGCAAGGTCCAGCGTGCGATCAACTTCCTGAACAAGAACGACTGTCAGGATGTCATCGACGCACTGAACAACAACTCGCCGCTCAATTATTCGTTCGATATGGTCGAATATGCGATGAGCAAGGAGATCGCACCGCTCTTTGACGACGAAGAGTCCGAAGCAGTATTCTGAGACAGGAAAACAGCCGGTACCCCGCGACGGGATACCGGCTGTCAGTTTGTCGAAAAAGGGTGTCTTGGGGCAACGCCCCCGCAAATATGCACAGACGCCCGCGGTTTCAGATCACAGCTTCGCGAGCTTCTCTTTCAGAATCTGTGTTGCCTCCTGCGGGTTTGCCGAACCCTTCATGCGCTTCATGATCTGTCCCATCAGCGCCTTGATCGCGGCCTCCTTGCCTGCCTTGTAATCCGCGACTGCCTTCGGGTTTGCCGCGATGACCTCATCGGCGACCGATTCCAGCAGCCCGGTATCCTGCACCTGCTCGAGCCCGAGCTCCTGCACCAGCGCCGGAATCTCCCTGCCGGTCTCGCGATAGGCTGCGAGCAGCTTTTCGGGCGCGGAGCGGCTGATCTTGCCGGAATCGACCAGATTTGCAAGCACTGCCCAAACCTCCGCGGGAATCTCCGCTGCCCTTGCGTCGGCGAGCATGAGGTTGGCAAGCAGCTTTTTCTGCTTCACCGATTCTGCCGCCGCCGAGAAGAGATTTGCAAGCGCCGGATTGTCGCAGAGCGTCTGTGCGGTGGCTGCCGGCAGACCGAATTCACCGGTGTATTTCGCAAGGCGCTCCTCGGGCAGATCGGGCAGCATGGCGCGCAGCCGTGCATGATCCTCGTCCGTCAGAATGATCGGCACAAGGTCAGGGTCCGGGAAATAGCGGTAGTCGTTCGCATTTTCCTTGACGCGCATCGTGTAGGTCTTGTCCTTCTCGGGGTCGTAGCGGCGGGTCTCCTGCAAAAGCGTATGACCAGCCTGTGTTTCGTCGATCTGGCGTGCCTTTTCGGCGTTGATCGCCCCGACGACGCTCTTGAGGCTGTTGAGGTTCTTGATCTCCGCGCGCGTGTAGAGGTTCGGGTCGCCGACGGGACGCACCGAGAGGTTGACGTCGCAGCGCATCGAGCCGAGCTCCATCTGGCAGTCGGAGACGCCGCACCAGCGCACGAGCTCGCGCAGCCGCTCGAGATATGCCTTTGCCTGTGCCGCCGTGCGGATATCGGGCTCGGAAACGATCTCGATCAGCGGGACGCCGCAGCGGTTGCAGTCGGCGCCGGAGCCGCTCTCGGTGTGCACCAGCTTGCCCGCGTCCTCCTCAATGTGGATGCGCGTGATGCCGATGCGCGATTTTTCGCCGTTGACCTCGATATCGACATAGCCGTGCTCGCAGAGCGGGTGGTCGAGCTGTGAGATCTGATATGCCTTCGGCAGATCAGGGTAGAAGTAGTTTTTGCGGTCCATTTTGGAGAAGTGTGCGATCTCGCAGCCCAGCATCATGCCCGCGCGCACCGCGAAATTCACGACCTCCTTATTGAGCACGGGCAGTGTGCCCGGCATGCCCATGCAGACCGGACAGCAGCGGGTGTTCGGGTCGCCGCCGTGATCTGCGGGGCAGTCGCAGAAGATTTTTGTTTTGGTGCGCAGCTCGATGTGCACCTCCAATCCGATCACGGATTCGTATTTTGCCATAATCTAACTCCTTGCTGCTCTTTTCAATGCGGAATGCGGAATGCGGAATGCGGAATCATCCGCACCCACAGCGCAAGCCACAGAGAGCATGTGATAAGCGTTCAGCGTTCAAACGGTCTGTTGAACGTACCGATTTCTGTTCGGTTTTCTTCGGGGTCGGCAGTGCAGCGCAAAAAAGGGTTTATTTGTCAGCAGGGTTTTCCGGGCAGGTGCGCCCGATCGGCAGCACTTCGCCTGTTCCCTTTTGGTTAAAAAGCATTTTATCGCTGTCGGAATTCTCAGGTGCAAAGCAGATGAACGCGCCGTCCGGGTCCTCAATATAAACCCTGCCGCATTCGGGGCACAGATACAGAACTCTGTGCTGCACGCAGCCCTGTTTTCCGGCGAGATTGTGCCGCAGGGTCATGCAGAGCGTTGCGCGGTCGGGGTCGGGCGATTCGATCAGACTGTCCGCCATATCCAGCAGCGGAAACCAGTCCTTGTCGGTGATCAGGTGTGCTTTCAAGTAGTGCCCGTCGGAGTTATCGTGAAACGTATGCCCGCATTTGCATTTCAGCCATGACACGGCAGCTCACTCCTTGCTTGCGTAATACGCCTCGATCACGCGCCGCACGACTTCGGGCGTGACGGCATCGGGGATCGGCACCGGCGATTTTGTCAAATACCGCGCATCCGGGCGGACGCAGGAATCCAGCGGTACGATCAGTGCGCGTTCGCCGTCCGCAGAGACGATATGCAGCCGGAGCATGCCGCCGGTCAGGTCGGGGTCCTCGTAATACGGCGCGACAAACCAGTAATACAGCCTGCCGTTCACGGTGATTTTCCGCTTTCCCTTCGGGCTGATCGCCATATTCTCACCGCCCTGTCATAAGATGCGGTTATTGTGCGCTTTCATACGCCGCCGCTGCCTGATAGATCTTCGCCTCGGAGAACGCCGGACCGATGAGCTGGAAGCCGACGGGCAGCTCTGCGCCGTTCTGCGCGGATGTTCCGCACGGAACGGAGATCGCGGGCAGACCGCCGAGGTTGACCGGCACTGTGCAGATATCGCCGAGCGCCATTTCCATCGGGTCTGCGGATTTTTCGCCGATCTTATAGGCGGGCGTCGGCGCGACCGGTGTCAGCAGCAGATCGTATTTTGCGAAGAGCTCCTTAAAGGCGCCGATCAGCAGCGTGCGCGCCTGCTGCGCCTTCTTGTAGTAGGCGTCGTAATAGCCCGCGGAGAGCACATAGTTGCCCAGCAGAATGCGCCGGCGCACCTCTCTGCCGAAGCCCTGCGTGCGGGTCTTGCGATAGAGCTGATCGAGATTTTCGATGCCCTCGGCGCGGAAGCCGTAGCGGATGCCGTCAAAGCGTGCGAGATTCGACGACGCCTCGGCGCAGCACAGCACATAATATGCCGGCAGCGCGTATCCGACGGCGGGCAGCGAGCATTCCTCGATCTCTGCGCCCTGCTTTGCGAGCGTATCTGCGGCGTTTTTCACGAGCCGCGCAACGTCCGGATGAATGCCCGCGCCGAAATATTCCTTCGGCAGACCGATGCGCATTCCGGTGAGGTCCTTGCCGATCAGCGCGGAATACTTCGTGTCAAATTCGGGCAGCGAGGTCGAGTCGCGGCGGTCGTGGCAGGAGATCGCCTCCAAAACCTTCGCATTGTCCGCGACTGTTTTCGTCAGCGGTCCGATCTGGTCAAAGCTCGACGCATAGGCGACCAGCCCGTAGCGTGACACGGTGCCGTAGGTGGGCTTCATGCCGACCACGCCGCAGAACGACGCGGGCTGACGGATGGAGCCGCCGGTGTCCGAGCCGATCGCAAACACGCATTCGTCCGCAGCGACAGCCGCCGCAGAGCCGCCCGAGGAGCCGCCCGGCACATGATCGGGCGCCGCGGGATTGCGCGTGACCTGCAGCGCAGAATTCTCCGTGGAGCTGCCCATCGCAAATTCGTCCATGTTGGTCTTGCCGAGCATGACCGCGCCCGCCGCTTTGAGGCGCTCGGTTACGCATGCGTCATAGACCGGCAGCCAGTGTTCGAGCATTTTGGAGGCACAGGTCGTGCGCACGCCCTTGGTGGTGATGTTGTCCTTCATTGCAAACGGGATGCCCGTGAGTGCGCCGCCCTCGCCGTTTTTCAGCATGGCGTCTGCGGCGTCAGCCTGTGCGAGTGCGGTCTCCTCCGCGACGGTCAGATAGGCGCCGATCCGGGCGTCCTTTTCGGCGATTGCGCGCAGGGCGTCCTGAGCGAGCTCCCGTGCGGAGACCTCGCGCTTTTGCAGCAGAGCCGAAAGCTCCGCAATGTTCATTTTCGTATATTCCATGCTCCGCGCTCCTTTCAGCCGATGACCTTCGGCAGCGTGATCAGCCCGTCCTCGGATTCGGTGCCCGAGAGCAGGGTATCGCGGTCGAGGCGCTCTGCGGCGGGGATATCCTCGCGCAGAACATTCTGGAGCGGAGCGATATGCGCGGTCGGCGCAACGCCCTCGGTATCAAGGTCAGAGAGCTGCTGGAAGAAGGTCAGCATTTCGGCAATGCTCTCGGAGAGTGCCGCTGTTTCCTCCTCGGGAATGTCCAGTCTGGAAAGCCACGCGAGCGTATCCAGCGTTTTTTCATCAAGCTGCATTGTATTCTCCTTTGCTGTATTTCTCGGCATCAGATGCCCATACAGATATAGTATAGCATATTTTGCAGAAAAACGCAATGGGGAGACCGGAAGATTTTTGACGGACGGGGAGCCGGGGGAGCAGGTCGCCGGGAACGAAAATCCCCGCTTTCCTTCCGCGATCCGCATCCAGCTGCTCCGCGCACAACGGGTGATTGCAATTTTGTTGATTATATGCTATAATATGGGGGATGAAAGGAGTGACCAACGTATGCCGCGTTTTTTTGATGACAGCTTTTCCCCGGACAACCCCGTCCTGACCGATGCAAATGCCCGGCATATCGGGCTCTCTCTGCGGATGAAGCCGCAGGAGGCCCTCACCGTCAATTCCTGCGGCACCGACTATCACTGCCGCATTTCCGCCGTCACCCCCGAAACGGTCTCGCTGGAGATCCTCGAGGCAGTGCCGTGCAGCAATGAACCCGGCTGCCGCGTCATCCTCTTTCAGGCGCTCCCGAAGGCGGACAAGCTCGAGCAGATCATTCAGAAATCTGTCGAGCTCGGCGTCACCGAGATCGTTCCCGTGCTGACCCGCAGATGCATCGCCAGACCCTCCGCGGGCGATTTTCAGAAGAAGCTCCCCCGCCTGCAGAAGATCGCACAGGCGGCTGCACAGCAGTCCGGGCGCGGCATCATTCCCGCCGTGGCACCGCTGCATACGCTCACGCAGGCTGCCGCGCGTCTCTCCGACGCCGAGGTCGCAGCCGTACTCTACGAGAACGAGACCGCAGGCAGCGTCTCCTTCTCCGCGCTGCCCGCAGACGCGAACAGCTATGCACTCTTCATCGGCAGCGAGGGCGGCTTTGATCCCGAGGAGGTCGAAATGCTCTGCGAAAAGGGCTGCGTGCCGGTCTGGCTCGGCAGCCGCATTCTCCGCTGTGAGACCGCACCGCTCGCCGCACTCTCTGTGCTCATGTTCCGCACGGGCAATCTGGGCTGAATTCCCCGTGCCCGACTCAGCACCGCAGACAGGAGGACGACCGTTATGATCTATGTCATGAGCGACATACACGGCTGTCACGCATTGTTTCAGCGCATGTGCGAACAGATCCGTTTTACCGAGGATGACGACCTGTATATCCTCGGCGACTTCATCGACCGCGGCGATCAGCCGATCCCGCTCCTGCTCGACTGCATGGACCGGATCAACGTATACCCGCTGCTGGGCAATCACGAGGCGGTCATGCTGCAATGCATCACCGGGCTGCCCGACGAAGCCGCCGTCGGCAATGTGACCGATTATTACACCGATGAGGGCCTCGCCGTGTTCTCCGCGTGGATGGAAAACGGCGGCGCCGTCACGCTTGAGCAGTATCTCGCGCTTCCGCCCGAGCGCAGAGCCGAGCTGCGCGATTATCTGACAGAATTCCGGCTCTTCGAGGAGCTGACCGTTCCGGACGGGCGGAAATTTGTGCTGACGCACAGCGGCATCGAGGGCTTTGACCCCGAAAAGCCGCTGGAGAGCTATCCCGCGGATGCGCTGCTCAACGCACGCCCGCAGCAGACCGACCGCTTTTTTGACGACCGCATTCTGATCTTCGGGCACACACCGACGCTGACCTATCCGCAGCTGCACGGCAGAGCCGAGGTGCTCATCACCGACACCTACATCAACATCGACTGCGGCGCCGTATTTCAGGAGGCGGGCGGCAAGCTCGCGTGCCTGCGCCTTGACGATATGGAGGTCTTTTATGTCTGAGAAAACACCGTCCGTCCGACAGCTGAAGGTGCTCGATCTGGCGCACCGCTGCCTGCGAGAGCATGTGCAGCCGGGCGATCTCTGCATCGACGCGACCTGCGGGCGCGGCAATGACACGAGGCTGCTCTGCACGCTCACCGGCGACACCGGGCATGTCATCGCGTTCGACATTCAGCCCGACGCGATCGCGAGCACGGAACAGCTGCTCGCAGAAAACGGGCTCAGCGCCGAGCTGCACTGCGAAAGTCACGCAGATATGGAGAAATACGCGGAGCCGGGCACGGTCTCTGCGATCGTGTTCAATTTCGGCTGGCTGCCCGGCGGCAGTCACGATATCTTCACGCATGCCGATTCGAGCATTGCCGCGCTGAATGCGAGCCTGCGCCTGCTGAAAACCGGCGGCGTGCTGGTGCTCTGCATCTATTACGGCGGGGCAAACGGATTTTCGGAGCGCGATGCCCTGCTTGATTATCTCGCGGCGCTCGACAGCCGGTATTACACCGTGCTGCAGTGCCAGTTCCCGAACCGCACCGGCTGCCCGCCCTTTGCCGTGTTTGTGACGAAGGACGCAGCGCCGTGAATACCGTGTCTCCGACAGATTTCCGTGGGCGCTCCGCCCCTAACCCCATATCGGGATTCTTAAGGACTGGCAGCCCTTAAGCGGGTGTAGCGCAGCGTGCGAGAGCCCCATTATCAATCCATCGGAGATACCACTTTTCCCCGACAAACTGAGCGGACAGCCCGTACTTCGGACTGTCCGCTGCTTTTGTTGTGCGTTACGGCGCGAGCTGCGCCTCTGTGATGAGGTTTGCGAGATACTGCAGAATCTTGTTCAGATCGTCGACCGTCAGTGTGGCAGCGCCCATGACCTTTGCATTGCGGACGCCCTCTGCCGAGACCCTGATCTCCTTGTCCTCCGCGAGATAGCGTGCGAGCAGCACGCAGTCGGAGATATTGACCAGCTTGTTGCAGTCGGCATCGCCCCAGAGGATTTCGGTGTCCGTCGGCTTCGTGGTCGTGGTCGTTGTCGTGCCGGTGACAGGCGGCTCGGTGCCGTCGGAGAGCACGCCGTAGACGATGCCGCAGCCGACCGTCGACATATAGACCTTGCCGAATTCGTTCATGTCGCCGACGATGTAATTGCCGTTTCCGGTGCCGCCGTAGAGGTGTGCGGTGTTGATGCAGACCCATGTTTTGCCCGCATCGGTCGAGCGGTAGATGCCCTCGGGGTCGGTCTCGAGCGGCTTGCCGTAGAAGTAGATCGTGTTGACGCCGCCCTTCTTCTCCGGTGCGCCGTAGCCGAGCGTCTTGCAGTAAAAGACATTGTCGAGCTTTTCGACCGTGACCTTGCCGCCGCTGACAGTCGCGTGATACATGCCGTACCAGCCGCCGCCGAGCATCAGCTCGCCCTTGCCGAGGTATCCGATTCTGCCTGCGCTGTCGCACTGATCGTACATGCAGACATCGGTGCTGGTGAAGGTCTTGCCGCCGTCGGTGCTCACGCAGATCTTGTACTGCGCGTCGGTCGCATCCGGCTCGGTCTTGGAATAGTGCCACGAGGAGTTGAAATAGGTCGCGTAGGCGTAGACGGTGTTCGGGTCATCCGGCTCGATCAGCAGCATTGTCGGCTTGGAGCCGTACTGCGAGGGGATGCCGTCGCACTTGGACCACGAGCCGCCCCAGTTGTCGCTGTAGGAGACGCCGCCGTCGTCCTTGCCGGTGTTGAAGATGCGGTATTTGCCGGAGGAGATTTCCGCGATCGCGAGCTTGCCGCCCTTGACCGCCGGCGAAAATTCCTTCCATGTCTTGCCGCGGTCGAGCGTGTAATAGCCGGCGCCGTTGTCGCCCTCTGCAATGCGCGCCCACACGTCGGTATTCTGCGGGCAGACGGCGATTGCGCTGGTGCTGCCCATGTTCGGCTGATACTGCAAGCCGATCTTGTCGGGCGCTTCGTGCACAAAGCCGTCGTAGTCACCGATGGCGGAGAGGTCCAGCCCGTCTGCCGTCGAGACAAAGTCGAGCGCGACAACCTCCTCGATGCCGTCCGGGTGGAAGCTGAACTGCGGCACATCTGCCCATGTGTTGCTGCACATGAACACACCGTTGCCGGAGGTCGCAAGCGAGCGGTCGGGCTTGACCGGGTCGATGACGTAAGCGCCGACCCAGTGGATCGCCTTGTCACGGATCCACGCATAGCCGCCGTCATCGAGATATTCCGCGATGGGCGGCTGACCCCAGACCGGCGTAATGCCCGGCGTGGTCTCGACCCATGTTTCGCCGCCGTCCTCGGATTTGAAGAATTTGTCGCCCCAGCACGGACCGTGCTCGTCGTCCCACGCCTGCCAGAGCTGCGCATTCGAGAAGAGACCGCAGGTCGAGCAGACCATGCGCTTGGGGTTTGTCGGGTCAACGCTGACGCCGCTGTAGCCGCCCTCGGCTGCGCTTGCGAATTCGCCGGAGGGCTTGATGAACAGATGCTTCAGCGGGGAAATATCCGTGACCGTGCCGGTCTTGGTGTCGAGCTTCTTGACACTGCCCGAGGCTGCACCGTTTCCGACGCAGACCGCGCCCTGAAACGCGAAGTACAGATTGCCCTGTCCGTCGCCGGTGATTCTGCCGGGGATATTTTTCGCGTCCAGCTTGCCGCTCAGGTCGGTGAACTTGTCGTCCTTCACGCTGGCGCTGACGACATTGTACTTGCCGGACGAGGACGAGCCGACGTACACGGTGCCGTCCCAGATATAGATGCTGGAGATGCCGTTCTGCGTCATATACTCGCCGTCGGTCAGGGCATGGCGCATATTGCTTGTCCATGTCGGCCACTTGATCTCATATCCGTAGAGCCCGAGGTCGCCGTAGCTCTTGACGGTGTTCCATGTTTTGCCGCCGTCGGTGGATTTGATGAGGCAGGAGTCGCCTGCGTAGACGTCGCCGCCGCAGTAGATTGTTTTCGGGTTGTCGGGGTCGATCGCGATGGATTCGCCCATCTGGCGGCCGTTGCCGTTTCCGTGCACCTGAATCATATCGGTGACGTCGGTCTCGGTGAAGGTCTTGCCGCCGTCGGTGGTCTTGAAGATCACGGTCTTCTCGGAGGAGAAATAGGCACAGCCGCAGAGGAAATAGACGGTGTTGTCATCGGTCGGGTCGATCGCCATTGCGTCGACCGAGAGCAGACCTCTGTCGGCGTCGGTGATGAACCCGAGCAGCTGCTCCCATTGATCGGTGCTGTAGTTGTACTTGTAGGCGCCGCCGACGTCGGTGCGGGCATACATTGCCTTCTTGCCGGTCACGATGCCGGAGACGAAGCCGCCGCCGCCGATGCGGAGCGCGTCCCACTTCATCGTGGAGGAGATGTCCTTGGTGGCTGCTGCGCCGTGCAGCGCCATCGTCGGCACGGATGCGGCGAGCACGCCTGCTGCCGCGAGCACGGTCAGACCGCGCAGAATTCTGGTACGCTTCATAATGGTTTGCCCCCTGATGTTTGTGTTTGATTCATTTTTATGACCATCTTGCTGCGGCTGTTTTTTCGCCGCTGCTTCTGTACTTTCTATTATAACATGCAAAAAGACAAAATGCAATACTCGCGCTCTGCCGTTTTTTGGGCAGTCTGTGTAATCCGTTTCGTGCAAATCGAATAAACCCAAAGCAGATGCTTAACAGAATGCGGAATTCGGAATGCGGAATGATGGCGGGGGATTTTTGTTTGCTGTTCTGAATCGTTGTTTTTGCTGTGTCTTTCGTTGAGCGGCGGGGTAATTTATGTTCCCTGTTCTTTATCGTTTGTCCGGCTGTGCCTTTCACTGGGCGCGGGGAGCCCCCGCTGGCATTTCCCTCCGGGTAAGGTTTCGCGGAGCCTCCCAATTTTGCGCAACACACGGCGCTAAAGCGCCTTTTTTGGCGCGATACTCCCTATATTTCTTTCAATCAGCAGAAGCAACGGAACAACTCCTCACTCCTCACTTCTCACTCCTCATTTCTCATTTCCCAATCATATCTTCCGCATGCGCCGCATATGTATTACCAGAAATGCGCGGCACTGGCTGCCCGCTGCGTCAAGGAGGCAATATCATGCAAACCAACGATTGGACCCTGCGCCGTGAAACGGTCTGTCAGCCGGTCACGCTGCTCGATGCGGTGCAGGAGCAAAGCATCGAGCTCGACTATGTGCTCCCCGATTACTGTCCCGATTTCTTCCGCCTGCTGCATGTGACCGCCGACCCGGTCATCACAAGCCGCAGCCTGCGCGACGGCGTGCTCACCTGCAATATCTCCGTGCGCATCCGCGTGCTCTACTGCGCCGAGGACAGCCGCGCCGTGCAGGCGGTCACCCAGCAGCTCGACTACGCAAAGCAGTTCCGCGTCCCCGCAGGTGATTTCGGCAGCCTTGCCGCCGAGCCCTGCATCCGCCTCAACAGCTCCTGCGGCTATATCAACTGCCGCGCGGTCAGTCCGCGGCGTATCGACGTCCGCGGCGCGATCCGCATTGCCGCGCGGATCACCGCGGAGCAAAAGTGCGAGGTGCTCTGCGGGGCGTCCGGCGCGCATATCCAGACGCGCACCGAGGAAATGCGCTATCTCGCCGAGCTGCACCGCACCGAAAAGCACTGCACCGTCTCCGGCGATATCGAGATCCCGCAGTCGCAGCCCGCGCTGCTGACCGTGCTGCGCGAGCAGACCGACGTGCGCATCACGGAGACGCGCATCGTCGCAGGCAAGCTGATGATCCGCGGCGAGGCAGAGATCACGCTGCTCTATGCCGCCGATTCGGGCGCCGAGACCGTCCGCGCCGTGCTGCCGGTCAGCCAGATCGCCGAGCAGGGCGAGCTCCGCGACGGCATGCCCGCCGCTGTGACCGCCGTTCCCGCGGGGCTGCTGCTGACGCCGGAATCGGATGCCAATGCCGATATCCGGCTGCTGCACTGCGATCTGCAGCTCGACCTCTTCTGTGAGGCAGCCGCCGAGGGCAGAGCGGCATTCCTCACCGACGCCTATTCGACGACCTGTGCGTGCCGGCTCCGGCGCGAGCAGGTGCACATGCTGACGATGCCGGAGGAGCTGCACGAATCGGCGCAGCTTCAGCGCGTGCTGACAAAGCCCGGCACCGTGCTCACGAAGGTCTGGGCGGCATGGTGCACGCCGCAGGAGGTCACCGCAGAGCCTGCCCCGGAGGGCGGAACGCTGCTTTCAGGACGCCTGCAGTGCTGCGTCATGGCAGCCGATGAGCAGGGCGCGCCGCTGGTCATCGAGCAGGCAGAGCCCTTTTCGTGGACACTGCCGGAGCTCTCGCCGGAGCAGGTGCTCCCGTCGCTGACCGCCGGTGCGTGCACCTACACGCTGACGGGTCCGGAATCGGTGACCGTGCAGGCGGAGCTCGTGCTCGAAGGACAGAGCGCCGGGCTTGCGCGCGTCCCGCTGCTGACCGGCATCGAGCCGGATGACGACGCGGACACCCAGCCGGGCGAGGATTTTGCACTGCGGCTCTATTTCGGGCAGGCGAACGAGGCGCTCTGGGATATCGCAAAGCGCTGCGGCACCCCGGTCGAGGCGATCCGCGCGGAGAACGACCTTCCCGGCGACCTGCTCACCGCCCCGCAGATGCTCCTGATCCCGAAGGTTCAGTAAAATGATTCATCAACGGCAAATCGCATGACTGGGGGCAATGCAATGAATGATATTTACAGCGATATCGCAGCGCGCACGGGCGGCGATATCTACATCGGTGTCGTGGGTCCGGTGCGGACCGGCAAATCCACGCTGATCAAGCGCTTCATGGAGACGCTCGTCATCCCGAATATTCCCGACGGTGCGGGACGCGACCGCGCCACCGACGAGCTGCCGCAGTCCGCGGGCGGCAAGACGATCATGACGACCGAGCCGAAATTCGTACCCGAGCAGGCAGTCGCAATCCGGCTCCCCGAGGGCGCGCAGTGCTCTGTCCGCATGATCGACTGTGTCGGCTACATCGTCCCGAGTGCGCTGGGCTATATTGAGGAGGAAGCGCCGCGCATGGTCAAGACGCCGTGGTTCGACGAGGCGGTCCCGTTCAATATGGCGGCGGAGATCGGCACGGAAAAGGTTATCACCGAGCACGCGACCGTCGGGCTGGTCGTCACGACCGACGGCTCCGTCACCGATATCCCGCGCGCGGAGTACGCCGCCGCGGAGGAGCGCGTCATCACCGAGCTGCAGGCACTGGGGAAGCCCTTTGTCGTGCTGCTCAACTGCGTCAATCCCGAGCATCCCGAGGCGCAGGCGCTCGCCGCAGAGCTGGAGGCGCAGTACGGCGCACCGGTGCTCGCGGTCAACTGTCTGCAGCTCGACGAGGAGACCATCCGCGAGATGCTGACAAGGCTGCTCGATATGTTTCCAGTGCGCGAGATCGATCTGGAAACGGCGGGCTGGCTGCCGGCGCTGGAGCAGGGACACTGGCTCAAGCGCGCGGTTTTCGATGCGGTGCGGACAGCGGCGCTCGGCTGCACGACCATGCGCGACGTCCGGGCGATGCCGCAGCTGCTCAGTGACTGCGCATATATCCGCGAGGCAGCAGTGCGCGGGATCGCGCTCGGCACCGGCAATGCGGTGCTGCGGGTGACACTCGATCCGGCGCTGTTCTATCGCGTGCTCGGCGAGGAAACGGGCATTGAGATTCGCAGCGAGAACGAACTGTTCCCGATGCTGCTGGAGCTCTCCCGCATCAAAAAGGAATACGAGCGCATCAAGCCCGCGCTCGACGAGGCGGAGGCGACCGGCTACGGCATCATCATGCCGCAGGCTGACGAGCTGACGCTGGAGGAGCCCGAAATGATCCGGCAGGGCGGTCGCTACGGCGTGCGGCTGCGCGCCTCGGCGCCGTCGCTGCACATCATGCGCGCGGGCATCCGCACGACCGTGAGCCCGATCGTCGGCAGCGAGAAGCAGAGCGAGGAGCTTGTGCTCTATCTGCTGCGCGAATTTGAGGAGAACCCCGCGCAGATCTGGGAATCCAACATCTTCGGCAAATCGCTGCATGCGCTGGTCAACGAGGGTCTGCACGCAAAGCTCGCGAAGATGCCCGCCGAGGCGCGGCTGAAATTGCAGGAAACGCTCGAGCGCGTCATCAACGAGGGCTGCAGCGGTCTGATCTGCCTGATCCTGTAGGCACAAAAAAGAATCATAGCGGTGTTTTATGCAGACACCGCTATGATTTTTTGATTCTTATGTTGAACGCCGAAGGTTGGGCGTATCGCGTCTCAGGAAGGCGCGTCAGCGCCGTGTATGGTATGAAATTGGGTGGCTCCGCGAAAATGTATCCGGAGGGACTTGACTGCCCGGGCTCCGGGCTATTCTTCGAGCAGCTCCGGGATGAGAAATGCGGTGTCCGGGCGGATCGCGACCCCCTGCAGCCGGAGCGTGAAATCCGTCAGCATGTCGGGCGACGCGGTATAGGGCTTGCCCTCCCCGCCGACGCTGCATTCCTCGGCGAATTTGCCGGTGATCTGCGTGCTGTCGGCGGCATCGACCGCGAGCCAGACCTCCTCCTCATCGTCGCCAGGCAGCTGAATGCAGGCGTATACGGGCTCCTCGGACGCCGCAAGCGCTTTGCAGAAGAGCCCGAACCGCTCCTTTGCGAGTGCGGCGGTCTTGCGCCCGGTCGCGATGAACGTGCCGTAGCGCAGCGATTCAAAATCCTCGGCGGAAAAGCGCAGCCGGCTGTGCTGCTCCGTGCCGTCCGCCGCTGTGCCGCCATAGAGATACAGCACCGCCGCACCTGCGCGCTCACCGTAGCTGTCGCCGAGCATGTCGCGGCGAATGACGTCTGCGCCGGGGTCGGAATCGGGATAATCGGCAGCCGCCTCCGAAGCGGGCAGCCATGTGCAGACGACCGGCTCCCCGTCGGCACGCCGCACGACCGTGAAGGGCATACCGGCGTCGTCCATCGTGCCGCGCAGCAGAATGCGCTCGGCGGCAAAGCACAGGAAATCCGCGTACTGCCGGTAGTTTTCCTTGGTCGCATCCCAGATCTCCAGCTCGCGCAGACCGCAGCAGCTCAAGCCCTGCGTCGTCATCCAGATCTGCTCGTGCTCCGCGTCGCCGGAGAGCCGGAGCGTGTAGAGATAATCGACCTGCGGCGCGACGGCGCTCTCCGCGGTGAGCCTGACCCATCCCGCGGGCAGGACCTTCAGGCGGGTAAGGTCGAGATAGGCGAGCGCCTCGGGGAAGAGCGTGTGCAGCAGCGTCAGCTGGACATGCAGGGCGCGGTCGGGGCGCGCATCGTCAAACGGCATCACGCAGATGACGGCAGCCTCCGCCTTTTCGACCGCATCGCGCAGCGACGACGGAACGGGCGCCGCCGGGCGGAAGTCGTCGAGCGGGGGCACCGGCTGCACCGCAAGGAACACCTGCCAGACGTTCCCAGCGTTTTCGCTGTCGTTGTCGGTGATCTGGAAGGCGAGCAAGCCCTGCTCGGCATCGGCGTGCGAGAGCTCTGCGGAGAAGCGTCCGGTCTGTGCGAGCCGCTCCTTCACCGTCTCGACCGTGAGGGCGTCGGGCAGCGTCTGACAGACCGCAGCCAGCGCGGAGGGGTCGGGCTCGACCGTGCAGTGCAGCAGATCGACCGCCTCCTCGTCGTATGCGGGATAGACCGCCTCGAGCGCATCGCAGCGGGCGGTGTTGCCGTTGCGCGCGTCAAGGGCGTCTGCGATCGGCTTTGCCTCATTGTAGAAATAGTCGCGGAGTGCCGCGGTCTGATAGTGATGATCGGGCTGAAAGAGCGGGAATTCCGCCGGCAGAATGACGCTCAGCTCATCAGGTTTCATCTCGCGGAAGAGGTGATAGGCGCCGACCGCGAAATCGAGCTTTGTGCGGTGATTGCGGCAGTTGAGGTAATTCTGCAGCTCATTGCGGAAGACCGTCAGCCCGACGCGGCGGTCGATCACCGAATAGAGGCTGAGCAGCGTGCCGCTTTCGTCGAGCAGGTCCATGCGGCGGCGGATCATCGGATAGAGCCGCCTTGCGAGCATGCGCGCATGGGCGTAGTCGCCCTGCTGCAGATCGTAGAGGATCCAGCCGTTATAGGTCGATTCGGGGACCTCGGTGCAGTGGATCTCGCCGGAGAAGATCGGTCGGCTCAGCCGCTCCGCCTCGGCGCGGTCGCCGCTCCGCAGTGCCCAGCGAACGGCGTGGGAGGCTTCGCAGGCGGCGCAGTCCTTGAGGTCGTCGGGCGGGAACTGCTGATACTGCCCGACCTCCTCGGGCGGCAGCGGGATATCGGTGCTCAGCGAGAAATTCTCGCGCATATAGTAATACACGCGGAGCGAATAGCCGTACTGCGTCAGGCGCTTTTTGAATTCGGCATAGAGCGACTCGATCTGCGCCAGCGGGATATGCGTGAAGCCGGTCGCATTCTCGAGAATGTACTTGAACGACCACATCAGGTGGCGGGTGTTCTCCTCGTCCGCCTGCAGCTCCTCGCTGCTGTCATAGAGCGCGAGCATCTCCGGGAAAATGACCATCGCGTCAACGTCGTCGCTCTCAAACACCGATTCGTTGATATAGCGGTGCCGGAGGAGGAATGACCACTCGGTGCACTTTGCCCCGTCGGCTGCCTGAATCGCCTTTTTCATCG
Organism: Oscillospiraceae bacterium; assembly: GCA_016288755.1. Taxonomy (GTDB): domain Bacteria; phylum Bacillota; class Clostridia; order Oscillospirales; family Ruminococcaceae; genus Firm-04. The sequence goes on from JAEELE010000096.1 coordinate 22,038, forward strand.
CGCGCAGACGTGCCGCGCCGTGCGGAAAGGACTGGTATTCTGCAATATACTGTTCTGCGTCAAACATGGTTGGTTCCTCCTGTCAGGGCTGCTGCATGCCGCTGAATGCCTGAATGTCTGTGAGCTCCGCAATCCGGTCCGCGCCGTCGTTCAGAATGAGCGTTTCCGGCAAATCGGGCTCCTCCTCATAGGGCACCGTGCAGAATTCAACGGTATCCCCCGTGATGCGCCGGAGCAGAAGATAGGTCTCTGTGCCCTGCACCTGCAGAATATCCTGCTCAAACAGCGGTGCATCGGCGCGGAAATGCGCGGTGTGGGTCGGTCTGCGCTGCAGATCATAGAAATAGGGCGGCACATCGGACGCGAGCAATGCGCGCCATATCTGATGCTTTGCGCCGCGCCGGTCCTTCCGACGGGCAATCCCGGAAAGCAGGCAAAGAATCACCGCAAGCAGATAATACAGCAGCGTCCCGGGTTTCCCCCGCCCGAATAAACTGGGAAGCAGAGCGGGCAGAACCAGACCGCCCGACGCGAGCACGATCACCAGCAAGGCGGAAATGACGCCTGTCCGGTTAGCTGCCGCTTCTCTGTCGGCCGGAGTGAGAAAGCCTCTGCAGTCCGGGCACTGCCAAGCCCACGGCACAGGATCTCTGCGGCGCTTCGGAAATTCCGCGGGACCCTTTTCCGGCAGCACCGCGCCGCAGTGCGGGCAGATCTGCTTGGTGCGCATGGGAATCACCCTTTCATAATGTCACGCACGTTATCAGTGAGGAGGTAGGAGGTAGGTGGTAGGAGGTGCGGTGTCTGTTGATGCAGACAAATTTTGAATGGGCTTGCGCCCCAAGCTCTGTTTCAGATGCAGAAACGGGAAGTGACGGAACAACTCCTCTCTCCTCACTGCTCACTCCGCACTTGACCTCCTACCTGCTCCCTCCTACCTCCTACCTGAATCATTTCACGGCATTGCCCGCTCCAGCGCGCGCTCCTCGCAGAAATCGCAGACCGTGTGGTCGCCCTGCGCAAAGAACCGCTGCGGGAGATATTTTTCCTGCGCGCAGATGCACTTGGGGTTGACGCAGCACATCGTGCCGTTTTCGGTGCCGTGAACGATCGGCACCTGCTCGGTCGCCTCGAGCAGCCGCAGGATCAGCGCCATGCGGACATACATGCCGTAATGTGCCTGCTTGAAATACAGCGCACGCGGGTCGGCATCGACCGGAACGGCGATCTCGTCGACGCGCGGCAGCGGGTGCAGCACCGCCAGATCGGGCTTTGCACGCAGCATCTTCTCGGGCGTCAGGCGGTAGATATCCTTCTGCGCGAGATATTCCGCCTCGGACTGGAAGCGCTCGCGCTGAATGCGGGTCATATAGAGCACATCGAGGTCGCCGATCGCCCTGTCGAGCGAGGGCTCCTCGCGGTATTCGCAGCCGGAATCCTTGAGCAGCTTGCGGATATATTCGGGCAGGCGCAGCTCGGGCGAGGAGATCAGCACGAAGCGGTTGTTCGGGTAGCGTGAGAGCGCCTTGCAGAGCGAATGCACTGTGCGCCCGTAGAGCAGATCGCCGCAGAGCCCGACGGTCAGGTTGTCGAGGCGCCCCTTTTCCATGTGGAGCGTCAGCATGTCGGTCAGCGTCTGGGTCGGGTGCAGATGCCCGCCGTCGCCGGCATTGACGACGCAGCAGTCGGCGGTCAGCGCGGCAGCCTTTGCACTGCCTGCCATCGGGTGGCGGATAATGAGAATATCGGAATAGGAGCTGACGACCTTCGTCGTGTCCTTGAGGTTCTCGCCCTTGGAGACCGAGCTGCTCATCGGGTTGTCAAAGCCGATGATGCTGCCGCCCAGACGGATCATCGCGGACTGAAAGCTCATCTGCGTGCGCGTGGACGGCTCATAGAAGAGCGTCGCCATGATCTTGCCCGCACATGCCTGCACATAGCGCTGCGGGTGCGCGTAGATCGACGCGCCCAGCGTGATGACCTTGTTCCACCATTCGACAGGGTAATCGTTCAGGTCGATCAGGTGCGCGTATTTTGTGTCGCTCATAATATACCTCCGGCGGTTTTTACATGCGGAATCGCCGTATTTCGGGAAACCGCAGGCAAGGTTTTGAATCATTATGAAAGCTGTAAAAAGACGATACCGCATGCCGCAATCAGCGCGGACAGTGCCGCAAACGCGATCCCGCACCGCAGGGCGGCGCGGCGGTCGCCTTTTCGCAGGCTGCCGACAGCCCTGCAGAGCCAGAAAATCAGCAGTGCCGCGATCGGCGCAAGGATGCAGAACAGCGCGAGATATCCCATGCCGTCCGGTGTGCCCATTGCGCCGCCTCCCTCTGCGCTGTTTTAACGCTCCGCATTCTCCTCAAAATAGACCTTGTACCAGACAAGGAACATATACACCGTCCATATGCGGCGGGAGTTGTCGGTCTTGCCGTTTTTGTGGTCGTCCAGCAGCTTCACGAGCTTCTCGGTGCGGAAGAATTCCTCCGCAGCCGGCGACGTGAACGCCGTTTTGACGGTTTCGTAGCAGTCGTCCTGTCTGAGCCAGACGCGGATCGGCACCGGGAAGCCGAGCTTTTTCTTCGCCGAGGTCGCGGCAGTGTCCTTCGGGGTGTCGCGCTTTGCCGCAAGGCGCATCGCATATTTGGTCGTGTACGGGGTGTCGTCGTCGGTTTTGACCCTGTGCGTCACGCGGAAGCGGTGCGGGATCTGCGCGGCGACCTCCATCACCTTTTTGTCGAGGAAGGGCACGCGCAGCTCGAGCGAGTGCGCCATGCTCATTTTGTCGGCTTTCAGCAGAATATCGCCGGTCATCCACATGTGAATATCGAGATACTGCATCTTCGTGACCGGGTCGGCGTCGGCGACCTTGTCGTAGAAGGGCTTGGTCAGCACAGTCGGGTCGGGCGCATCGGTCGTGATCTTCAGCAGCGATTTGCGCTCTGCGGGCGTGAAGATATACGCATTGCCGATGAAGCGCTCCTCGAGCCTTGTGCCCTTGCGCACGAGGAAATTGACGCCGCGCTTTGCCGGGAGCTTTCCCGCCGCCTTCGCGATCACATGCCGCAGACCGAAGGGCAGCTTTTCGTATTTCGACGCATTCGGCTCGCTGTAGACATTGTAGCCGCCGAAGAGCTCGTCGGCGCCCTCGCCCGAGAGCACGACCTTGACCTGCTCCGCTGCCAGCTTGCAGACAAAATAGAGCGCGATGCAGGAGGGATCGGCGAGCGGCTCGTCCATGTGATACTGGATCGTCGGCAGGGCATCCCAATACTCCTGCTGCGTGATCACATGGCTGTAGTTTTCCTTGCCGATCGCCCGGGAGAATTTCTTTGCATAGCCGATCTCGTTGTATTTTTCGTCGGTGCCGAAGCCCACCGTGAAGGTCTTGTCGACATTGGCGACCGCGGCGACATAGCTCGAATCGACGCCGGAGGACAGAAAGCTGCCGACCTCGACATCGGCGATCTTGTGCGCCTGCACGGAATCCTTAAAGGTCTCGGAGATCACGCGGACCCAGTCGCCGAGGAGCGGCTGCTCGTCGGGCTTGAACTGCACGTCCCAGTAGCGCGTGACGGTCATTTTGCCGTTTTCGTAGGTGAAATAATGCGCGGGCGGGAGCTTTTTCACGCCCTCGAAGAAGCAGTCCTCCGAGGCGGAATACTGGAAGGTCAGATACTGCTCGAGCGCCGCGGTATTGAGCTTCTTCTCAAAATGCGGGTGCGCGAGCAATGCCTTGATCTCGCTGCCGAACATGAACGTGCCGTTCATCTCCGCATAGTAGAGCGGCTTGATGCCGAAGTAATCGCGGGCGCCGAAGAGCTTCTTTGCCCTGACATCCCAGATCACGAACGAGAACATGCCCCGCAGCTGACCGCAGAGCGCCGGTCCGTAGGCGGAATAGCCGTGGATCAGCACCTCGGAATCCGTCTGGGTACGGAACACATAGCCCTGCGAGCGGAGCTTTTCGCGCAGCTCCCTGTAGTTGTAGATCTCGCCGTTGAAGACCAGCACCAGCGAACGGTCGTCGTTAAAGATCGGCTGATTGCCCTGCTCGGATACATCAATGATCGAGAGCCGGCGGTGTCCGAGCGCGATCCCGTCATCAATATACTGTCCGCCCGCATCGGGACCGCGGTGCCGGATGCGGTCCATCATTTCCGAAAGCACCGTCTCCGCCTGTCCGATCCGGTTTGTAAAACCGACAAATCCGCACATGTTTGATTCGCCTCCTGCAAACCATAAATATTCTATTATATTATACTACATTTCCGGCGGTTTGGCAAGGGGCTGTCTGAATCTTCAGGGCTTTTTCATAATTCCCGTTTCGGCGCGTCGTTTTGGAGGCGGAGCCCTGTTTTTGTTCCGTCAAAGTTATCTCTTGACTGACAAACTGAAATCCCCTGCCGCAGCACGGCAGGGGATCCGAAAAGACAGTATGCGATTAAGCGATCAGCTCGCCGAGACCCGCAAGGTATTCCAGCAGAGCGGAAAGATCGCCTGCACCGACACCTTCGACGCCGTCGCAGTCTGCGTTTGCCTTGCCCTGTGCGCTGACCTCGATCTCCTTGTCCTCAGCATTGAAGCGCGCGAGCATGACCGCGTCTGCGATATTGACCTCGCCGGAGCAGTCGACGTCGCCCTTGAGATGGATCTTCTCAGGCGCGCCGGTGGTCTCCTCCTGCTTGGAGGTGGTCGTTTCGACGGTTGTTGTTGTCGTGGTGGTCGTTGTTGTGGTGTCCTTCGCCGGCTCGGTGGTCACAACAATATCGCCGTTGCTGTCGAGCACGACCGGTGCATCAAATATCAGCGTGACGGAATCGAGCGCGTAATCCTTCGCGTTGTTGTTCCACCAGCTCTGGAGCTGCAGATAATCGTAGGCGAGATGCCAGTCGGTATCGAACACGCCGGCGGCGGTCGCCTCGGTGACATCATTGCCGTCCGCATCGGTTTCGCCGGTCGGCTTGTTCCAGCTGATGTTCTCCTCGGCGAACATGAACTGATAGCTCTCCGCGTCAATGCCGTAGGAGATCTGCTGATACATCCACTTGTATTCGGACGGCGTCTCGTAGGGCTCCTCATCGCCGAAATAGCCGTTGAAGGCAACGGTCACGCCGAAGCAGGGGTCAGAGCCCGTGCCGGTGCCGTGTCCCTTGATCATCACGCCGATGATATCGGCAACGCCCTTGAACGGCTTCAGATCGAGATAATACGGGAAATTCGCGTCCTCGTTCTCGCTGTATTCGGGCTTGCTCATATCGAAGGTGTAGGTCGTGGTCGTGTTGGTGGCAGTGCCGGTCATGGTCTTGAAAACCGTTTCGAGCTCGGGGTCGTTCCATGCGAGCTTGGCTCTGCCGAAATACTGCATGTCGCCGCAGTCGCCGGAATCCCACAGCACCGGGCAGATGCCGTCATAGCCGAGCGACGCGGAGAACAGAGTCTGAATCCACGCACGAATGGACGCCTTGTCGCGCTGCTCGTTGGTGAGGACGCCGCACTCGCCGATGATGACCGGCGTGCCCTTCGACGCAAATGCCTGATACAGCTTGTTGACGTCATTCTTCATCTCGTTGATCTCGGAGGCGCTGCCCCATGTGTTGACGGTCTGACCCCAGCTTGCGTTTGCCGGGCGGATCGAGAACTCAGGCGGCGAGTAATAGTGAATCTCGACAGCCATCATGTCGGCGGAGTCGGTCGGGAGCTGGAAGCCCGATGCGAGCGCCGCGTCGAGATTCGTGTTGTTTGCAGGCACAATCAGCAGGCGGGAGGCATTGCTGCCGCCGGTCGCACGCACGGTGTCGATGAATGCCTGCCCCATTTCCTTTTCGACGGTGTAGTCCCAGCTGATCTCATTCCAGCCGGCAAAGGCGAGCCGTGAATCATACGCCTTGAAATATTCGGCGATCTGCTTCCACAGGCTCGTGAATTTTGCCTTCTGCGAGGTGCCCTGCCAGAGCCATGCGCCGTCGATGGTCGATTTGTAGGCGTTCGAGGCGGCATTTGCGCCCTCCGAGGCGCCGTCGTGGTGGACATTCAGGATGACGTGCAGGTCCTGATCGATGCAGTAGTCGACGACCTCTTTGACGCGCGCCAGATAGTCCGCGTCGACATTGCCCGCGGCGTCCATGTTCTCGAACCACGTCACGGGAATGCGCACGGTGTCAAAGCCGGTGTTTTTGATCGCGGCGATCATCGCCTTCGTGGTCTTGGGGTTGCCCCAGCCGGTCTCGGAATCGACATAGGGCAGCTCGGAATTGGCCCACGCCTTGACCGGCGCGGAGTCGAAGGTGTTGCCGAGATTCCAGCCCATGCCCATTTCTTCCACGAGTCTGACTGCATCGCCGGCTGCGGCTGCGGGTGCTGCGGTGAGCTGAACGGCACCGGCGCTCAGAGCGCTCGCTGCTGCCAGCAGACCTGCCACCATTTTACGGAACAATTTCATGGTGATACATCTCCTTCTATGCGGTAAAAGTTTCTTTCCCCCGTTTCATCTGCACGGGTTTCCAATATCAATTTACCACATCCCGGAGAGAAAGTCAAGCAATTTTGCCCAAAAAGAGCAATTTTATCATGCCAAAAATTCCGACCGATTTTTGTGCAGAATTGCCATATTTTAACGCGCGAATTTGTATAAACGATCAAATTTGTGCGCAACTTTTTCGCGAAATCGGATCATTGCACATGCCATGCGACGATCGCACAGTGCGGAAATACGGCGGTTTCAGCGCGGAACCCGCACAGCTGCGCCGAAAACAGAAATCGCCTGCACCGATCTTGCCGGTGCAGGCGAATTTCGCAATATTCTCCAATCGTTCAGTCGGCGTAACGGGATGTAATGCCGAGGTATTCCTCCAGCGTCAGCCCGCTCTCATAGACGGCTTTTGCAATTTCCTTGCCGAGATAGCGCACATGCCACGATTCGTACATATAGCCGGTGATATTCTCCTTGCCCTCGGGGTAGCGGAGGATGAAGCCGTACTTCCAGCAGTTTTCGGCGAGCCACTTTGCCTCGGGCGTGCTTGTGAAGGACGAGCTTGCCTTGTTGATGTCGAATGCCAGACCGGTCTGGTGCTCGGAGTGCCCCGCGCGTGCGGAGTAGCGGTCAGCGGCGGCCTTGCCGTCGCGGTTGACATATTTCTGATAGAGTGCCTGCTGGGTGCTGTAGGAGCGGAAGCCCGAGCAGATCGCAAGGCTTCTGCCCTCCTTCGCCGCGGCTGCCTGCATCTCGTTGAAGGCAGCCTGCGCCTCCGGGTCGACGCCCGGATTGTAGGTCGAGGGGAGCGCATAGGTCTTGTTCGCGATCAGAATGCCGTTGACATAGGTCAGACCGTTTTTGACCTCGATGCTCGGTGCGCCGTTGACGCCGGTGACCGTGCCGTTCGGCTCAGACTGCTGCGGCAGCCCGGCGACGGTGGTCGTAGCCGCCGTGGTCGTGGTCGTCGCTGCAGATGCGGTCGTTGTCTCGGGTGCGGGGGTGGTCGCCGGGGCGTTCGGGTCCACGACCGTGACGTCGATCTCCGCGAAGATATAGGGATTGCCCTCTGCGGTCACGCGGATCTTGCACTTGCCCGCGCCGATGCCCTTGATCCTGCCCGCCTTGTCGACTGTCGCGACCTTGTCGTTGTCGGTCTCCCAGATCTCGTTCTTGTTTTTCGCGTCCTCCGGGGTCATCGTGACGAGTGCATAGGGGTGCACCTCGCCGACCTTGACATTTGCGGAATAATAGCTCAGCGAAATGCCGGAGACAACGCCCGGAGCGGCAGTTGTGGTCGTGGTGGTGGTTTCCTCTGTCGTAGTGGTCACCTCCGTGGTGGTGGCGTCGGTGACGACAGCGCCGGGATTTGCGGGATTATCCGTGACGGTGACGAAGAAGAACGCCTTCTCGCCGCTGACGGAATCCTTTGCGACCAGCGTTGCCTCGCCGGCTTTCTTGGCGGTCAGCAGATTGGTGGCTTCGTCGACCGAGATCACGGTGACGTCCGAGCTCATGCAGGTGAACTCGTGCGCGAAATCCGCCTCGAGGGTTTTCTGTTCGCCGACCTGCATGGTCAGGTCATAGTGGCGGTCGTTGTTTGCGCTGCTGCCGGACTTCTGGAGCACGAGCCAGACGCCCGCCGCGATGCCCGCGAGCGCGACCAGAATCAGCAGCACGACTGCGACGGATACGCCGCGTCTTGTATGCTTCTTTGCCATATTGGTCATCCTTTCTGTTTCGTTCCTGTTTTCGGAAACGGCAGAGACCTGTTTTCGTCTCACTGTCTATTATATCACAAAAATCCGTTTTTGTCCACACTCCGCGAGAAAAATATCCGCCGCGCAAAGGGCGGTTCTTTGGCGGAAATGATGCAGGCGCAGCCCGACCGTGCGCATTTGCGGCGGAATGCACAAAGAACCCGCCGGATATTTGTGCGGTATGTCTCTTGCATTCAGCCGGAAAATATGTTATAATAAGTTCTCAAAGCGCGATACCTTATTATATCGGCAACAGTATGACAATATACCGTCATTTGCGGGAGAAGGAGTTCCGTGCTGCGCACTCCGGACCGGACCTCCTGCCGGCAGGTGACGGATTGCAGGAAAAACAGCATGAGAGGGGGCGGCGCTGTGTCTGCGATCCGCTATACGCTCACAACGGCAAAATCCGCAGGCTTCTGCTTCGGCGTCGACCGCGCCGTCAAGCTCGTCTATGAGGCACTCAGCGCCGGAAAGCAGGTCGCGACGCTCGGTCCGGTCGTCCACAATGACGCCGTGGTCGGCGATCTGCTCGAAAAGGGCGCCCGCATCATCTCGCAGGTCAGCGAGCTGCGCGAGGGCGAAACGCTCATCATCCGTGCACACGGCGTCAGCCGAGCGGTCTACGAGGAGCTCCGACAGCGCGGCAATCCCGTCATCGACGCGACCTGCCCCTTTGTGGAGCGCATCCACCGCATTGTCGAGGAGCAGAGCGCCGCAGGGCGCGAGGTGTTCATCGCCGGTGACCCCGATCACCCGGAGGTGCAGGGCATCGTCGGGTTCGGTACGGGAAATTGTACAGTTTTTCGCGATGAAACCGAGCTAAAGTATCTGATTGATAGAACTTTGCCAAAAAGACTTGCGCTCACCGCGCAAACTACATATAATAAAATATCATGGGCGGATTGTATAAAAGCCTTGCCTGCTGATCATCCCGATCTGCAGATCTTTGATACCATCTGCAATGCCACCGCTGCGCGCCAGTCGGACGCGGACGCACTCTCACGGGAGTCCGATCTGATGATCGTTGCGGGCGGGCGGCACAGCTCCAACACCCTAAAGCTCGTCGATGTCTGCCGGCGCAACTGCCCGACATGGCATATCGACGACGCCAGAGAGATGTTCGGGCTCGCGGATGAGATCAGCGCGGCTGCACGGGAGGCACTCGCAAAGCCACAGCGAAGCGATCCTGTGCTGCATATCGGCATCACGGCAGGTGCCAGTACACCCGCTCACATCATTAAGGAGGTTCAAACCTATATGTCTGAAATCATTGACACCAACATCACTACCCCGGACAGCGAGGACGTCAGCTTCGTCGATGAGCTGGAAAAGACTTTCAAAAAAATTCGGAAGGGAGACCGCGTAAAGGGCATCGTCGCGTCGATCAGCGGCAACAGCGAGGTCATGGTGGATTTGGGTGCCAAGCAGACCGGTTATATTACGCTCTCCGAGCTCACAAGCGATACTTCCAAAAAACCCTCCGATCTCGTCGCAGTCGGCGATGAGCTCGATCTGGTCGTCATTCAGGTCAACGACGCGGAGGGCACTGTGCAGCTCTCCAAGCGCAGAGTTGACGAAATGATCGGCTTCGAGACCATCCTCAAGGCGAAGGAGGAGGGCACCGTTCTCGAGGGCACGATCGTCAGTGTCGTCAAGGGCGGTCTGATCGCTGTCACCACCGACGGCGTGAACGTCTTCATCCCGGCTTCCCATTCGGGTCTCAGACGCGACGCCGATCTCAATGTCCTGCTCAAGCAGACCGTTCGCTTCAAGATCATTGATGTGAACGAGCAGCGCCGCAGAGCAGTCGGCTCCATCCGCGAGGTCGCAGATGCAGACCGCAAGGCTGCTGAGGAGCGCTTCTGGGCAACCGCAAAGGTCGGCGACGTCTTCACCGGCGAGGTCAAGTCCCTCACCAATTACGGCGCATTTGTCGATCTGGGCGGCATCGACGGCATGGTGCATGTCTCCGAGCTGAGCTGGAGCCGCATCCATCAGCCGAGCGACGTGGTCGCAGTCGGCGATACCATCGAGGTCTACATCAAGGCACTGAACCCCGAGACCCGCCGCATTTCGCTGGGTCACCGCAGACCCGAGGACAATCCGTGGGTCAAGTTCGTGCAGAATTACGCAGTCGGCGATATCGTGGATGCAACGATCGTTTCGATCACCGCATTCGGCGCCTTTGCACGCATCACCGACGGCATCGACGGTCTGATTCACATCTCCCAGCTCTCTGAGCAGCGCGTCACCAATGTCAAGGACGTCGTCAAGGCAGGCGACACCGTCACGGTGAAGATCACTGCCATCGACGAGGAGAAGAAGCGCATCAGTCTTTCGATCCGCGCAGCGCTCGAGGAGCTCGGCACCGAGAATGCTGAGACCGAGAGCGAGGAGGTCGTCTACAGCGACGAGACCCCCGCAGACGATGCCTCTGACGCAGAGTAATTCCAAAGGTCAAACGGTCTGAGTCCGGCTCAGATAACAAACAAGAGGACGGAGCTCATTCGTCCTCTTGTCTTTTTTTGCGCGCTACCCGGTTCTAGCCGCCGTTTTTCGCGGTTGACAGTTTTCCGCAATTATGTTATCATAGATACATGATGATACGAAAGGGGTGAGCCCCATGAAAAACAGCACCAAGATCATACTCACGCTGCTCTCGGTCTGCGAGGGAATCTTAGCCGTCGTGCTCTATAATCTGCTCGCGGAGACCGCTGCGAATTTCCCTCTGAAGTTCCTCGTGATGGCTGCGGTCGTCGGTCTCAGTATCGGCATCGACTGGCTGATCATCCGCGGCGGTTCTGCCGAGAATGTCAGCGATGCGAAAAAGCTGCACGATTCGGACGACTACGTCCGCGCCTTTGAAGCGTGGATCGCAGAGGGCACGCCGTTTGCCGATCACCTCAAGATCGCACTGCGGCAGCTCGAATCCCTAAAGCGCAAGCAGGCTGCCCTGCGCGCCGTGCTCGACGATTCCAAGGACAGCCCGTTCCTCAGCGTCGCCGACGAGGTCAATGCCTATATCCTCGCCAACTGCAAGCGCATCCTCAACCGCGTCATGATCTACGACGACGCAGAGCCGCATAAATTCAACATGCACGTCGCCTATCTGCAGGAGGTGCTCGGCGAGAATGCCCATGTGCTCTCCGACTTCGAGAACCTGATTCTCGAGGTCTCGCAGATCGGCGACGACCAGACCGCAGCAACCCCGTGCCTGACCGAGCTCACCAATGCGCTGCGGCAGGTGCGCAAGGGCGACGAGCCGCCCCCGGAGGACGGACAGCAGCCCGGCAGCGGCGGACAGATGATGCGAATGCAGTGAAAAGGAGCAGGACGATGAAAAGATTTCCCCTGATCCTGCCGGCGGTGCTGCTGGCAGTGCTCGGGCTCTGCCTGCTGACCGGCTGCAATGAGAGCAGCGCCGAGGAATCCTCCGGCGGCGGGCTCGCAGAGGTCGTCAGCATCACGGCGGAGCAGACAACGGCCACCACCGCCCGGCGCACGACCGCAGCGACAACGGAAACAACAACCGTCACCGAGACAGACCCCGAGGCAACTGCCACAACGACCACCACGGAGCCGACCGTCGTCGGGAAGTGGGCGCTTGACAGCGTCGTCGAGCTCGGCAAGGTGCTGTATAAGGATACCTCCGTCAAGCCGGCGGTCTCCTACCGCATGTCGCTGCAGCTCGAATTCTTCAAGAACGGCGATGTCACGCGCATCCACCCGCTCTACGGCTATTCCGAATACGGCACATGGTATTTCACCGACGACGCCCACACGCGCGTGCTCGCGGAATTCCCCTACAACATGCAGTTCAACCCCGAGGAGCTTCCCTCGGAATACTGCTTTGAGGGCGGCAATCTCTTCGTGCGAAGCGCTCCCGATGTTCCCGCGCTCAATTTCGTGCGCGTCGCGAGCTTTGCAAAGCCCGACGACCAGCGCGTCGAGGACGGCAAAGCGGCACTGAGCGTCGCGGGCTGCTGGTCCGGCGCATGGGTCACGACGAAGGATGAGACCCTCACCGATACCTTCGACGGCAAGACCATCGCCGGCATGAAGATGCAGATCATGCTCGGCGGCGACTGCACCTATTACGAGGAGAACAACCCGCGGGCTGTCGCGGTCTATTCACTCCAGAATCTCGGCGGCGGCGTGATCGACCTTGTGCTCAAGCAGACGACGAATCAGAACAGCACGATCGGACAGATCGAGGGCAATATCTACGAGAAGAACGGCTATCTCATATGGAAATACAGCGATGAGGTCGTAATTGCATTCCGTTCCGTCACAGAAGTCGAATTCAACAAGGCACTCTTTGAGGAGGGCTGAGCGAAGCGCAAAGCCCGGAAAGGAGCCAAATATGGCAGCAAACAAGACAAAATCCAGCAATGCAGCATTTCTGGTCGTGATCGCGGTCATCATGGTCGCGATCATCGCAGTCGGCGTCGCACTCACCCGCCGGATCGGCAAATCCAATTCGGAGATCAGCCGCGAGCAGGCGATCACCCAGCTCGAAAAGAAGCTCAAGAAGATCAATATCAAGACGGTCAGCCCGCGCAAGGCGACCGTGGAGATCGCCGGCACCGATCTCGCCGCAGAGCTCCCCGATATCGGGAAATACCCGCTGAGCGTCACGGGCAGAGGCGATATCGACCTTGAGATCTTCTCCTCGACCGAGAAATCCTCGAAGGGCACCGACGGCTGGCTCAACGAGGTCGCGGAAAAATTCAACAACGCGCATTACAGCGTCAACGGCAAGTGGGTGACGGTCTCCGTCCGCCCGATCGCCTCCGGCGCCGCGATCGACTACATCATTTCCGGCAAATATGTGCCGGGGCTCTATTCCCCCTCCAACGAGCTCTGGGGCGAGATGATCGCCGCAAAGGGCGTCGGCATCAAGCTGCTCGACAAGCGTCTCGCGGGCAACACCGCCGGCATTCTGGTCAGCCACGAGACCTACAGCAAGCTCGAGCAGACCTACGGCAAGGTCGATATCTCCTCGATCGTCGAGGCGACGGTCAAGAGCGAGATCACGATGGGCTACACGAATCCCTACGCCTCCTCCACGGGTCTGAATTTCCTCATTGCCGCGCTGCAGGAATTTGACGCGGCGGATATCCTCAGTGATCAGTCGGTCAGTCAGTTCCAGAAATTCCAGCAGAATGTGCCGTTTGTCGCCTATACGACGCTGCAGATGCGCGATGCCGCAGCGAACGGCGTGCTGGATGCGTTCATCCTCGAGTATCAGTGCTATTACAATGTCGCCGAGCTCCGCGATTATCAGTTCATCCCGTTCGGCGTGCGCCACGACAGCCCGATGTACAGCCTCGGCACACTGAGCTCCGACGAGCAGGAGCTGGCGCAGCTCTTCATCGACTACTGCAAGAACGACGAGAATCAGGCACTTGCCAAGCGCTACGGCTTCAACTATCAGGAGGACTACACGGGCAGACTGGAAAGCTCGGTCACGGGCACGGCGATGCTCAGCGCACAGAAGCTCTGGAAGACCGAAAAGGACGCGGGCAGCCCGGTCATGGCGGTGTTCGTCGCAGACGTCTCCGGCAGCATGGGCGGCGCACCGCTCGAGAATCTCCAGTCCTCGCTGATCAACGCCTCGCAGTATATCAACGACACGAACTATGTCGGTCTGATCAGCTATGCCTCGAATGTCACCGTAAATCTGCCGATCGGCAAATTTGACCTGAACCAGCGCAGCTATTTCACCGGCGCTGTGCAGGACCTCTCGCCGGCGGGCAACACCGCGACCTATGACGCCGTGCTCGTCGCGCTCGATCTGCTCCGCGAGGCACAGGAAAAGGTCGAGAGCGAGACCGGTCAGACCGTAAAGCCCCTGCTCTTTGTGCTGAGCGACGGCGAAACGAATGTCGGCAACAGCCTCAAGGATATCAAGGATATCGTCGCGGGCATGGAGGTGCCGTGCTACACGATCGGCTACAATGCGAACCTGAGCGCCCTCTCGGAGCTCTCCTCGATCAACGAGGCAGCAAGCATCAACGCCGACAACGACGACGTCATCTACAACCTGAAGAGCCTCTTCAACGCACAGATGTAAACAAAAACGCTCCCGGCATCGGAACCGGGAGCGTTTCAGCTTGTCGATAAAGTGTTTTGATGTGCCTGCGGCACATTTTCGTGGGGACTCCGTCCCCACACCCCTGCCAAAGGGCTACTAGCCCTTTGGAATCCCAATTCGTATGAATGTTACGCTGATACGTCAATTTCATCATCATGGGATTCTTAAGGGGCAGTGCCCTCAATATCAATCCATCGGTGATACTTTTTCTACAGACTGAAACGCTCCCGGCATCGGAACCGGGAGCGTTTTTTGTATTGCTGTATTGCGCTTGCCGTCAATCCGGCAGCGGAGCTTCCTCCTCCGGCGCGACCGGGTCCTCGTAGACGGCGGTTCCGGTCAGCTCTGCGTCGTCGCCGAAGCCGTCGTCATCGGTGTCGTCGCCCTCGAAGAGCTGCGGCTCGGCGCTCTCGGGCAGCGGCGGAAGCTCCTCCAGCGACTGCAGCCCGAAGCAGCGCAGAAACTGTGCCGTCGTGCGGTAGGTGACGGGGCGTCCGGGCACCTCGATGCGACCGGCTTCCTCGAGCAGACCGCGCTCGACCAGCGTATTGACGACCGAGCTGCTGTCGACCCCGCGCACGCGCTCAACAAAGCCCTTCGTCACGGGCTGGTTGTAGGCGATGATCGTCAGTGTTTCCATTGCGGCATTTGAGAGCGGTGTGTTGCGCTTGACCTCCAGTGCCGCGCGGATATATTCCGCGTGCTGCTCGCGGGTCGTCAGCTGGTAGCTCTCGCCGAGCTGAAGCACCTGCAAGCCGCTGCCGCTTTCATTGAGATGTGCCGAGAGTGCCGCAGCGCGCTCGTGTACCTCGTCGGGAGTGCAGCCCAGCGCCTCTGCCAGACGGTCTGCCTCCATCGGCTCGCCCGCCGCGAAGAGCACCGCCTCCAGTGCCGCGCATTCCATTTCCAGTGCCATATTTTTCCTTTCATCTGTTGCCCGGAGCCCGGGCTGGCGAGGTCACCCCCAATTCGGCATATCTGAGCCGATGGCAAGTTTGCCCCCTCAAGGGGGGATTTGTCACCTTGCTGCCCTTGATTCTGCACAGGTATCAACGGCGGCGGAGAGCCGCCCCAATCGGTATGATATGCCGTTGACCCGTATTATGCCAAATAAAGGCGAAGCAACTCGCCCCGTTTGCTTGCAAACACTCAGTTGCCGCTCCGGGAGACGCGTGCTTAGTTGTTGGAGAAATCGCGCAGCTCCAGCCCTTCGTTGCGCTCGAGCGCCCAGCGGATATTCCACTCGCTCGTGAAGAGCAGCAGATACTGGTCACGGAAATCCTGCACGAGCTTGGTGTCCTCGGTGATGTTGAGCTCGGGCTTTTTGTCCGCCGGAATGCCGTCGATCCAGCGGATATACTGATAGCTCAGCGGCTCGCGGATGATCTCGACATTGTACTCGGTGCGCATTCTGTGCTCGAACACCTCAAACTGCAGCACACCGACCACGCCGACAATGACCTCCTCCATACCGGTTTCCGGCTCGTGGAAGATCTGGATGGCGCCCTCCTGCGCGATCTGCATGACGCCCTTGACAAACTGCTTGCGCTTCATCGTGTCCTTGTGGCGCACGCGCGCAAAATGCTCGGGCGCAAAGGTCGGGATGCCCGCGAAGGTCAGCCTGTGCGACGGTGCGCAGATCGTGTCGCCGATCGAAAACAGACCCGGGTCAAACACGCCGATGATATCGCCCGCGAAAGCCTCGTCGATGACCTCGCGGTTCTCTGCCATCATCATCTGCGGCTGCGAGAGGCGCATTTTCTTGTCGCCCTGAACATGGAGCACCTCCATGTCGCGGGTAAATTTGCCCGAGACAATGCGCAGGAAGGTGACGCGGTCGCGGTGCGCCTTGTTCATGTTCGCCTGAATCTTGAAGACGAATGCGGAGAAATCAGGTGCGAAGGGGTCGACGGTCTCGCCCGCTGCCTGCCGTGCAAGCGGAGGCGGCGTCAGCTCGAGAAAGCGCTTCAAAAACGGCTCAACGCCGAAATTCGTCAGGGCGGAGCCGAAGAACACCGGCGAGAGCGCGCCCGACTGGATCGCGTCGAGGTCAAATTCCTCGGAGGCGCCGTCGAGCAGCTCGATATCCTCGGCGAGCTGGGCGCGGTTGTCCTTGCCGATCAGCGATTCGAGCGCGGGATCGTCGGGGGTCACCTCGGTCTGACTGACGGTATGTGCGCCGCTGTCGCCCTCGAAGGAGAGGATATGGCGCGTTTCAAGGTCAAAGACGCCGCGGAAATCCTTGCCGCAGCCGATCGGCCAGTTGACCGCATAGGTTTTGATGCCGAGCTCGTTCTCGATCTGGTCGAGCAGATCGAAGGGGTTGCGCGCCTCGCGGTCCATTTTGTTGATGAAGGTGAAGATCGGGATATGCCGCATGACGCAGACATGGAAGAGCTTGCGGGTCTGCGGCTCGACGCCCTTTGCTGCGTCAATGACCATGATTGCGGCATCGGCAGCCATGAGCGTGCGGTAGGTATCCTCGGAGAAATCCTGATGCCCGGGGGTATCGAGAATATTGATGCAGCAGCCGTCATATTCAAACTGCATGACGGACGAGGTGACGGAGATGCCGCGCTGCTTCTCGATCTCCATCCAGTCGGAGACGGCATGGCGGGCATTTTTCTTGCCCTTGACGGCGCCTGCCATCGCGATCGCGCCGCCGTAGAGCAGGAGCTTTTCGGTGAGTGTGGTTTTGCCGGCATCGGGGTGCGAGATGATCGCAAAGGTACGCCGCCGCCGGATCTCTTCTTCGGTCGTTCGCATGTTGACCCTCCATAGTTCAGTTTTCAGTGCACAACATTCTTATTATACCACAATTTCACCGCAAATGCAACATGAGAATTAGAAATGAGAAGTTAGAAATAGGTCCGTCATCCTCATTCCTGCTGCTTGAAAGCAATTTTGGGAGCCATTACGCCATAAGAAGGCGCTTTCGCGCCGTGTGTTGAACGAAACCGGGAGGCTCCGCGAAACGGCGCCCGAAGGAAATCGCCCGCGGGGGCTGCCCCGCTCAGTAGAAAGTAGCGACCTCCTGCTCGGGGGGCTCGGCGTCGTGCAGCTCGGTGACGTTCATCGTCGGGACGGGCTGCCCGTTCGGCGCATGCTGCTGCAGAACGATCTCGCCGGTCACCGTGACCCAGCTGTTCTTGCCGGGATTGAACGGCTTGTCCCAGTTCGCCGCGATCCAGCAGTATTTGATATCCTCGACACAGCAGGTCATGATGTGCCGCCCGACCGCAAACACATTCTTCGGGAAGGTGTGATTGCGGAATGCCAGCGCCTTGAAGGTCATGAGCTTGCCGCGGTATTTCTTCGGGTCCTCCATCAGATCGCGGAACCACAGCGCAAAGTCGCGGTCCTCGAGCGTGATGTGTGCCGCCTCGGTATCAAACGGCAGCGGGTCCTCGATGTCGTCGACAACGGTCTGTCCGTCCGTGAATTCGTAGTAAATTTCCGCACTCCGGCTCACGCCGCGCACGATCTGGTGAAACTCCTGAAACGCTGTGCCCTTCTGGAAACGGTTGAAATACACGAGCTCTGCAATGTTGAGCTTGTCGACCACCAGCGAGCGCATGTTCTGATTGTAATTGAGGAAGGTTGACGCATCGGCGACCAGCACCGCCTGATAGATGCCCCAGCTGTCCGGCATCGCCTCGAAGAGGTCGTTGAGCTGCCACATGCCGTTGTATTCGATCACAACGCGCTCGGCGCGGCAGTCCTTCGCGAGCTTTTCCAGATTTTCGGGATTGAGGTCGAAGGCGTCCTCAAGCACATGCTTCGTGACCTTGCCCTTCGGCACGCGGGAGAGGTCGTAGTCCTCCTCGCCCTCCTCGCAGACAAGCAGCAGCGTGCGTTCGCCGTTCGAGAAGCGCTTGTCCTCGAGCGCCTCCTGCACGAATTTCGTCTTGCCTGCCTCGAGAAAGCCCATGAAGAGGTATACGGGAATCATTTCATCCTGATTGTTCGGCATAAACAGCCTCCTTTAGTCCAGTCCGAAGAGCGCCCGGAGCGCGTCCTCCCTGATCTGCGCGCCGATCACGCACAGTCTGCCGGTCGTCTCGGCACTGCCGAAGCGCACATCCGGGGTCCCCGGCACATAGTCGAAGTGGATCCACTTGCCGTCTGCGCCCGAGACGATGCCCTTTGCGCGCAGCACCGTGCCGAATTTTTCTGCATCCTCAAGCTGCTCCAGTGCCGCCTGAATGCCCTCTGCCGTGAAAGTCTTTGCGGTCTCGGTGCCCCAGCTTGCAAAGACGTCGTCGGCGTGGTGGTGGTGATGCTCATGATCGTGCTCATGATCGTGGCAGCCGCAGGTGCAGTCCGGACCGTGGTCGTGGTGATGCTCGTGCCCGTCATCGT
Source organism: Oscillospiraceae bacterium (assembly GCA_016288755.1). Taxonomy (GTDB): domain Bacteria; phylum Bacillota; class Clostridia; order Oscillospirales; family Ruminococcaceae; genus Firm-04. The sequence goes on from JAEELE010000096.1 coordinate 40,735, forward strand.
CGTGGTGATGATGATGCTCATGCCCGTCGTCGTCGTGGTGATGATGATGCTCGTGTTCGTCGTCGTCGTGGTGATGATGATGCTCATGCTCATCGTCGTCATCGTCATGATCGTGATGATGGTGGTGATGCTCCGCCTCGGCGAGCAGTGCCTGCAGCTCGTCGTCGAGCGTATTCTTCTGCGTCATGGCGTCGATCAGCTGCTGACCGGTCAGCGCCTCCCACTCGGTCGTGACGATCGGTGCGGCGGGGTTGAACTGTCTGAGCAGCGCGGTCACCTCGGCGATTTTCTCCTCGGAGAGCCCCGCGGTGTGGCTCAGAATGATGCAGCTTGCATAGGTGATCTGGTTGTTGAAGAATTCGCCGAAATTCTTCTGGTACATCTTGCACTTTTTCGCGTCGACCACGGTGGTGAAGCCGTCCAGCTCGACGTCGTGTGCGTCGATGCGCTGCACCGCGCTGATGACATCGGAGAGCTTGCCGACGCCGGAGGGCTCGATGAGGATGCGGTCGGGGTGATATTCCTCGAGCACCTGCACGAGCGCCTTGCCGAAGTCGCCGACGAGCGAGCAGCAGATGCAGCCGGAGTTCATTTCGTTGATCTGGATGCCGGCATCGCGCAGAAAGCCGCCGTCGATGCCGATCTGCCCGAACTCATTCTCGATGAGCACGAGCTTTTCGCCCTTGTAGCCCTCTTCGATCAGCTTCTTGATGAGGGTGGTTTTGCCGGCTCCGAGGAAGCCGGAGAAAATGGTGATTTTGGTCATGAAAATCCATCTCTTTCCGTAAAAATCTGCCGCAGAGAAAGCGGTCTAACTTTTATTATAGCATATTCCCGCGAAAAACGCAATGGGCGAATCACAAAAAAGAACCGCTCCGCAGAATGGGTGTCAAAATGGAGCCGTGCACTGCCCGGTTATAGCATATTCCCGCGAAAAACGCAATGGCGAATATCAATAAAAGTGATACGATCCGCGCCGCAGTCAACAGAAACGCCACAGTATCTCCGGCTGCATACCGGAAACACTATGGCGTGAAGCTGTCATATCTGCGCCGCAAGCATGTGCCGCGGCTGATTTTATTCGGTGAAGAAGCGCTGGTTTGCCTCGAAGGAAGCGTGCGGGCGAATCTCCACATAGCCCGTGACCTCCGGCGACAGGCTGAGGTTCGGCGCGTCGATCATCGCGGTCATCGGCTCGGGACAGAAATACCCGTTGAAGCCCTTGTCATTCCAGATGATCCAGAAGCGGTATTCCCCGCTGATCTGATAGCAGATGCGCTTGCCGCTCGCCGAATCCTCCACGACTGCGCCGTAGAAGAGCTGCCCGTCGAGCGTGCCGGTCTCCGCCTGATACATGTCGTTGTCGATATTCTGGAGCACCGGAACCTTCGTCCCGTTTTTATACTCCAGATCGGAGAGCTTGGGCTCGAGCAGGCGCTCGGTCGGCAGGCAGCGCTCATTGAGCTCGCAGCGCTTGCCGATCGGCACGGTCAGACGCATGTCCTCTGCTTTTGCGCCGTCGAGGAAGGGCGCCTGAATGGTCGTGTGGGTCGCCACCGAGATCGGCAGCATCTTGTCGGAGAGGTTGAAGATCGCGATCTTGTGCTCCAGCCCGCACTCCGAGAGCGTGAAGGTCAGCTCTGCGCGGAATTTCAGCGGCAGATACTTGAAAAACGGGTCGTTCTCGTCGTAGATGTATTCGGTCTGGACGATCGCACAGTTCTCGTCCGCGTGGTGATAGACGACATTGTGCACGCGCTTGTGCAGGAAGCCGTGAATATGGTTGTGCCACGGTGCGGGCTCGTTGACCGGGAGCTGATAGACAGCATCGGAGGTCCTGAGCACGCCGTCGGCGAAGCGGTTCGGCAGATAGAGCGTCGGCAGACCCCAGACCTCGGCGGACTGCCGCAGGGTCTCCGCCGTATTATCGGGGGAGAAGCGGAAAACGTCGATATTGTTCTTCACATCGCGCAGGCGGATGACATTCGAGCCGATCTCGTAGGCAATATATGCCTCGTAGCCGCCCGCACAGAGCTGGATGCAGGGTGTACCGTTCAGTACTGTTTGCTGCGTTGTGTTCATTTCAATGATGCGCCTCCTTACAGGGTCAGATACTGCATTTCATTCAATTCAGTATAGCATATTTTCACGAAAAAGGCAAGTGATGCCGTGAATTTTGTCAATCTGTACGAATATCGCACCGATTTTTAGGCAGAACGCGAAGGGAAAGCTGTCGAAACTGACGAAACTGCACAAAACAGCCGGAAGCCCCGCAGCAGCCGGATACCGGCATTGTGCGGGGCTCTGATTCCGGATTGTTCGGGGGGTCAGGTCTGTGCGTGCTCCGGGATGCGGTCGCGGAACAGGAATGAGATACACCAGACAGCGGAAATCGCTACCAGAATGTAAATCATTCTGCTGACGACGGATGCGGCACCGCCGAACATCCACGCGACGAGATCCAGCTCAAAGATGCCGACAAGACCCCAGTTGATTCCGCCGATGACCAGCAGGATCAACGCTAGCTTATCCCACATGAAACAAGTCCTCTTTTCGCATTGTTGACAGGGCGTCTGCGCGGCGCCCGTGGTGATAGTATAGACTGTTTCCGGCGCATTATGCAATGGCAAAATCTGAGAATGCGAAATCAAGACAAATGCAAAATCAGGACAGATGCGCAGACACAGCCGTGCCGAATTCAGTTGCGATGCGGCGTTTGGTGTGCGGGGGGGGCGCGGAGCCCGCGCAGGCAATTCCTGTCAGGACAAATGCGCAGACACAGCCGTGCCGAATTCAGTCGCGATGCGGCGCTTGGCATGCGGCGGAGTATAGACCCACTCGTCCATGTGGTCGCCGGTGAAGAAATAATGCAGCGGGGGCGGCGGACACGCCTCGTCAAACACATCGACGATCGCGAGCTTGATCTTCATGCGCTCTGCGACAATGCTCTTGATATACACACTCGCGCGCTGCCCCGGGCGGATATCCGACCGCAGATCGGCAAGCCCCGCCAGATTCGGCGCGAGCTCGATGAAAATGCCGTAATCCTCGACCGAGCGCACGATGCCTGCGACCGTCTCGCCCGCGGTGAAGCAGGCGGCGTTCTCCTGCCATGTGCCGAGCAGCTCCTTGTGCGTCAGCAGCACTCTGCCGTTCTCAAAGCCCTTGACCGCCGCGCGGATCATCTGTCCGACGCGGAAGCGGTCGGCGGGATGCGAAATGCGCGAGACCGAGATCGCGTCGATCGGGATGAGCGAGGGCACGCCGCAGCCGATATCGACAAAGCACCCGAAGGGCGCAAGATGCGTCACGCGCGCGGGAATGACGTCTCCCGGGCGCAGGCGGCTGATGTAGCTGTCGCGGCAGTGCTCCTGCTGGGCGCGCCGCGAGAGCACCGCGACGGGGAGTCCGTCCGCGCCCTGCTCGATGCGCATGACCGAAAAGCACACGGGCTTATTCACCCTTGAGATCAGCGCGATATCGCGCGTGGTGCCCTCGGGGATGCCCATTGCGCCCTCTGCCCGCGGGATCAGCCCGCGCATACAGGGGAGCTCCACATGCAGATTGTGTCCGCCGTCGCAGATGCGGACCCGCGCTTCGAGCCGCTGCCCGGTCTGCATCGCCGTGCGCAGCGCCGCCTCTGAGCTGAGCCCGGCGGCGTTTTCGGGGGTGTCGAGCAGGCTCCCCTCCGGCAGATAGCAGGCTTGTGATTCCGTTCGTTCCATGCTGTTTGACCTCCAATTTCTTTTGTTGCCTGACTGATTTTCGGCGGCAGCCCGGAAAACTGCATCTGAATGAAATATGTCCGCTGCTGCGGACGGGCGTTGAATGGCGCAAGCCCCTTATTTCTCCCGGAGATTGCGGCTCCTGTTACAGATCATCGCGTCGGCAATGCCGCTGTTCCGCATTCCGCATGCAGGCTGATCCCGAAAAGGGATCTTCCCGAAGCGCCGCCTCCTTTTTATTTTAGGCGGCGCGCATGGCGAATCCGCGCGAAAAATCTGCATCTGCCAAAAATTGCATGTGAGCGTGTCGAATCGGATCGAAGCGCTGCGTTGCCGGACAACTGTCCGCCTCACGCGGACAGTTAACAAGAAAACAGCGCTGGAAAATAGCGGAAAATCTCAGAAATCATGCGGATTTTCTCTTTGGCTTCGTGGAATCGCACGAAAAACACTTGCGAATGTTGTGCGCTTTTCATCTTGATTTTTTGTGCGGAATGTAGTATAATAGATAGTGTCTACGTCTGTGCCCGCGCGCCTTTGAGCGGCTGAACGCACAGCGTACCTCTCCGCGCCCGACCGTCCTTCACGGGCGGACGCAGACCGGCAGCGCAACTGCCGGTACCAATTTTCTTCAGCAAAAAGGAGGAACAAACAGTATGGCAAAAAAGATCGCAACCATTCCCTTCAAGGGTACTGCGGAGCAGGAGCAGGAGCTGCGTGCTGCCATCGACGCACTCCGGGACGATCCCGGATGTCTCATGCCGATCATGCAGAAGGCGCAGGAAATTTACGGCTATCTTCCGATCGAGGTGCAGACTCTGATCGCAGAGGAGCTGGATATCCCGCTGGAAAAGGTGTTCGGCGTCGCAACCTTCTACGCGCAGTTTACGATGTCTCCCAAGGGCAAATACCGCATTTCGGTCTGCCTCGGCACCGCGTGCTACGTCAAGGGCTCCGGTGCCGTCATGGAAAAGCTCGAGCAGACGCTTGGCATCGAGTCCGGTGAGATCACGCAGGACGGCAAGTTCTCGCTCGATGACTGCCGCTGTGTCGGCGCATGCGGTCTGGCGCCCGTCGTCACGATCAACGACGACGTCTACGGCAGACTGACCGGAAGCACCAAGGAGATCGAGGAAATTCTCGCGAAATACGCCGATTGATTCGGACGGAATTACAGGAGGTTTACTATGAAGACATTGCAGGAGCTTACTGCAATCAAGGAAGCCATGCGTGCAGAAATGGCGCTCCGTCTGGGCAAGGAGCACGACGGCGCAAAGTACGAGAAGCATGTGCTCATGTGCGGCGGTACCGGATGTACCTCTTCCGGCTCTATGAAGATCGCCGATGAGCTCGAAAAGCTGCTGAAGGAAAAGGGCATCGAGGAAAAGGTCTTTGTCGTGCGCACCGGCTGCTTCGGTCTCTGCGAGCGCGGACCGATCATGATCGTCTATCCCGAGGGCGCATTCTATACCCATGTCAAAATGGAAATGATCCCCCGCATCGTCGATGAGCACCTGATCGGCGGCAAGCCCGTCAAGGAGTTCCTCTACGACGAGACCGTGACCGAGGGCTCCGACGAGATCAAGTCCCTCGCACAGACCACCTTCTATGCGAAGCAGCACCGTGTTGCACTGCGCAACTGCGGCCTGATTAACCCGGAGGACATTAAGGAGTACATCGCCAGAAAGGGCTATATGGCACTGCACAAGGTGCTGACCGAGATGACCCCCGAGACCGTCATTCAGGAGATCCTCGATTCGGGGCTCCGCGGCAGAGGCGGCGGCGGCTTCCCGACCGGTCAGAAGTGGAAGCTCGCCCGCAATCTCGTTCCGGATGCAGATCAGAAGTATGTCTGCTGCAACGCCGACGAGGGCGACCCGGGCGCGTTCATGGACCGCTCCGTGCTGGAGGGTGACCCGCATGTTGTGCTCGAGGCTATGGCGATCGCAGGCTTTGCAATCGGCGCAAATCAGGGCTATATCTATGTCCGTGCGGAATATCCGATCGCGGTTCAGCGTCTCCGCATCGCGATCCAGCAGGCGCGCGAGAACGGCATGCTCGGCAAGGATATCTTCGGCACCGGCTTTGATTTCGATATCGACCTGAGACTCGGTGCAGGCGCATTCGTCTGCGGCGAGGAGACCGCACTGATGACCTCGATCGAGGGCAACCGCGGTGAGCCGCGTCCGCGTCCGCCGTTCCCGGCAGAGCAGGGTCTCTACCGCAAGCCGACCATTCTGAACAACGTCGAGACCTACGCAAACGTCCCGCAGATCATTCTGAAGGGCGCACAGTGGTATGCCTCGATGGGCAACGGCAATTCCAAGGGCACGAAGGTCTTCGCGCTCGGCGGCAAGATCAAGAACACCGGTCTGGTCGAGGTGTCGATGGGCACGACCCTCCGCGAGATCATCGAGGAGATCGGCGGCGGCATCCCGAACGGCAAGAAGTTCAAGGCGGCACAGGCGGGCGGTCCCTCCGGCGGCTGCATCCCGCTCCAGCACTATGACGTCAACGTCGACTACGATTCGCTCGCAGCGATCGGCTGCATGATCGGCTCGGGCGGTCTGATCGTTCTGGACGAGGACAACTGCATGGTCGATATCGCGAAGTTCTTCCTCCAGTTCACGATGGACGAGTCCTGCGGCAAGTGTACGCCGTGCCGCATCGGCACCAAGCGTCTCTATGAGATCCTTGACCGCATCACCAAGGGCAACGGCAAGCTCGAGGATATCGACAAGCTCGAGGAGCTCTGCCAGTATATCAAGACCAACTCCCTCTGCGGTCTGGGTCAGACGGCTCCGAACCCTGTGCTCTCCACGCTCCGCTTCTTCCGCGATGAGTACATCGCACACATTGTCGACAAGAAGTGCCCGGCAGGCGTCTGCAAGGACCTGCTGCAGTTCACGATCGACAAGGAGAAGTGCATCGGCTGCGGCATGTGCGCAAAGCAGTGCCCGGCCTCCGCGATCGCAAGAACTGAATACGTCGCGCCGGGTCACAAGCTCGCATCGTTCGAGATCGACAGCGAAAAGTGCGTCAAGTGCGGCGCCTGCATGGCACAGTGCAAGTTCAAGGCGATCAGCAAGCAGTAAGGAGGGGTAAGAGCATGAGTGATATGATCAATGTAAAAATCAACGGCTTTGCTGTTTCCGTTCCGAAGGGTACTTCCATTCTGGAGGCAGCAAGAGCAGCGAGTGTCACCATTCCGACGCTCTGCTATCTGAAGGACATCAATGAGATCGGCGCATGCAGAATGTGCATCGTCGAGGCAGCGGAAATGCGCGGTCCGAACCTCGGTCCGGCAAGAATGGTCGCCGCATGTGTCTATCCGGTCTCCGAGGGCATGGAGGTACAGACCAACTCCCCGAAGGTGCTGGATTCCCGCAGAAAGACGATGGAGCTGCTGCTCTCCAACCACGATATGAAGTGCCTCTCCTGCGTGCGCAGCAAGAACTGCGAGCTGCAGGCGCTGGCACATGATCTCGGCATCACCGACGCGGACGTCTACGCAGGCGAGCGCACCGAGCACGAGATCGACGACTCCGCGGCACACATGATCCGCGACAACAACAAATGTATCCTCTGCCGCCGCTGCGTCGCAGCATGTGCCGTGACACAGGGTATCGGCGTCATCGGTCCGAATGAGAGAGGCTTCATCACCCGCATCGGCTCGCAGTTCAACAAGGGTCTCGGCGAGACTGCCTGTGTCTCCTGCGGTCAGTGCATCGCGGTCTGCCCGACCGGCGCGCTGACGGAGAAGGACTTCACGGACAAGGTGTTCGCGGCGATCGCAGACCCGACCAAGCATGTCGTCGTGCAGACCGCACCGTCTGTGCGCGCGGGTCTGGGCGAGCTCTTCGGCTACCCGATCGGCACGAATGTCGAGGGCAAGATGGCTGCCGCACTGCGCAGACTCGGCTTCGACGTCGTGACCGACACCAACTTCGGCGCGGACCTCACCATTCTGGAGGAGGGCACCGAGCTGATCGAGCGCGTCACCAAGGGCGGCGTGCTGCCGATGATCACCTCCTGCTCGCCGGGCTGGGTCAAGTTCTGTGAGCACTATTTCCCCGATCTGATCCCGAATCTCTCGACCTGCAAGTCTCCGCAGCAGATGCAGGGCGCGATCATCAAGACCTACTACGCCGAGAAGATGGGCTGGGATCCGAAGGATATCGTTTCCGTGTCGGTCATGCCGTGCACCGCGAAGAAATTCGAGTGCGGCAGAGACGATCAGTCCGCAGCGGGCGTGCCCGATGTCGACATCGCACTGACGACCCGTGAGCTCGGCAGAATGATCGAGCGCGCAGGCATCGACTTCCGCGCACTGCCGGACGAGAAGTTCGACGATCCGCTCGGCATCTATTCCGGCGGCGGTCTGATCTTCGGTGCGACCGGCGGCGTCATGGAGGCAGCACTCCGCTTCGCAGTCGAGAAGATCAGCGGCGAGAAGCTCGCAGCCGACAAGGTCGAGTTCCGTGAGGTCCGCGGCATCGAGGGCATCAAGGAGGCATCCTACACCGCAGGCGGCGTGACCGTGAAGGTCGCGGTGGCAAGCGGGCTCGCAAATGCAAGAAAGCTGATGGACAAGGTCCGCGCCGGCGAGGCGGATTACCAGTTCATCGAGATCATGGCTTGCCCGGGCGGCTGCGTCAACGGCGGCGGTCAGCCGATTCAGCCGGCATCGGTGCGCAACTTCACCGATCTGCGCGCGGAGCGTGCAAAGGCACTCTACAGCGTCGATGCGGAGATGGAAATGCGCAAGTCGCAGGATAACCCCGCAGTCCAGACGCTCTACAAGGAGTTCCTCGGCGAGGTCGGCGGGCACAAGGCACACGAGATCCTGCACACCAGCTATGTCGCAAGAAAGGTCAACTTCTGATCTCAGATGCAAAACAAACGGGAGGACGCAATGTCCTCCCGTTTTTGTGTTGATAATAATAGTAGTGTCTCCGACGGATGATATTGGGGCAGAGTCCCATTATCATCCGTCGGAGACACCTTTACTTCCCTATTGCCCTGAGCCTTGCGGCGTTGACCGTGACCGAGCGGAGCATTGCGTCACACTCGCCGGCGCGTGCCTGTGGGATATGCTCCCAGAGCAGCACCGCCGCGGTCTGCTGCACCTGAATCAGATAGAGCACGCAGCCCTCCGCCGCCCAGTCGGCACGGAGCGCGGTGAACTTGTCCTCCTTCGCGCGCCGCAGCTGCGGATATCCGCTGACATGCAGCAGCGACGAAAAGGTCTCTGTCAGGTCCTCCGCCTTCACGCGCGAGAGCCGCGCCGCAAAGTGCATCACCGTGACGGTCAGCCGGTATTGCCTGTCCTTGCCGCGGAAAACCGCCTTGTCCCGCGTGTATTCCGCAATGCGGAAATCCTGCGGCATCTGAAAGCGCACCGCCCCCTCAAAGACGCTTGCGGGGCGCGGCAGAAATGCCACGGAAACGACCTTCTTCCGCCGCAGTCCGAGCCTGCGCAGCAGGGCTTCCAGTCCGTGTTCGGGGTCGCGAATCGGCATGGTGCACCTCCCGTCAGTTCATCTGCACGGTGACAATGAACCCGTCCACGTTGTTGCCGGAGATATCGAAGCTCTCCTTGACCGGCACGGGCACCTCCGTATCGCCGGTGCGGCTTGCGGGAACATAGTAGATGCGGTATTGCAGCTCGTTGACCGTGAAATCGAGCATGCCCTGCCCGAAGGCATACTGATTTTTCAGCAGATCGAGGTATTCCTCGAGGCAGAGGTTATTCTGCTTGATATAGGCGGCGTGCGGCGTGCCGACATAGCGGATCGCCGAATACGGATGTGCATGCTTGACGCCGGTGATATCGCTCTTATCCGCCGGATAGCGCAGAATATAGCCGTAGCTGTCCATATGCTCGAAGATCCAGGCGTATTTTCCGGTGTTGGAGATGAAATCGTAGCTGCCGTTTGCGAGCTTCAGATGCAGCTGGATATTCAGACCGCTGGACGATTCGGGATTGCTCTTTTCCTTGCCGGTCTCGAGATAGCCGTAATTGAACATGATCTCCGAATTGGAGGTCGCCGCAAAATACGCCTTCATCATCGCGTTGAAGCGGGTGAGCGCGGTGCGGTTGAGGAAGGTGTAGGCGGGATAGGAGAGCACATAGCAGTCGGGGCGGTCGGAGGCGTAATAGATCTGCTGGAGATCGAGCTCCTCGCGGGAGAGATGGTTCGGGTTGTCGTCATTGACCAGCACGAGCGAGCCCTTGTACATCTCATTGGCGGTCACGTTCTTGCGTGTGTAATCAGCCGGGAGTGCGGCGGGCGTGGTCTGCGTCTGTGCGGGCTCATCGCCGCTTCCACCGTTGCTCTCGGTGCTGCCTGTGCGGGAGCTGTCGGAGCCGAGCGGCTCCAGCGGGCTGCCGGAGGAGCTTTCCTCTTTGCTGCTCCTGCCCGAGCACTTCTGCGCACACGAGCCGAGCAGAATGATCAGCCCGATGAAGAGCGCGGCAGTGATAAACACGCGGTCCCAGCGGATTCTGCGCCGTCTTGCCATGCTGAAAGCCTCCCTTCTGTGGTCTTCTTAAGAAACAGCACAGCCCCACCGCGAGAGTGAGACTGTGCCGAACTGTTCGCAGCTATGGAAATCAGGTTGCAGGAGTCCCTGCCTCGCCGGGCTCACCGGGCACTCCGGGAACGGCGTCGGACATGCCTGCGAGCGCGGCAAGCTCTGCCAGCTCCGGATCGGCGGGTGCCTCTGCCGGGAGCATGCCCATTTCAGCCATCAGGCGCTCCAGCTCGGTGTCGACGCGCGCATTGCGCTCGAGCTCCTCGAAGGTCGCAGTCTCCTCGGGCTTGCCGGCGCCGAGAATCTCGCTGAATGCTGCAGCCTCTGCTTCCTTGCGCTCGATCTTCTCCTCCATGCGGGAGAGCTTGTCGAAGCTGCTCTTGGTGTCGATGCCGCCGATGCTCTGTGCCAGCGCCTTGGTGGTATCTGCCATCTGGGAGCGTGCGATGAGCATTGCCTCGCGGCTCTTCGCCTCCTGGATCTTGGACTTCAGCACCTCGACCTGCGAGCGGATCGCCTCGGTCTGGTTGGAGATGGTCTCGTACATTTCGCGGTAGTTGGCGACGTCCTCGTCCGCCTTGACCTTGCTTGCCAGTGCCTTCTTTGCAAGCTCGGTATCGCCTGCCTTCAGGGCAGCCTTTGCGCGGGACTCCCAGCTGGCGGAGATCGCACAGGCATTGCGGTACTGCTTCTCGACCATACGCTCACTTGCGACAGCCTTGCCCAGTGCCTGCGTAGCCTTGGTCAGCTCCTTCTGCATGTCCATGATGATCTGCTTGACGAGCTTCTCCGGATCCTCTGCCTTGTCGATCATGTCGTTGATGTTCGCCTTCAGGATATCGCTCAGTCTCTGAAAAATGCCCATGTCAAAACCTCCTGTTTTTCATGTGGAATCTGCATCTGCCGGGCGATTCGTTTCGCCAGCCGATGGTTGTTATTATTATACCAAAGAATCAGCCTCTTGTCAAGTGCCCTGTCAAATATTCACAGGCGGCCCGGAGCCCGGACCGGCATTTTCCTCCGGCAGCCGTTCTGCACGGCGCCGCCCCGACCTCTGTCGGGTGCTGCCGCGAGATCGGTCTGGACTGTGTCTCCTGCTCGCCGTTCCGCGTGCCGATCGCACGTCCGGCAGCAGCACGGGCGGCAGATTCTCAGCACTTGACATTCGACGGGAAAACGTTTATAATAGGGAAAAACAAACGAAAGAAGGAATCCTTTCATGAAAAGGATACTGACGTTTCTGCTGGCGGCGATGCTCTGCGTGACCGCTTCCGGATGCGCTGACAGCAACGCGCCGGAAAATCACGCCGAAGATGCGGAGATTGTCGCGGGCGGCGACGGCGACGGGGATTACGGCAAAGATTGGGACCCGAATTCCCATTTTGTCTTTGAGGGTGCGAATCCGAAGATCGACCCGGACTTTGATCAGTTTCTCCGTGCGGCAGAGAGCAGCGGCGAGTCTTCTGCGGTGCAGACTGCTGCCGCAGAAAGCCATACGACCGCCGGAACGACAACAACCACAAAAACAACAACAACGACAAAAACAACGACAAAAACCACAACGACCGCAACCCGCACCACCGCTGCACAGTCAAAGTCCTCCGGTGACGCTGCATACAGCAGGCTTCAGTATCATCCGTACGTTGAAGCAATCAATCCGAATCGCACTCTTCATCTCAACAAAGCTCGCGGCAAATACCTCACATCTGACATTAAGACATGGTACTTCTACGATCTTGGCAATGCCTGCGCTCTTGGTATCGGCAAGAACGGTGAGCCCGTTCGCACTGCTTGCTACAAAGGTTTTGTTGCAACTATCGAAAATAATCGTGACCTTACAATTAAAGCAAGCGGCGACTGTGACGTTGTAATTGAATATGAAACTAATGATGTCACTCCAAAGTACAATGTTCGCAAGGATGGTGACCTCATCATCGCGTCTGCTGACCTCTGGGATAACACCTATGTCAATGGCATCTACAACATCACAGGCACACTTGATGGTAACGACATCTCTGTCTACCTCTGTGTAAACTGTGCATCTGACAACAGTGAAGATTTCCACTTCTACCTTTGCTACGGTGAAGAGCACTACTTCTCTGAAGAATTCAGCCCGATTGCAAGAAGAAATTACCTCAACAATCTTCTCAACGACGCAGGCATTACTCCTGAGAACGCTCTTAACAACCGCAATTACAATTATCCGTGCATGTCTGACAGCACAAACGATGACGTTCAATACTGGATTGACAAGTCTCACGAAATCCTCGGCGACAACAACTACAAGAATGGCACCAAGGCGCTTAGGCTCCACGACTGGATGACCTCTAACCTCAAGTACGACTACTACAAGGTCAACGTTCTTGTCACGCCGAGATACTATGTCAACTATGTTCTCAACCCGTCTGAATATGTATCACAGAACTACACCGGCGTTTGCCTTGACTTCTCCAGCATCTACACCATCATGTGCCGTGAGAACGGCGTTCCCTGCGTTGTCCTCAACGACGACGACCATGCGTGGAATGCCATCTACATCGGCGGCAGATGGCGCGAGGTTGACCTTACCCGCGACACCAACCGTCTCGTCTACGGCGAGGACACCAACAAGGTCACCGACGAAACCAACTACTACTGCTACGAAGGCTTCTGCATGCCGAATGTCAACGTCAACAAGCCTGTCACCGCAACCACATTCAGCTGGTAAAAACCGTCTTTGCTTTTATATAAATAGTATATTTGCGTGCCGTGCGGCTGCCGGAGAAATGCTGTATCCATAAAGTGCACAAAATTCTGCGGAGATCACTGCGAAAATTCTCAATCGGAATCGGGCGGAAAATGCAGGGGAGCCCTTGCATTTGCGCCCGATTTGTGTTATACTTGTAAGGCTGATGCACAAGATATGCATAGATGTGCCAAGGTTGCGGCTGTGTGCCGGTAATTTGGCGCGGAGCATGTCCGCTAGACGGGCGAAATGAGATACTGCACTGTGGTGTGAAAATGCGGCGAAACCGCGGAAGGCTGCCGAGGGCGGCAAGGAAGTCGGCTTACAGACGGACTTGTCGGGAAGGCGGTGCTTTCAGCAGGTCGTGCGCAGTTTCATCGGTCGCGGGAGATTTTCCTGCGCGGTCTCATTCCTCAATGCCCGATGCAAGAATGCTGCTTGCAATCGGGATTTTTTATGTGATGCATAAGAAACACGCGGCGGAGTGGTAAGCGTTCACCGCGCGAAATGTTGCAGGAAAACACAGGATGTATTCATATCGATCCCCCGGCAAAATTCTGATGAGGAGGGTTATCAAGTGGCAGGCAGCGAAAGAGTGAGAATCAAGATCAAGGGTTACGAGCACGCACTGGTCGACGCGGCGGCAGCAAAGATCGTCGAGACGGCAAAGCGCGGCGGTGCACAGAAGGTTTCGGGTCCGATCCCGCTTCCGACTGAGAAGGAGATCGTGACGATCCTTCGTGCAGTGCACAAGTACAAGGACAGCCGTGAGCAGTTCGAGCTTCGTACCCACAAGCGTCTGATCGACGTCATCCGTCCGACGCAGGCAACGATCGACAGTCTCACAAAGCTCGAGGTTCCCGCAGGCGTCAGCCTGAACGTGGACATGACCTGATTTCCGGTCATACACGCGGAACCGTGAGGAGAGGGCGGCACTCCTTTTTCAACGCCGCCGGTCAAGTTGGCGCACCGATGCGTCAACCAATAACCAAAGGAGGAAAACCCAATGAAGAAAGCCATTCTTGGCAGGAAGATCGGCATGACGCAGATCTTCGACGAGACCGGCAAGGTCGTTCCGGTCACGGTCGTGGAAGCAGGTCCCTGCTTCGTCGTTCAGAAGAAGACCGTGGAAAACGACGGCTACGACGCCATTCAGGTCGGCTTCGGCACTGCGAAGGCCGACAAGGTCAACAGACCGCTGAAGGGTCACTTCGATAAGGCGAACACCGGCGCACTCCGCGCTCTGAGAGAGTTCCGCCTTGAGGATTGCTCCGCCTTCAATGTCGGCGACGCGATCCAGACCGATATCTTTGCTGCAGGCGACATCGTCGATGTGCAGGGCACCAGCAAGGGTAAGGGTTATGCAGGCCCGATCAAGCGTTACGGGCAGCACAGACTGAAGGAAACACACGGCACCGGTCCGGTCCACCGTCAGGCGGGCTCCATGGGCGCCTGCTCGTCCCCGTCCCGCATCTACAAGGGCAAGGGCCTCGCAGGTCACATGGGTGCAGTCACTGTCACTGTGCAGAATCTGAAGGTCGTCACGGTTGACGCCGAGAACCATCTCATCGCGATCCGCGGTGCGATCCCGGGTCCGAAGGGCAGCCTTGTCACGATCCGCAACAGCGTGAAGAAGGGTTAAGGAAGGAGGAAATCGCAATGGCAACAGTTCCGGTTTATGATATGAACGGCGCGCAGGTTTCCGAAACCGAGCTCAAGGACACTGTGTTCGGCATCACCCCGAACGAGGCAGTCATGCACGCGGCAGTCGTCAATTATCTTGCAAATCAGCGTCAGGGCACACAGTCCACGCTGACCCGCACCGAGGTCTCCGGCGGCGGCAGAAAGCCGTACCGTCAGAAGGGCACCGGTCATGCACGTCAGGGCTCGACCAGAGCACCGCAGTGGTATCACGGCGGCGTCGCGCTCGGTCCCAAGCCCAGAAGCTATCGCTTCACCCTCAACAAGAAGGTTCGCAGACTCGCGATGCTCTCTGCTTTCTCGCAGAAGGTGCTCGACAAGAACCTGCTTGTCATCGACAATCTCGCTATGGATGACTACAAGACCAAGACCATCGTCAAGATGCTCGAGGGTCTGAAGGTCACCGGCAAGGCGCTGATCGTCACACAGGAGGCAGACAAGGTCATCGTCAAGAGCGCTGCGAACATTCCCGGCGTCAAGACCGCTGCCGTCAACACCATCAATGTCTACGACATCCTCAATGCGGATGCACTGATCCTCAGCAAGGGTGCCGTCACCAGAATCGAGGAGGTGTACGACAAATGAAAGCACCGCAGGATATCATTCTGAAGCCGGTCATCACCGAGCAGTCCACTGACCAGCTCGCGCAGGGCAAGTACACCTTCCGCGTCGCAAAGGACGCAAACAAGCTCGAGATCGCCGATGCGATTGAAAAGCTCTTCAACGTCGAGGTCACCAAGGTCAACACCGTGCGCGTGCGCGGCCGTCACAAGAGAGTCGGCAGATTCGCAGGCACGACCCCCAGCTGGAAGAAGGCTGTTGTGACCGTGAACCCGGAGCCGGAAGCGGATGCCAGCGGCAAGAAGCGCAACGGCACCATCGAGTTCTTCGACGGTATGTTCTGATCTCCTCTGTGAGAACGGAACCGCGGCGGGCATGAGACCCGCTGCCAATATGGGAGTCATGCTCCCGATAAAACAGCATTGATTTTAAGGAGTGAAACAATCAAATGGCAATCAAGGCATATAAGCCGACCACTCCCGGCCGCAGAGGAATGACTGTCACCGATTATTCGGCACTTTCCAAGAACGGCCCGGAGAAGTCTCTGTGCGTGACGCTGAAGAAGAAGTCCGGCAGAAACAACACCGGCAGAATCACCGTGCGCCATCACGGCGGCGGCGTGCGCCCGAAGTACAGAATCATCGACTTCAAGCGCAATAAGGACGGCATGAACGCGACCGTCATCACCCTCGAGTACGACCCGAACCGCAGCGCATTCATCGCGCTCGTGCAGTATGAGGACGGCGAGAAGCGCTACATCCTCGCACCGCACGGCCTCAAGGTCGGCGACACCGTCCGCAGCGGCGAGGACGCCGACATCAAGCCGGGCAATGCACTTCCGCTGACGGCGATCCCGGTCGGTACCTTCATCCACAACATCGAGCTCTATCCGGGCAAGGGCGGTCAGCTCGTGCGCTCCGCCGGCAACCAGGCACAGCTCATGTCCAAGGAGGGTGCTTATGCACTCGTCCGTCTCCCCAGCGGTGAGATGAGAAAGGTCCCGGTCATCGGCAAGGCGACGATCGGTCAGGTCTCCAACATCGACCACGAGAACGTCCACATCGGCAAGGCGGGCAGAACCCGTCACATGGGCATCCGCCCGACCGTCCGCGGTTCTGTCATGAACCCGAACGACCACCCGCACGGCGGCGGCGAGGGCAAGTCCCCGATCGGTCGTCCCGGTCCTGTCACCCCGTGGGGCAAGCCCGCTCTCGGCTACAAGACGAGAAAGCATCACAAGCCTTCCGATAAGCTGATCGTGAAGCGCAGAAACGGTAAATAAGAAAGGAGGCTGACACAGCATGAGCAGAAGCGTTAAGAAGGGCCCGTATGTTCTGGAGTCCCTGTACAAGAAGGTCGAGGCAATGAACGCGACCGGCGAAAAGAAGGTCATCAAGACCTGGAGCCGCTCTTCCACCATTTTCCCGGAGTTTGTCGGCCACACCTTCGCTGTCCATGACGGACGCAAGCACATTCCGGTTTTCGTCACCGAGGAAATGATCGGTCATAAGCTGGGCGAGTTCGCCCCGACCCGCACCTTCAAGGGTCATGCCGGCTCCAAGACCTCGAACAACGGCAAGAAGTAATCGGAAGGAGGAGATTTCATGGCTAACACTGAAGCAAAGGCGATCCTGCGCGGCGAGCGCATTTCGCCCAGAAAGGTGCAGATCGTGCTCGACCTCATCCGTAATCAGCCGGTTGAGATCGCACTCGCAGCACTGGATCTGACCCCGAAGGCGGCTTCTCCGATCGTCAAGAAGCTCTTAAATTCCGCGATCGCAAACGCCGACAACAACCATTCCATGAACAAGGATGCGCTCTATGTCGCAGCCTGCTTCGTGGGTCCGGGCCCGATTCTCAAGAGAATCCGCCCGCGCGCACACGGCAGAGCATTCCGCATCAACAAGCGCACGTCCAATATCACAATCATTCTGAAGGAAAAGGAGGCGTAATCGATGGGACAGAAGGTTAATCCGCACGGTCTCCGCGTCGGTATCATCAAGGACTGGGATTCCCGCTGGTTCGCCGATAAGAAGACCTTCGGCGATACGCTCGTTGAGGACTACAACCTGCGTGAGTTCATCAAGAAGAAGCTCTACGCTGCCGGCATCGCCCGCATCGAGATCGAGCGCCTCTCCGATAAGGTCCGCATCCACATCCACTGCGCAAAGCCGGGTCTCGTGATCGGCAGAGGCGGTCAGGAGATCGACAAGCTCAGAGAGGACATTCAGAAGCGCATCGGCAAGAGCGTCAACATCAACATCATCGAGATCAAGAACATGGACCTCTCCGCACAGCTCGTCGCAGAGAAGATCGCAGCTGACCTCGAGAACCGCGTGTCCTTCCGCCGCGCCATGAAGGGCTCCATCGGCAGAACGATGAAGTCGGGCGCAAAGGGCATCAAGATCAAGTGCGGCGGCAGACTCGGCGGCGCTGAAATCGCCCGCTCCGAGTGCTACCACGAGGGCACGATCCCGCTGCAGACCATCCGCGCTGACATCGATTACGGCTTTGCCGAGGCGAACACCACCTACGGCAGAATCGGCATCAAGGTCTGGATCTACAAGGGCGAGATCCTCAAGGGCGACGCCGCAAAGGCAGCTGCCTCCAAGGAGCGCTTTGAGAGAAAGAACGACCGTCCGCGTGACAACAGACGCCGCAGAGACGACCGCAACGGCGGCGGCGACCGCAGACCGCGCCGCGATTTCAACGGCAACGGCAACGGCGGTGACCGCAGACCGCGCAGCGACCGTCCGCAGGGCGGATTCAGAAGAGAGGGAGGTTCCGCAAATGCTGCTTCCAAAGAGAGTTAAGTACCGCCGCGTGCACAGAGGCCGTCTGACCGGTCGTGCACTGCGCGGAAACAAAGTCGTTTACGGCGATTTCGGTCTTGTCGCACTCGAGCCGTCGTGGATCACCTCGAACCAGATCGAGGCTGCCCGTATTGCGATGACCCGCCGTATCAAGAGAGGCGGTAAGGTCTGGATCATGATCTTCCCCGACAAGCCCGTCACCGAGAAGCCGGCTGAGACCCGCATGGGCTCCGGTAAGGGTTCTCCGGAGTACTGGGTCGCCGTGGTCAAGCCCGGCAGAGTGATGTTCGAGATCGGTGCTGACAAGGATAAGCCGATCTCCGAAGCAGACCTCAAGGACGCACTTCGTCTGGCAATGCACAAGCTGCCTGTCAAGTGCAAGATCGTTGCAAAGGCTGAGCAGGATGGAGGTGCACAGGCATGAAGGCTTCCGATATCAGAGAGATGAGCTACGAAGAGATGGCTGCGCAGCTTCAGACCCTCAAGGAGGAGCTGTTCAATCTCCGCTTTCAGCTCGCTGCAAACCAGCTTGAGAACACTGCCAGACTGAAGGCAGTCAAGAGAGATATTGCCCGTGTCAAGACTTGCATGCGCGCCGCACAGCCTGCGGCAAAGGCATGAGGAAGGAGGACAGGTCATGAGTGAAACTGTCGAGAGAAATCTGAGAAAGACCCGTACAGGTCTGGTCGTCAGCGACAAGATGGATAAGACCGTCGTGGTCGCGATCGCAGACCATGTCCAGCATCCGCTCTACAAGAAGATCATCAAGCGCACCGTCAAGCTCAAGGCACACGATGAGAAGAACGAGTGCAG
Organism: Oscillospiraceae bacterium; assembly: GCA_016288755.1. Lineage (GTDB taxonomy): Bacteria > Bacillota > Clostridia > Oscillospirales > Ruminococcaceae > Firm-04. The sequence continues at coordinate 59,610 of JAEELE010000096.1, forward strand.
AGTCGGTGACCGCGTCCTCGTGATGGAGACCCGTCCGCTCTCCAAGGATAAGAGATGGCGCGTGGTCGAGATCATCGAGAAGGCGAAGTAAGAACCAACAACGACGCGCAGCGCGAGGCTGTACGGCTGATACCGTGCAGAGCGCAGCGCAACAGATAGGAGGAACCTGCTGTGATTCAGATGCAGTCTTACTTAAAGGTTGCAGACAATACCGGCGCGAAGGAGCTCATGTGCATCCGCGTGCTGGGCGGCACCCGCAGACGCTATGCGAACATCGGTGATGTCATTGTCGCTTCCGTTAAGAAAGCAACACCCGGCGGCGTTGTGAAGAAGGGCGACGTCGTCAAGGCAGTCATCGTGCGTTCCGCAAAGGGCCTGCGCAGAGATGACGGCACCTATATCCGCTTTGATGAGAACGCAGCCGTGATCATCAAGGAAGACAAGACCCCCAGAGGGACCCGTATTTTTGGACCGGTCGCAAGAGAGCTCAGAGAGCATGACTACGTCAAGATCCTCTCGCTCGCACCGGAAGTCCTGTGATAAGGGAGGTACCGGCAACAATGAGTATGCATGTCAAGAAGGGCGACACCGTTCGCCTGCTCGTCGGTGATCCCATCGATAAGTACACCGACATCGAGAAGAAGACGATCAAGACCGGCAAGGTCGTTGAGGTCAGCCCGAAGGAGGGCAAGGTCATCGTTGAGGGCATCAACATGATCACCAAGCACGTCAAGCCCACCAGAGTCGGTCAGCAGGGCGGCATTGTCAGAGCGGAGTCCCCGATCTACGCCTGCAAGGTCCAGCTCATCTGCCCCAAGTGCGGCAAGCCCACCAGAGTCGGTCACACCTTCGAGCAGAAGGGCGACAAGAAAGTGAAGCTCCGCGTCTGCAAGAAGTGCGGCGCGACGTTTGAGTGAGTAAAGGAGAACGATGATGGCAAGACTGAAAGATTACTATGTCAGCACCGTCGCTCCGGCGCTGATGAAAAAGTTTGGCTACAAGAATGTGATGCAGCTTCCGCGCCTCGATAAGGTCGTCATCAATGTCGGTGCCGGCGAGGCAAAGGAAAACGCCAAGGCGATCGACGCGATCATGGGCGACCTCGCTCTGATCACCGGTCAGCGCCCGGTCGTTTGCCGCGCGAAGAAGTCCGTCGCAAACTTCAAGCTCAGAGAGGGCATGCCGATCGGCGTGAAGGTCACGCTCAGAGGCGAGAAGATGTGGGATTTCGTCGACAAGCTCTTCAATGTCGCATTCCCGCGCGTCCGTGACTTCCGCGGCATCAACCCCAATTCCTTTGACGGCAAGGGCAACTATTCCACCGGCATCAAGGAGCAGCTGATCTTCCCGGAGATCGAGTACGACAAGATCGACAAGGTCCGCGGCATGGACATCAACTTCATCACCACCGCAACGACCGACGAGGAAGCCAAGGAGCTGCTCACGCTGCTCGGCGCCCCGTTCGCGAAGTGAGAGGGAGGAGAACATGGCAAAGAAATCTATGATCCTGAAGGCACAGAGAGCTCCGAAGTTCTCGACCCGTGCCTATAACAGATGCAAAATCTGCGGCAGACCTCATGCCTACCTGAGAAAGTTCGGTATCTGCCGAATCTGCTTCAGAGAGCTTGCACACGACGGTCAGATCCCCGGCGTCAAGAAGGCCAGCTGGTAATACCGGACGATAGAATAAGGAGGTCATTGGTATGCAAATTTCCGATACCATTGCGGATCTGCTGACCCGGATCCGCAACGCAAATACCGCGAAGCACGCCACTGTTGACGTTCCTGCTTCCAACGTGAAGAAGGCTATCACCCAGATCCTCACGGATGAGGGCTATGTCAAGAGCTTTCAGGTCATCGAGGACGGCAAGCAGGGCATCATTCGCATCAATCTGAAATACGACGAGAACAGAACGCCCGTCATCAGCGGTCTGAGACGCATTTCCAAGCCGGGTCTGAGAATTTACAGCTCCTGCGAGGATATGCCGAAGGTCCGCAAGGGTCTGGGCATCGTGATCGTCTCCACGTCCAAGGGCATCATGACCGACAAGAAGGCGAGAGAGCTCAATGTCGGCGGCGAAGTGCTCGCATACGTCTGGTAAGAAGGAGGAACGCAGTCATGTCTAGAATCGGAAGAATGCCGATTGCGATTCCTGCCGGTGTTACCGTCACCGTTGACGATACCAATCTGGTCACCGTCAAGGGTCCGAAGGGCGAGGATTCGTATCGCGCAAACGCGAAGATGACAGTTACCGTCGAGGACGGACAGGTGAAGATCGCCCGCCCCGACGACAGCAAGGAGAACCGCGCACTGCACGGTCTCACCAGAACGCTGATCCACAACATGGTGCTCGGCGTGAACGACGGCTTCAAGAAGACGCTCGTCATCGAGGGCGTCGGCTACAGAGCCAAGAAGGACGGCAAGAACCTCGTCATGAACCTTGGCTATTCCCATGACGTTGTCATGCCTGAACCGGACGGCATTACCGTTGATGTGCCCAATGCAAACACGATCGTCGTGAACGGCTGCAACAAGCAGAAGGTCGGTCAGTTTGCAGCAGAGGTCCGCGAGAAGCGTCCGCCGGAGCCTTATAAGGGCAAGGGCATCCGCTACGAGGGCGAGCACATCATCCGCAAGGAAGGCAAGGCCGGTAAGGGCAAGAAGTAAGGAGAAAGGTGAATTGCTATGGTAAAGAAAATTGACAGCAACAAAGCCCGTCTCAAGAGACACCGCAGAGTCCGCGCGAAGATCTCCGGCACTGCGCAGCGCCCGAGACTTTGCGTCTACCGTTCCACCAAGCACATCTATGCACAGCTGATCGACGACGTCGCAGGCGTGACGCTCGCAGCAGCTTCCTCGCAGGATAAGGGCTTCGAGGGCAACGGCGGCAACAAGGAGGGTGCGCGTGCAGTCGGCGCTGCCATCGCGAAGAAGGCAGCAGACAAGGGCATTACCGAGGTTGTCTTTGACCGTGGTGGTTACCTCTATCACGGCAGAATTTCTGAGCTTGCAGACGGTGCCCGCGAAAACGGGCTGCAGTTCTGATGAAGGAGGGACTTTGATTGGCACTGATCGATGCAACGAACATGGAGCTGATGGAGCGCGTTGTCTCCATTAACCGTGTCAGCAAGACCGTTAAGGGCGGTCGTATCATGAAGTTCTCGGCACTTGTGGTCGTCGGCAACGGCAACGGCATTGTCGGCTTCGGTCTCGGCAAGTCCGGCGAAGTTCCGGATGCGATCCGCAAGGGCATTGAGGACGCAAAGAAGAATCTGGTGAAGGTCACCCTCCGCGGGACGACCATTCCGCACGAGGTCATCGGCAAGTTCGGCGCAGGCCGCGTGCTGATGATGCCTGCAGCTCCCGGTACCGGTGTGATCGCCGGCGGTCCGGTGCGTGCGGTCATCGAAATGGCTGGTATTCAGGATATCCGTACCAAGAGCCAGCGCTCCAATAACCCCTGCAATGTCGTGCGCGCTACCATCGCGGGTCTCTGCGAGTGCACTGACGCCAAGGCAGTCGCCGCAAAGCGCGGCAAGACAACCGCTGAGATCTTCGGCAAATAATCGAGTTAGGAGTGAGCTCAAATGGCTAAGAAAATCGAGCTTGTGAAGAGCCTGATCGGCAGAAAGCAGGATCAGATCGCAACCGCTCATTCTCTGGGTCTCCGCAAGATCGGTGATGCGACCGTGCAGCCCGACAACGCGGCGACGCTTGGCAAGATCAACAAGATTTCCCACCTCGTGAAGGTTCAGGAAGCATAATTGCGAAGGAGGTGCGAACCATTGAAAATTCATGAACTGACCCCGGCAGCAGATTCCAACCGCGAAGTCAAGCGCATCGGCAGAGGCCACGGCTCCGGCAGCGGCAAGACGGCTGGCAAGGGTCACAAGGGTCAGAACGCCCGCTCCGGCGGCGGCGTGAGAATCGGCTTTGAAGGCGGTCAGATGCCGCTTGCAAGACGCATCCCGAAGCGCGGCTTCAACAACCGCTTTGCGACCCGCTATGCGACCGTCAATGTCGGCGATCTGAACAGATTCGTGGAGGACACGGTCGTTACAGAGGAAATTCTGCGCGCAGCAGGTCTGATCAACAAGTCGGAGAACGGCGGCGTCAAGATCCTCGGCGACGGCGAGCTGAATGTCAGACTGACCGTTCAGGCTGCGAAGTTCACTGCGCAGGCTGCTGAAAAAATCGAGAAGGCAGGCGGGAAGGCTGAGGTGATGTAACGTGTTCAAAACACTGAAGACGGCATGGGGCATTCCCGAGATCCGTAAAAAGATGCTTTTTACACTGTTCATCATCGTGATTTTCCGTCTCGGCGGCGCCATCACGGTCCCCTTCCTTGACACGGCAGTCGTCAGTGCCTGGATGACCGAGAAGGCAAGCAACGGCAACTTCCTCGAGTATCTGAATATCCTTTCGGGCGGCGCGCTGGCGAAGGCGACCATGTTCTCGCTCGGCGTCACCCCGTTCATCAATGCAAGCATCATCATTCAGCTTCTGACCTACGCTTTGCCGCCGCTGGAGCGACTCCAGCAGGAGGGTGAGGACGGCAGAAAGAAGCTGAACCAGATCAGCTCGTTCGTCGCGCTCGGTCTGGCAGCGTTCATGTCTGTTGCCTATTATCTGACGCTGAAGAACATGACCGACAGCGACAACAATTCCGCCGTGAAGTACACCATCGCGAAGGACGGTGCGACCGGCTGGTTTGCGATGTTCGTCATCATCTTCTCCTTCATGGCGGGCGCCTCGCTCGTCATCTGGATGGGCAACCGCATCAACGAAAAGGGCATCGGAAACGGTGTTTCCATGATCCTCTTCGCCGGCATCGTCGCGAGAATCCCGATCGATATCGGTACCCTCGCCGGTCTGGTGATGGATGATCCCAAGAAGTATTTCATCACAGTCGTCATCTATCTGCTGATCTTCGTCGCGATGGTCGTGCTCATCGTCTTCTTCAACGAAGCCGAGCGCCGCATCCCGGTGCAGTACGCAAAGCGCGTCGTCGGCAGAAAGCAGTACGGCGGGCAGAACACCCACATTCCGATCAAGGTCTGCATGTCGGGCGTTATGCCGATCATCTTCGCAATGAGCTTCATGTCCCTCCCGTCCATGTTCACCATGTTCTGGGAGCCGGTCAAGTATATCGACGACAACACCACCGGCGGGCAGAAGTTCTACTACTATTTCACCAAGTTCTTCAGCACGCAGAGCTATTCTTATGCGGTCGTCTATTTCATCCTGATCATTCTGTTCAACTACTTCTATGTGGCGATCACCTATAATCCGGTTGAAATGGCAAACAATCTGCGTCAGTCCAACGGCGGCATCCCCGGCATCCGTCCCGGAAAGCCCACCTCGGATTATATCCAGAGAGTGCTCTCCAAGATCTCGCTTGTCGGTGCGGTGTTCCTCGGCATCGTTGCGGTCTTCCCGATCATCTTCCTCAGGATTACCAACATCAACGTCTCGTCGATGGGCGGTACGTCGATCCTGATCGTGGTCAGCGTCGCAATCGAAACCGTCAGAACGCTCGAATCCCAGCTGATGATGCGTCATCACCCGGGCTTCCTGCGCTGAAAAGAAATGCAAGAAGGAGGATGACACATGAACCTGATCCTGTTAGGCGCTCCGGGCGCCGGTAAGGGCACACAGGCGGAGGCGATCTCCGCAAAGGTCGGCATCCCGCAGATCTCGACCGGCAACATGCTCCGCGAGGCTGTCAAGAACGGCACCGAGCTCGGGCTCAAGGCAAAGGCTGCCATGGAAAGCGGCGCTCTCGTCTCCGATGAGATCGTCATCGGCATCCTCAAGGACCGCATCGCTGAGCCGGATGCGGCAAACGGCTTTATCCTCGACGGCTTTCCGCGCACCGTCCCGCAGGCAGAGGCACTCGACGCAATGGGCGTCCGCATCGACAAGGTGCTGGAGATCCATGTCCCGAACGAGCGCATCATCGCCAGAATGTCCGGCAGAAGAGTCTGCGAGAACTGCGGCGCTTCCTACCACATCGAGTATAAGCCCACCACGAAGCCGGATGTCTGCGATGTCTGCGGCGGCAAGACCGTGCAGCGCGCAGATGACGCACCGGAAACCGTGCTCTCCAGACTTGAGGTCTATGAGGAGAAGACGGCTCCGCTGAAGGATTATTACTGGGAGTCCGGCAAGCTCGTGACCGTCGAAGGTCAGGACGAAGTTGCGGACACGACAAAACTCGTGTTCGAGGCGCTGGGCATCGCAGACTAACCGAGGCAAAGCATGGTTTCTGTCAAAACAAAAGCAGACATCGAGAAAATGCATGAAGCCGGCAAGATCGCCGCAGACGCGCTCAATGCCGTCGAGGCGAAGCTCCGGCCCGGCATGACAACCCGGGATATTGATAAGATCGTTCACCACGTCATTACCTCGCACGGCGCAGTCCCGAATTTTCTCGGGCTCTACGGCTTCCCCGCAAGCGCCTGTGTGTCGGTCAATGAGGAGGTCATCCACGGGATCCCCGGCGGCAGAAAGCTCAATGAGGGCGATATCGTCAGCGTCGATCTGGGCGCCAGATACAAGGGCTGGAATTCCGACACCTGCTACACCTTCGCGGTCGGGCAGGTCGCTCCGGAGATCAGAAGGCTCCTTGATGACACCGAGGCAAGCCTCTATAAGGCGATCGAGGCGGCACAGATCGGAGCGCGGCTGGGCGATGTTTCCCACACCGTTGAAGCCTATTGCCGCGAGCGCGGCTACGGCATCGTGCAGAATTACTGCGGACACGGCATCGGCAGAGAGGTGCACGAGGACCCGGAGGTCCCCAATCACGGCAAGGCGGGGCACGGCATGCGTCTTGCGGACGGCATGACGATCTGCATCGAGCCGATGATCAACCTCGTCGGAGATGCAGTGCACACGCTGAAGAACGGCTGGACGGTCGTCACCGATTCGGGCTCGTGGTCTGCGCATTTCGAGCATATGATCGCGATCACCGAGAACGGTCCGATGATCCTGACCAAACGGTGATGCCACATGGAGCGGTTTATCTGTGAAGCCGGACGGATCGTGTGTGCGACCGCCGGAAGAGAAGCCGGCAGGTATTTCATCGTCACCGCACTGGACGGCGCGGAGCTGCTGCTCGCCGACGGCGAACACCGCACGCTCTTGCACCCCAAGCGCAAGAATCCCGCGCATGTCCGGAAAACCGACCGGACGCTGCCCCTTGAAGGGCTGACCGACAAGGCGCTGCGCAGAGCCTTAGCAGAGCTCAATGCAGCAGCGAAGCGTCCGTATTCCAAATTAAATGAGTCCCGCAAGGAGGTCATCGAAGATGTCGAAGCAGGATGTAATTGAAGTGGAAGGCGTGGTCATCGATGCCCTGCCGAATGCAATGTTCAAGGTCGAGCTTTCCAACAAGCATGTGATCCTTGCACATATCTCCGGCAAGCTGAGAACGAACTATATCCGCATTGTTCCCGGTGACCATGTTACAGTAGAGATGTCGCCCTACGATCTGACGAAGGGCAGAATCACATGGCGCGCAAAGTGATTTGAGCGCGAAAGACCCAGAAGGAGGTAATCCCAATGAAGGTAAGACCTTCCGTCAAGCCCATGTGCGAAAAGTGCAAGGTCATCAAGCGCAAGGGCAAAGTCATGATCATTTGCGAAAATCCGAAGCATAAGCAGCGTCAGGGCTGAGCTGAAGCGCTCTGACATGAACCATCATTTGGAGGTGTATGAAAACTATGGCAAGAATCGCTGGTGTGGACCTTCCGAAGAATAAGCGCGTCGAGATCGGCCTGACCTATATCTTCGGCATCGGCCGTACTACGGCTGCCAAGATTCTCGCAGCAACCGGCGTCAATCCGGACACGAGAGTGAAGGACCTGACCGAGACCGATGTTGCAGCGCTCCGCGAGTACATTGACAACAACTGCCTCGTGGAAGGTGACAAGCGCCGTCAGGTCGCTATGGATATCAAGCGCCTTGTCGATATCGGCTGCTACCGCGGTGTCCGTCACCGCAAGGGTCTGCCTGTCAGAGGACAGCGCACGAAGACCAACGCCAGAACGCGCAAGGGTCCGGCAAAGACCATCGCGAACAAGAAGAAGTAAGGAGGGACTGTATCTTGGCACAGCAGAAGAAGAAGGTTACCACCATCAGACGCCGCAGAGAGCGCAAGAATATCGAGAGCGGCGCGGTGCATATCCAGTCCACGTTCAACAACACCATCGTGACCATCACCGATACGCAGGGCAATGCGATCTCGTGGGCATCCGCCGGTGAGCTCGGGTTCCGCGGCTCCAAGAAGTCGACCCCGTTTGCTGCACAGAGCGCTGCAGAGACCGCTGCAAGAGCGGCAATGGAGCACGGTCTGAAGAACGTCGAGGTCTTTGTCAACGGCCCGGGCTCCGGCAGAGAGGCTGCCATCCGTGCGCTGCAGGCTGTCGGTCTTGAGGTTCGCATGATCAAGGACGTGACTCCGATCCCGCACAACGGCTGCCGTCCTCCGAAGAGAAGACGCGTATAATCATTTGGGAGGTGTAATCGAAAATGGCAGTTCAGAAAGAGCCGATCGTCAAGAAGTGCCGCACGCTGGGCATCAGCCTGGCAGTCATGGGTGTCTCCAAGAAGGAGTCCCAGCGCTTCAAGAACGCAAACAACCGCAAGAAGGTCTCCGAGTACGGCTTGCAGCTGAAGGAGAAGCAGAAGCTGAAGTTCATCTACGGCGTGCTGGAGAAGCAGTTCTATCACTACTATGAGCTGGCGACCAAGATGGAGGGCAAGACCGGTGATAACCTCATCACGCTGCTCGAGTCCAGACTGGACAGCGTCGTCTTCCGCATGGGTCTGGCACTGACCAGACGCGAGGCAAGACAGCTCGTGGCACATGCACACTTCACCGTCAACGGCAAGAAGGTCAACATTCCTTCCTACAGAGTGAAGGTCGGGGATGTCATCGCGCTGCGCGAGAAGGACAGAACCACTGAGAAGTTCAAGTCCACCGTCGAGGCGACGAAGGACAGAGTCACCCCGCTCTGGCTCGAGGCAAAGAAGGATGATTTCTCGGCAACGGTTGTCCGCATGCCTTCTGCAGAGGATATTGAGTACGAGGCAGCAACCCACCTCATCGTTGAGTTGTACTCCAAGTAATCAATGCCGTAAGCCGGCAGGCGCGGCACGCTGTGCCCTGCTCTGCCGTTCCGAAACTGATTGCATTACAGGAGGGTATTTATGCTGAAAATTGAAAAGCCGGAAATCGTTACCGAAGAGATGCATGCCGACGGCAAGTACGGGCGGTTCATTATCTCCCCGCTGCCCCGCGGCTACGGCATCACGATCGGCAACAGTCTCAGACGGATCTTGCTCTCCTCTCTGCCCGGTGTGGCAGTCTATGCCGTCAAAATCGAGGGTGTTCATCACGAGCTCTCAACCATCCCCGGCGTTAAGGAGGATGTCACTGAGATCATCCTTGCAATCAAGGGTCTGACCGCCAAGCTGCACGGCGACGGTCCGAAGACGATCTATATTGACGCCCAGGGTGAATGTGAGGTCACCGCTGCTGATATCAAGACTGATTCCGAGGTCGAGATCCTTCCGCCGTTCCCGCACATCGCGACGGTGAGCGAGGGCGCGAAGCTCGAGATGCAGATCATGCTTGACCGCGGCAGAGGTTATGATTCTGCGGAGCGCAACAAGCAGACCAGAACGGGTCTTCCGCTTGATGTGATCACCGTTGACAGTATCTACACACCGGTTTTGAAGGTAAACTACAAGGTCGAGGACACACGTCTGGGTCAGGTGACTGACTACGACAAGCTGACGATGGAGGTCTGGACGGACGGCACCGTTTTCGCGAACGATGCGCTGTCTCAGGCGGCGAGCCTGATGACCGAATACCTCCAGCTGTTCGTCAATCTCTCGGACGAGAAGGCATCGGAGCCTGTGCTGCAGGACACCACTGACGGCTCGCAGGAAAGGAAGCTGGAGACGACGATCGAGGAGCTTGAGCTCTCGGTGCGTTCGTTCAACTGCCTCAAGCGTGCGGGCATCAACACGGTTGCCGATCTGATCAGCCGCTCTGAGGATGAGATGATGAAGGTGAGAAACCTCGGCAGAAAATCGTTTGAAGAGGTGAAGGAGAAGCTGCAGTCTCTGGGCTTCGATCTCAGCTCTGATGACAATGACTAATCCCTGAGCCGTGCGCTCCGTGTCCGGAGACGGTGCACGGGGCACGGCGCAGATGAAAAGGAGTGAAATACAGATGGCGGGTTCCAGAAAGCTCGGCAGAGCCACGGATCACAGAAAGGCAATGCTTCGCGGCATGGTGACGTATCTGCTGGAGAACGGTAAGATCGAGACGACCGTGACCAGAGCGAAAGAGGTTCGTTCCATGGCGGAGAAGATGATCACGATTGCGAAGGGCATTCAGGGCAGCGATGCTGCAGCTGATCTGCACAACAAGCGTCAGGTATTCGCGTATGTGACGAAGGAGAGCGTTGCAAAGAAGCTCTTTGACGAGATCGCACCGCGTTATGCTGACAGAAACGGCGGCTACACGAAGGTTATCAAGACCGGACCGCGCCGCGGTGACGCAGCAGAGATGGCGATCATCCAGCTTGTGTAATTTTACGGATAAAGCGCGTGCTTCTGTGAGGAGGCACGCGCTTTTTTCAGTCAGAAGTGAGAAATGAGAAGTGAGAAATGGCATGCGGGGGATTATCGTTCCCTGTTCTTTACCGTTAGTCCGACTGTGAATTTGGCCGGGCGCGGGGCGCGGTTCTGAGGGGAAACCACAAGAGGAAGGGAGAGTCGGCTGCAAAGCAGCCGGTCTCCCCCTCCCTCTTAAGGGTTTCCCTCAGACTCCCTTTCCTTATCTTCCACCCCCTCTGTTCGGTAACTATTTGTTCCTGGATGTCCGGTTTGACGGAACCATTTCTCATTTCTCCCTTCTCATTTCTCATTCCCCCGCCTGTTGACTTTTTCGGCGGAATGTAGTAAAATAGATGTGAATAAGTGTGCTGCACGCACACGGATAAACGGAGGATATTTATATGGACATCTACAACGGCTGGCTGATCTCCAATAGCTACTACAACCCCGCAAAGTTCAACTCCCTCTACAAGGTGCTTCAGGAATCTGCAGAGCGCGCCGGGCTCCGCTTCTCCAAGTGGACCTCCTCAGAGCGCGCCACCGTCATCGGCAGCACCGCCCGCGAGCCCAAGCCCAGCTTCGTCCTCTTCTGGGATAAGGATGTGCTCCTCGCCCGCACGATGGAGCTCTCCGGTCTGCGCCTCTACAACAGCGCACGCGCCATCGAGCTCGCAGACGACAAGGTGCAGACGGCGCTGAAGCTCACAGAAGCCGGCATCCCGATCCCCGAGACCATCCCCGCACCGATCTGCTTCCCCGGCTGCCGCCGCGATCCGAAGTCGGCTGAAAATGCAGCGAAGATCCTCGGATGGCCGCTCGTCATCAAGGAGAACAAGGGCAGCTTCGGTCAGCAGGTCTATCTCGCAAACAATGTCGGTGAGGCTGCACGCATTCTCACCCAGATCGGCGAGCACGACTGCCTCTTCCAGCGCTTTGTCGCGACCAGCGCCGGCAAGGATATCCGCGTCACCGTCGTCGGCGGCAAGGCGGTCTGCGCCATGACCCGTCAGTCGCAGTCCAAGGAGCAGTTCCGCTCGAACATGGAGCTCGGCGGCACCGGAACGGCGTATGCCCTCTCTCCGTTTGAGGAGAAGCTCGCGGTCGATGCAGCCAATGCTCTCGGTCTCGATTTCGCCGGCGTCGATATCCTCTTCGGCAGGGACGCCACCGAGCGCTATGTCTGCGAGGTCAACTCGAACCCGCAGCTCCAGAGCACGATCGACGCCTGCGGCATCAACCCCGCCACCAACATCATGTGGCATATCCGCAGCCAGATCAAGGCAGGCACCGCGACCGTATGAGCCTGAACGGGCTGCTCGTCTACGCGGCGGAGGATATCCCGCGCAATACTTGGTTTATCGGAGAATTAACGCGCTGTGCGGAGTCGGAGGGGTGTACCCTTCGGCTCTGCACTGTCCATGAGGGCTTTCCGTCCGGCTTTGCGCCCGATTTTGTCATCAACCGCAGCCGATGTGCAGAAATATCACGCGAATGTGAGGAAATGCGCGGGATCTCCGTATACAACAGTGCGGCGGTCACGCGCATTACCAATGATAAATACCTGACAGACCGTTTTCTGCGCGCGCACGGCATCCCGACGGCGCAGACATGCCGCATCTCCCCCGGCGACCCGCTCCCGCAGACGGCGTTCCCGGTCGTTGTCAAGCCGACCGACGGGCACGGCGGACAGGGCGTGCAGCTCGTGCACAGCCTGCCGGAGCTCGAAGCTGCAGCACGGCGCTTTCAGAAGCCGTTTCTCGTGCAGGAGCCGATGGTGTTCGGCTGGGACATGCGTGTCTATGTGCTCGGCGGGGAAATCTATGCGGCGATGCTGCGCACCTCGGAAAGCGATTTCCGGAGCAATTTTTCGCTCGGCGGGCAGGCGGCATGCGTGCAGCCCGCCCCGGAGACCGTGTCGCTCGTGCAGCGCGTGCAGGCGGTGCTCCCGATGACCTTTGCAGGTGTGGATATCCTGCGGCATCCGGACGGGCACTGCGTGATCGGGGAGATCGAGGATGCGGTCGGCTGCCGGATGCTCTATGCGCTGACCGACAAAAACCCCGCGCAGGACCTGATCCGCACCATTCTGCGGCAGGAGACCGCGAACCGAAAGGATGTGTAACCCCATGAACCGGAGGCGAATTTGCAGCCTGCTGCTGACCTGCTGTATGCTGCGCACCGCGGTCCCGGCACTGCTGCCCGCGTCGGGCAAGGTGCACGCGGCTGTCTGTGCGGCAGAAGCCGACACGGCTGCGGAATCAACCGCCGACATTGCAGCGACCGACGAAACAACAACTGAAACAACGACCACAACTGAGACGACATTTACGAACGAAACGACGACCGTTGAGACCACATTACCCGACGAGACGACGAGCGCTGAAACTACATTGACCGACGAAACGACGACCGCTGAGACCACATATACCGACGAAACGACGACCGCTGAGACGACATACACCAGCGAAACGACGACCGCTGAGACCACATATACCGACGAAACGACGACCGCTGAGACCACATCGGCGGAACCGGCGCCGGCATTTTCGGGGGATATCGCTCCGTGCTATCCCGGCGGGCAGACGGCGCTCACGCTCTCGCTGACGGGAAATCCCGGGCTGGAGGCGCTCGGTCTGCAGATTCGGCTGCCTGAGGTGCTCTCGCCGATCTCTGCGGACGGCGACCCGGCATTCGGCTTCGGTGCGGCATTCATCGGCGATTCCGTCTTCTGGTATTACAACGCGGAAAAGCGGGTGCTTTCGCTGACCTATGCAGCCGATCAGCCCGGCGGCACGGACGATCTGCTGCTGACGCTGCCGCTCGCGGTCTCGGCTTCGGCGGAGATCGGCACGGATTATCCGTGCACGGTGCAGATCGACAGCGCCGCGCCGGTCGATACGCCGCAGTCGCCGCTGGAGTTGCAGTTTTCGGCGGTCGAGCCGCTGCTGCGCGTCTGCCCGGAGACGCTGACGCTGACTGTGCAGGGCGAAACCGCTGCACTGCTGCTCGACCCGCTGCCGCCGGATGGCGCCTGCACATGGGCGTCGGGCGACACCGAGGTCGTCACGGTCGGCGCGAACGGCATGCTGACCGCGGTCGGCAGCGGCACGGCAGAGGTCACGGTCGCATGTGAGACCCGCACCTATGTCTGCACGGTCACGGTCGATATTGCGCGGAGCATCACGCCCGAAAGCCCGGAGATCACCGAGAAAAACGGCAGTCTGACCCTGTCGCTCTCGCCCGCGGCGGTTCACGCGGTGACATGGCACAGCAGCGACGAATCGGTCGCGGTCATCGCGGCGGACGGCACCGTGACGGCAAAGGCGAACGGAACTGCTGAAATCACGGCGGAGTGCGAGGGCATCTCCTATTCCGCGGAGCTGCGGGTGCACTATCCGTGCACGCTCAATTACACCGGCTATGCGGCGAAGGAGACCGGCGACACGGTACAGCTGATTCTGCAGGACGCCCCTGCAGGCGAGGCGCTGCACTGGGAGAGCGCGGACGACACGGTCGCGGCGGTCAGCGCGGAGGGGCTTGTCACCTTCACGGGCGAGGGCGAAACGGAGATTACGGTTATCTGCGGCGGCGAGCGGTATACCTGTCTTGCAGTCAATCTGCCGTATCTGCGCGGCGACGCGAATCTGGACGGCAAGGTGGATGCCAAGGATGCGAACCGGCTGCTCATGCACATCAATCTGGTGGAGGTGCTTGACGCGGAGTCGCCGCTGGAACCGCTGGCGATCCGGGCGGGCGACGCGGACACGGACGGCAGGGTGACGCTGCGCGATACGGCGGCGATCCTGTATTATTTCGGCTTTTCGGTGATCGGCGAGGAACCCGACTGGGACAGGGCACTGGCGATCCTGAGCTGATCATTCTCGGAATTGTGTCCCCGTGATAAACCGGAGTTTGCGGGTATACCATGGGGTTGTTCTGAGGGCTCCGCCCTCAGACTCCCGCTCAAGGGACAGTGTCACTTGAGAATCCCATTTCAAATTCCCATATCCCCCTTTTGGGGGATATGGGAATTTGCAGCGGGAGCCCCGAGGGGTAGTACCCCTCGGGCAGGGGTGTGGGGGCAGCGCCCCCACAATACCTCGCGGTACCCCCCCGCAAACACTGATTTGCCGCAGGAATACGATTCTGAAAACGAACATAAAAAACACCCGGGCTCGCTTTTCAGCTGAGCCCGGGCTTTTTGTCAGTTGACATATCCCTCAATGAATTCCACTGCATCTCCGACCGTGCTGATCTGATCCACTGCGTCGTCAGAGACCGCAATGTCGAATTCCTCCGAGATCGTCTTCATCAGCAGCGTGATATCGAGCGAATCTGCGTGGAGATCGTCGATAAAATCTGCATCCGGCGTGATCTCATCCTCGTCCACATCGAGCTGGTCGAGAATGATTTCCTTCAGCTTTTCAAAGACCATGCAATCTGCTCCTCTCCATATGTTTTCATGTGTGCCCCACATCGTATTATAGTATAGCCGTTTGCGGGCAAAACGTCAATATCTTTTTGAC
This sequence comes from Oscillospiraceae bacterium, assembly GCA_016288755.1. Taxonomy (GTDB): domain Bacteria; phylum Bacillota; class Clostridia; order Oscillospirales; family Ruminococcaceae; genus Firm-04. The sequence goes on from JAEELE010000096.1 coordinate 74,772, forward strand.
GGATTTCGGAAAAATTGCTGTAAAAATAATGGTGATTCTCCCGGCTGCATTTGTGCACTGTGCTGAAAGTCTACAGCGCCGACAGAATGTCCGGCTCCGCAGCGTACTCCGCCTGCATCAGCATTTCCCGCCACTGTGCCTGCGTGCACTGCGCCGCCGCCCCGATTCCGTCGCGGATCGCCGACTCCCGCAGCGCGTTCAGATCGGCGCCTGCTCCTCCTGCCGATTCGGTGAGCGCGGCGGTCAGCATGCGGCAGAGCGTCTCCGCAGCGGCGCTGTCTGCCGGTGAACAGAAAATCTGCCCGCGCACCGTAAAGCGCAGCCTGCCCTCGTTCTCCGCCGCCGCGATATGCAGGGACGCACGCTGCACCGAGAACACGGTGCCGTTTCCGGCAGCCGCCGTGAAATGCTCCCATCGCCTGCCGAGCAGCGCGAGCCCGCGGCAGGCGTCCTCCGAGAGCGTGCCGTATTCCGTATCGCTGCCGCGGAGCAGCAAGGTCAGGCGCCCGGCATCGAGACAGTGCAGTGCGGTCACGCCGGAGCCGCCCCAGAGGTCGCCCGTGACCGCGTCGGCAGTGCGGCAGGGCAGCGCCCCCGTGCTGACGGCAGCCGAAAGCTGCTGCGGGGTCGGCAGACTGCCCGACCGGAGCGCGGAGCAGGCATTCTCGCGCAGCACCAGCACCGCGCAGGTAGGGGCGATCCAGCGCTGCGAAAACCACGCGGGGAGCACGGCTGCCGGGTCGCCGCTGACGGCAAGCAGCGTCAGGTGTCCGGTCGAGACCTCCTCCCCCGAGGCGCGGCGCAGCGCATCGCAGAGCAGCCCGGGCTCCGGAGCAAATGCCGTCAGCGGGGCGGACAGACCGGCGTCGTGTACGGCAAATTCGGTCTGTCCGGCGATATGCACCGCGAGCACATCGGGAGAGAGCCGGTTGCGGATGTCGGTGCAGCCGGTCAGGAGCAGTGCCGCGCCGGCGAGCGGAAGCAGCCTTGAGATGTTCATGGCGGGTCGGTCCTTTCTTTGTAAATGCTCTTATTTCAGAAAAGTGTCCTGCGATCAATCTACATTTACAACCCCTCCACCGCCTTCGGCGGTCTCCCTCCCCTTTCAGGGGGATTATATTGGGGGTTTCACCCCCAAACCCCCACTGATGAAATCCCGCCTGACGGCTTGACACGCAATCTGCTTGCATATTTTCCGTCATCTTGCACGAAAAATCTGACAGATCAAGCTCGTTTGATCGAAAGCATCCTTGCGCACCAGATTTATTCCTTAAGAATCCCATTATGATGAAAACAACGTATCAGCAAAAAACCACACAAAATGGGATTCCAAAGGGACAATGTCCCTTTGGCAGGGGCGCGGGGACAGCGTCCCCGCAAAATGTGCCGCGGGCACATCAAAAGCTCTTTTTCGACAAGCAGGTCTCCCCTGAAAGGGAAGCTGACTGAGGGGCTAGATTATGATTGATTTTAGCAACATGATTCATAAAAGGAAATTTCAGAAAAGTATTCCTGCGATCAATCGATCATATGGCAGGAGGGAGAAAGTCAAGTGAGGAGTGAGGAGCTGTTCCGTTCACTTTTGCAGTTGCGAAGCAATGCGATCGCATCAGCTTTTCCTTAATTCTGTGAGGATTCCGCGCGGCGATGCGTATATGCATGTGAACGGCTGTGCAGGAGCGCTGTCCCCCACGGCACGGCGATCCCGAGCAGCACCGCACAGACCGCAAACAGCCAGTCCGGCGCGGGTGTCAGATGCCACAGGGCAGTCAGCGCGGCAAGCGGAATGAGCACGGCGCACTGCTCGCGGCGGTTGACCGTGCTGCGCAGGGGCAGGGGCTCGGCGGCGATCTGCAAAAAGACCGTCAGGCTGATGACCCCGCAGACGACCGCGAGCAGCAGCCAGATTCCGTCGGTGCGGAGCGCGTCGGAGAGGGGCGTGCGCGCCAGCAGCAGAAAGAACGGATTCCCCTCCCAGCGCTGCAGACGGCCGTTCTGCACGGTGCCGAGGAGCACTGCCAGCGGCAGCACAATGCCCCTGCCGGTCAGCCATGCGACCGTGGCGTGCGCCGCGGCA
>JAEELE010000097.1 GCA_016288755.1 Oscillospiraceae bacterium
AATATCCACCGCCAGCCCGAGCTGATGCTCGCTCGTGCCCGGCTCCGCCACATAGTCCTTCGCCAGCGCCGTCGCCTTCTGCTCCGAATAGCCCTGCGACCGGTAGCTGCGGATGCGCGTCTCCATGATGTCGACCTGCTGCGCATAGGTGCGGTAGCCCTCACGCACAAACGGCTTCAAGCCCTGTGCGCGCATGTCGTCAAACATCTTCTGCAGTGCCGGGTACATTCTCGAATCGACCTGCACACCGTTCTTCAGCGTCGTAAGCTCCGGCGGCGCGTATTCCCCGATCGGATGCGTTCTGTTCGCCAGACGCAGCATCCAGTTCTCCGTCACGGTCACTGCCGCCGTCGGCTTGGTGGTGGATCCCATTGTCGGCTGCGTTGTCGGCTGCGTTGTCGATTGCGTTGTCGATTCCGTTGTCGATTGTGTTGTCGATTGTGTTGTCGATTGTGTTGTCGATTGGATCGTCGGCTGCACGGTCGGCTGTGCGGTCTGTGAAGCTGTCGGCTCCGTTGTCTGCTCTGCCGTCGCGGCGATCCTTCCGGAGCCGCAGCCGGCGAGCAGAAGCATCGCGGCAAGCGGCAGCAGTCTGCGCAAATGCATGGTACGCATCTCCCTTCTGCTGTTATCATAGCACAGATTCGGCGCGGACGCAAGGGCATTTCGCATTATTTCAGCGAATCTTCAGCGATACTTCATATAATCGGATCAGCAGCGCATAAGCGATTACCCCTTCGCCTGTGCGCTGCTGACCCTTAATATAGAGGTTTGAATTAAGCGTTCGGAACGTGCGCAAGCACATAGTTGAGCAGGAGCTCGCCTGCATCCTTGTTCAGGTGGATGCCGTCCTGCTCGGCATAAGCCGGATCGAGCTTGCCGCTGCTGTTTTTCAGGGCGGTGTTTGTGTCCACAAAATAGACATTCGCCTGATTGCACAGCTCCAGCAGATTGGAATTGTACAGGTCGATGTCAGAATTGAGCACCGCGCCCTTCTTGAGCTTTTCGGCGGCGGCGGTCACCGGCGGGATCGAGAGCACATAGACCTGTGCAGCCGGTGCGCCCGCCACCACGCTGTTGAGCATCTCGCTGAACTGCGCGGTCATCTGGTCGGGCTTTCTGCCGTTGACAAGGCTCTCGGTGCCGAACATCAGGTAGATCGGGCATTTTGCGCGCGCGACCGCACTGAGAATGCGGATCGTCGTGCCGTCCTGAAGCCGGATATACTCCGTGCGGTAGTTATCGAGCGTCAGCGTCTCGCTGGAATAGGAATTCTTCTTCTGCAGCAGCCCCGATTCGTAGAGGCGGTCGACCAGCATATCGCCGACGAACGCACACTTCTCCAGATAGGAGGCGGGCTGCGGCGTCTGACCGTCCGGTACGGGGTTGATTTTCGCCTCGATGACCGCCTGCGAGGATTCCTCCGCGCTGCTCTCATCGGAAGCGGTCGAATTCACGTTTTCCGCAAACGAGCTCTCCTCGGGTGCCGAGTCGACCGGCGCGACTGAATCGAGCGCGCTTGAGGTCTCGGCGACTGCTTTGGAAACGAACACATCCCGTTCGGGGTGGACGTTCCGGTGATACATATAAAGTCCGAAGCAAACGATCAGGCTTGCGAGCCAGATGAAGCACAGCATCCCGAACCGGAACCGGATCAGCGGACCGCGTCTGCGGCGCTTGCGGTGTCTGCGGGGATTCTGCTGCGATCTGCGGACTGTATTTTGCGTCCCGCTGGGCATGGGCGTCTCCCTCCGTTTTTATCTGCAATACATCTTTATTATAACGCATTTTTGCAGATTTTGCAAGCCCTTTTCGCGATTTTTTGCAGACGCGGACATTTTTCTGCATTTTCGACGGTTTGCGGCGCCGGAGCATCGGCGGGTTACAGCTTTCCGCCGAAGATTTCCTGCATCTGCGCCGTTTTGCCGCAGGAGAGCCGCCCCTCGGGGCATTTCCCGGTGACAAAGCAGCTCGGACCGAAGCGGTCGAAGACGCTGCCCTCTGCTAAGCGGAGCTGCCGCAGCAGGTCGACCGCGACGCCGCGGATCTCCCACTGTGCGCGGCTGCAGGTGCGCAGCTTCATGAAGTGGAGCAGCTCTCTTCCGTTCATCGCGCAGAGCACGTCGACCTGATTGCCCGCGAGCGCGAAATACTGCACGGCTGCCGCGGGGAGCCCCTCCGGGAGCATCCGGTTGAGCACATCTGCATTCCGCATGAAGGCAGCGGTATAGATTTCACGCGCATCTGCGTTATTTTCAATAGATTCGGGCAGCACATAATGCTGCGTCAGCACCGCCTGCGTCACCTGCGGCACGAGCACGGTCTGCATGCGGTGCCGCACCAGATGCGTGACCGCGGCGAGCGACAGATCACGCAGGGCAAACTGCGCCCAGATCATTTCGAGCTCGCGGGTGCGTTCCCCGTGCAGCACAGCGTCGGGGTCTGCGGGCTGACTGCCGCTCACGAAGTTGAAGGCGGCGCTCACAGTCAGCGCATCGGCGACCGGGCTGACATGCAGCAGCTCGGCGCGTCCCTGCGCGGCTTCCGGCTGCGGACATGCCGGAACGGCGGGCGGCGCATATCGGTCGCTCCCGGCGGGAAAGCGCTTCTCGAAGAGGTCGGGGAGCTTCGGGAAATAGGCGCGGATCTGCTCCTTGAGCGATTCACCGAGCGCCTTGAGCTCCGGGAAATAGGAGCCGCGCCCGACGCACATCACCGTGATCATGTAGAGCAGCTCGCGCGCGTTCATCGTGCAGTAGAAATTCGAGCGGAAGCAATAGGGCAGCAGATAACGCGCGTCCTCCTTCGGGATGCCGCACTCCAGCAGTGCCGCATAGTCGTCGAAGAGCGACTGCATGTGTGCTTTGTAGTCGGGCAGGAGCTGCTCCGGCAGCGGCGGGAGACAGAATCCGGCGTCCGTGAAATCGACGTATCTGCGGGATTTGACGGTATAGGAGCCGAGGCGGAACTCGATGACGAACTCCTCGGTGCAGACAGAGACATTGTCGAAGGCGACGGTAAAGAACTGGTGCTCGAGGGTGGAGGTATGCCCGGAGGCAGCGACCTTTTCGATGAGACCGGCGTTATTTTCGCTTTCGCAGGAGCGGGCGAAGATTTCGAGTGCAGAGCCCTGCGTCGTAGAGATGCGGGCGGCGGAAGCGACGGCGGCGTCGCCGGCGGTAGAGGAGGCGATGATTTTCGCCTGAGCCTGATTCATAGGAGGAGCTCCTTTCTGTTCGGAAATCAGTTTTATTGTAGCATGATTCCATTTGAATGTCAAGCCCGGCGGGAGGAGAATGCAGAATGCGGAATGATTGCGGGGGCTTTTGTTCCCTGTTCTGAACCGTTGCTCCTGCTGTGTCTTTCGTTGGGCGCGGAGCCCCATGTTTGCAAGCAAACCGGGCGATTTGGCTCCGCGAGCCGTTTTGCATCCTCACCCAATTTGCGTGACTGCACGGCGCGAAAGCGCCTTCTGATACGTCATTACTCCCAAAAATCCTTTCAATCAGCAGATGAATTGACTCGGCGGAACCATCTCTCACTTCTCATTCTCCCGCGTCGTGGTGGTGCCCGCCGCAGCGGCAGTCGTCGTCGTCGTGGTGATGGTGTTCGTGGTCGTGATGATGATGCCCGCCGCAATGGCAGTCGTCGCCGTGTTCGTGGCCGTGGTCATGGTGATGCTCTGCCGCCGGAGCCGCTGCGGGCTGCATCGCCCTGAGTGCATTAAGCACCGCCAGAATCAGCACGCCGACATCCCCGAACATCGCCAGCCACAGGCTGATCTCTGTGAACGCCCCGAGCACCAGAATCAGCAGCTTCACCGCCAGCGCAAACACAATATTCTCCCGCACGATCCGCATCGTCTTGCGCGCCGTCGCGATCGCCGTTCCGAGCCTGAGCAGCGAATCGTCCATCAGCACGATATCCGCCGCCTCCATTGCCGCGTCACTGCCCATCGCACCCATCGCGACACCGACGTCGGCACGCATGAGCACCGGCGCGTCGTTGATGCCGTCGCCGACAAACGCGGCCTTTGCGCCCGACTGCATGATCTGCTCGACCTGCGCGACCTTGTCGGCGGGCAGCAGCTCTGCGTGCAGCTCGTCGATGCCGACCGCCTTGCCGACCGATTCCGCGACCGACTGCAGGTCGCCGGTGAGCATGACCGTCCTGCGGATGCCGAGCGTGCGGAGCTTATCGAGCGCTGCCTTCGCGCCGTGCTTGACGCGGTCGTTGATGACGATATGCCCGAGGTATTCGCCCTCGCGCGCAATATGAATGACCGTGCCGGAGAGGTGGCACTCCCGGAAATCGGCGCCGGCCTCCTCCATCAGCTTGGCGCTGCCGATATCGTAGGCTCTGCCGTCGACGACCGCATGCAGCCCGCGCCCGGCGAGCTCGGTAACCTCGGTCAGCCGGTCAGGGTCCAGATGCCCGCTGTGTGCCCGGATGATCGACTCGCCGACCGGATGCGTCGAGCGCTGCTCTGCCGCCGCCGCGATATCGAGCAGCTCGTCGGCGGTGCAGTCCTTCGGGTGGATCGCGTCAACGGCAAATTCGCCGTGCGTCAGCGTGCCGGTCTTGTCAAAGACGACCGTGTCGACCGCGCTGAGACGCTCCAGATCGTTCGCGCCCTTGATCAGCACGCCGTACCGCGATGCACCGCCGATTCCGCCGAAGAAGCTCAGCGGCACTGACACGACCAGTGCGCACGGGCACGAGACCATCAGAAAGACACAGGCGCGGTGCAGCCAGCTCCCCCACGGCTGCGCAAAGCAGAGCGGCGGAATCAGCGCGAGCAGCACGGCGCAGAGCACGACCGCCGGGGTATACACCCGCGAGAAACGCGTGATGAAGCGCTCCGCCTTCGATTTTTTCTCCGCAGCCGATTCGACCAGCGTGAGAATCCGCGAGACCGTGCTCTCGGCATAGACGCTCTCAACCCGTACGGTGATCGCGCCGCTCTGGTTGACCGTGCCGCTGAGCACCTGATCGCCCTCGGATTTTGCGGAGGGCGCGCTTTCGCCGGTCAGCGCGGCGGTGTGAACGGTCGTTTTGCCGGAGACGATCACGCCGTCGAGCGGGATGCGCTCGCCCGGACGGATGCGGATGCGCTCGCCGACCTGAACCTCCTCGGGCTTGACGGTGACCTCGTAGTCGCCGCGCACGACTGTCGCACGGTCCGGGCGGATATCCATGAGCCCCGCGATCGAGCGGCGGCTCCTGCCGACGGCGATATTCTCAAAGAGCTCGCCGACCTGAAAGAAGATCATGACAAAGGCGGCTTCGGGGTATTCCCCGATCGCGAATGCGCCGACCGTTGCGAGCGTCATGAGCAGGGCTTCGTCGAAGATCTGCCCGTGTGCGATATTGCGCACGGCATCGAGCAGGACCGGATAGCCCGCGACCAGATAGGGCACGGCGAAGGCGATCAGCTTGGCGATTCCGGTCAGCGGCAGCAGCCATGCGATCACCAGCAGCACCGACGCCGCGATAATGCGGATGAGGCTCTGCTTCTGCTCCGGTTCGAGCCCCTTTGCCGCCTCGGTCACGGCGGGCGCGTCCTCGAGAATCAGCATGTCGGGCTCCAATTCGGCTGCCTTTTTCTTTGCCGCCGCGAAGACCTCCGCAAAGCGGTCGTCGGCGGCTTCGAGCACGAGTGTTTTCTGCACGAACAGCAGCGAAACCGCATCGACGCCGTCGAGCTCCGCGATCGCGTGCTCGACCTTTGCGGCGCAGTTGGCGCAGTCGAGATTTTCGATGTGATAGCGCTTTTTCATGTTGCATCCGGCTCCTTTCCGTCGTCAATGCGCTCGAGCAGATGCTCAAAGCCCTGCAGAATGATGCTGCGGACGTGGTCGTCCGCGAGGAAGTAATAGATCGTTTTGCCCTCGCGGCGGTTCGCGACCAGATTGGCGTCCTTGAGAATCTTGAGCTGATGCGAGATCGCGGACTGCGTCATGCCGAGCAGCTCTGCGATGGCGCAGACGCACATTTCCGATTCAAACAGCGAAAAGAGGATCTTGACGCGCGTGGAATCGGCGAAAAGGCGGTAGAGGTCGGCGAGGTCGGAGAGGATCTCGTCGGTCGGGAGCTCCTGCCGCACGCGCCGGAGAATGGGGTCGTAGATGTCGTGCCGCATGCAGCCGCAGCCGGGCTCTCCTGCCTGTGCGGCGTATCTTTGCGAATGAGCGGTCATGCTGAACACCTCCTGAAACATATGAGCGGACATTCATGTGAGCGTCCGTTCATATGATAACACATTCATATGATTTTGTCAAGCCCCTTTTGGAAAAAAGTCGGAGGGGAAAATGAGAAGTGAGAAATGGCGAGTGAGGAGTGAGGAGTTGTTCCGGACAAAATGAGCAGGCAGGAGATGACGGAATTCCCCTCCGCCCCGCGCGCAGAAACGGCGCTCTTGCTTTTTCCGCATAATGTGGTATAATAAGCACAGAGCCCGGGCACCGTGTGCCGGAGGGCAATCGCAAAAAGTGAGGCGCTTATGGAACAGGAAAATCAAATCAGCGGCACAGAACCGCTGGTCAGCGTCATTGTGCCGGTCTGCAATGTCGCCGCGTATCTGCGCGAGGGGCTCGACAGCCTGCTCGCCCAGACCTACCGGAATCTCGAGATCATTGCGGTCGACGACGGCTCGGACGACAGCTCACCTGCGATCTGCGCGGAATATGCCCGGCGGGACGCTCGCGTGCGGCTCATCCGGCAGGAGAACGGCGGGCTCAGTGCCGCGCGGAACACCGGTCTGGACGCGATGCACGGCGCGTATACCGCATTTCTCGACCCCGACGACGCCTTTCGCCCCGACATGATCGAAGCGCTGCTGCACGCCTTGCGCAGCAGCGGGGCGCAGATCGCCTGCTGCGATTACGATATCTGCCGCACCGAGGGTTCACTGCCCGCGGCGAAAAAGCACAAGCCGGTGCACTGGAAGCCGGGCGTCTTTTCGTCCGCAGAGGCATTGGTGCAGCTCTTCAGCGGCGGTATGGGGTTTTCGGTGTGGAGCAAGCTCTTTGACAGCCGGCTCTTCGCGCAGTGCCGCTTTACAGTCGGCAGAAACTACGAGGACAGCCTGATCACGCCGATGCTCTTTGAGCGCGCAGAGAGGATCGTCTCGGTCGGCAGATCGCTGGTGCTGCACCGCAAGCGCCCGCAGAGCATCACGACGACCGCCTCGGCAAAAAACATGCTCGACTGGTTCTATGCCAGAGAACGGACGGAGGCATTTCTCGCTGAACGCATTCCGGCGGTTTTCCCGCAGGCGCTTCTGGACCGCTACACCGAGAACGGCTTTCGCGGCATTATGAAGCAGTGCATGCGTCTGCTCCCGGAGAGCACCCCGGAAAAACTGGCGGCACGCAGGCAGCTTGAGCAGGCGCTGAAGCTGCGCAGCCGTTCGCTCAAAGATTTTGCCTTTTTCACCAGAGCCGAATATACGCTCTACCGCATCAGCCCGCATTTGTGCCGGGCGGTCCGGAGGGTCGCCGCGCGGGGGCTGCATCAGATATAATGCTGTGACCGACCGTGCGAGTCGGGTGCAGACGATGACGGCTGCGGCATCTGCGGATTGCTGTGGCTTGATTGATAACGTAAACGATGCGGGAACACATTGTGGAATCATCTGAATCAAACAGAGCGAACCGGTTTACAGCAAAACCGGTTCGCTCTGATTCTTTGTATCAATATGATGTGTTGTGAAAGTGCTGCTTTTGGGCGCGCAGATAATTACGCAAATGCGCCGTATTATGTCAGACAGCAATGCCTGCCCGGGCTCCGGGCTCACACCCATTCCACGGTTCCCGGGGGCTTGGATGTGATATCATACACGACGCGGTTGACATGGGGGCACTCATTGCAGAGGCGGTTGGAGATGCGCGCGAGCACATCGTAGGGGATGCGTGCCCAGTCGGCGGTCATGAAATCGTCGGTGGTCACCGCGCGGATCGCGATCAGATGCTCATAGGTGCGGTGGTCGCCCATGACGCCGACCGTGCGCACATCAGGCAGGACCGCGAAAAACTGACTCATCGTGCGCGCCAGCCCGCTCTTTGCGATCTCGTCGCGGAAAATGGCGTCTGCATCCTGCAAAATGCGCACCTTCTCCTCGGTGATCTCACCGATGATGCGCACGCCGAGCCCCGGTCCCGGGAAGGGCTGCCGCCACACAAGCTCCGCGGGAATCCCCAGCCGCTCGCCGACTGCCCGCACCTCGTCCTTGAAGAGGTCGCATAGCGGCTCGATCACGCCCTCAAACTGAATATCGTCGGGCATTTTCACCATGTTGTGATGGGTCTTGATGACCGCGGTGCTGCCCTGCCCGGAGGCATTGCCCCTGCCGCTCTCGATGCGGTCGGGATAGATCGTGCCCTGCGCAAAGAAGCCCTCGGCGCCCTGCTCGCGAATCTTATCCCAGAACACGCTGTAAAACTCGGTGCCGATGATTTTGCGCTTCTGCTCGGGATCGGTGACGCCCCGGAGCTTTTCGAGGAAATGCTGCTGCGCATTGACGCGCACAAAATTCATGTCAAACAGCTTCGTGAAGGTCTCCTCGACGAAATCGCCCTCGTCCTTGCGCATGAGACCCTGATCGACGAAAACGCAGGTGAGCTGTTTGCCGACGGCTCTGCTCAGCAAAGCTGCCGCTACGGACGAATCGACGCCGCCGGAGAGCCCGAGCACGACCTTTTTGTCGCCGATCTTTTCGCGGAGCGCCTGCACGGTCTGCTCGATGAAGCCCTCCATTTTCCAGTCGCCGGCAAAGCCGCAGACCGAATAGAGGAAATTGCGCAGAATCTCGCGCCCGAACGCGGTATGCGTGACCTCGGGGTGAAACTGGACGGCATAGAGCTTTTTCGCCTCATTGGCGAAGGCTGCGGCGGGGCAGTCGGCGGAGGATGCATGCACGGTGAAGCCCTCGGGCACGCGGCTGACGTAGTCGGTGTGGCTCATCCAGACGGTGCTCTGCGCGGGGACGCCGGAGAAGAGCGGGCTTTTCATATCCTGCGTCATGTCGATCTTGCCGTATTCGGATTTTTCGCAGCTTTTCACCTCGCCGCCGAGGGTATACGCCATGAGCTGGCAGCCGTAGCAGATACCGAGGACGGGGATGCCGAGGGAGAAGATTTCGGGGGAGATATGGGGGGAGGCGGGGTCATAGACGCTGTTGGGACCGCCGGTGAAGATGATTCCGCCGGGGCGGCGTGCGGCGATCTCTGCGATGGGGGTATCGAAGCGGAGGATCTCGCAGTAGACGCCGGACTCACGGACGCGGCGGGCGATGAGCTGGTTATACTGCCCGCCGAAATCGAGGACGATACAGAGCTGATTTGGCATAGTTGGACTCCTTTCGCGGTTGAAAAACGAAAGCCGCAGGAAGATGCGGCACGTCCGGGGGGGATGGTAATATTATACAGCGTTTGGAGGAGAATGTCAAGGCTCCGGGGTAAGTGAGAAGGCGAAATCCGCAGAGAAAAAGAGGAGTGAGAAATGACCGGTGCGCCGAAGCGCACTTCTCACTCCTCACTTCTCACTTCTCACTTCTCCGCAGGCTTTCTCGCGTTCGCAAGCATCAGCTTCACACGGTTCTCCTGATTCACCCGCGTCGCGCCCGGATCATAGTCGATCGCCGTGATGTTCGCATTCGGATATGCATTCTTGATCACGCGCATCATGCCCTTCGCCACAATGTGATTCGGCAGACACCCGAACGGCTGCGTGCAGATGATGTTCTCCGTGCCCGTCTCCGCCAGCGCCGCCATCTCCGCCGTGATCAGCCAGCCCTCGCCCATGCTCACGCCCTGACTGATATACTGGTCGGCACGCTTGCGCAGATGCTCGAAATCATGCGGCGGGTCGAATACCCCGTGCTTCTTCACCGCTCTAATCTGCTGCTTCTGCATCGCGTAGATCAGCTTGTAGCCGATGCCGTTGTATATCACGCTCTTGTCCAGATAGTGATAGAGCCTGCCGTCCACCGCCGTGCTGACCGCGCAGTACATCACAAATTCCAGCAGCGACGGGATCACCGGCTCGCAGCCCTCGGAGAGCAGAAAATCCTCCAGATGGTTGTTTGCAAGCGGCGAATATTTGACATAGATCTCGCCGACAATGCCCACGCGGACCTTGTTGCGCGCGGTGCGGGGAATTTTGTCGAAATCCTCGAGAATGCGGCGGTAATTCCGCGATGTGTGCAGGAAGTCCCGCGAATCGAACGACTTTTCGAGCCGGCGCTGCCACTTCTGCAGGAGCTTGTCGGTCTCGCCCTTTTTCAGCTCGTAGGGGCGGCACTGGTTCGAGACGCTCATCAGCAGATCGCCGTAAAGCACCGCGTAGAGGAATTTGAGGAAAATGGTCGGCGTCATCTGCCAGCCCGAGCGCGGGTCCTTTTCGAGCCCGGAGAAATTCAGCGAGATGACCGGCACCTGCGGGAACTGCTCCCGGATCGCCTTGCGCAGCAGGTGGATATAATTCGACGCTCTGCAGCCGCCGCCGGTCTGCGTGATGAGCAGCGCGGTTTTGTCAGGGTCATAGCGACCGGATTTCAGCGCCTCCATGAACTGCCCGATAACGAGCAGCGCCGGATAGCAGGTGTCGTTGTGGACATTTTTCAGCCCCTCGTCGACGACCGCCCGGCTTGCCGTGCGCAGCAGCTCGCAGTGATAGCCGTAGGGCTTCAGCACGCTGATGAGCAGCTGAAAATGCACCGGCAGCATGTCCGGCACGAGGATCGTGTGGGTCTTTTTCATCTCCGGGGTAAATATCGCCTGTTTGGATGTTGCCATGTTTTCCAACCTTTCGAGAAGAATTGCGGAATGCGGAATGAATCCGATGCGCGGATGATTCAGAAGGGGCATTGCAAACGATCATTCCCGATCAATCCGTATTATTTTTTGTACCGTTCAAGGTATGCTTCTGTTTCCTCGATCAATGCTTTCAGAGCAGTCCGTCTGCGTGCAAAATCGGATTCTGTCTGTTCAAAATCGTACCACGTTACCCAGTCGTCAAAATACAGCCGGATGTCTTCCAGCAGCATTCTGGATAATTGAACGAAATCGACACCGTGAACGGTTGTGAGCGTGTATTCACAATCGTGATTCCGGAAGATGATATGCGTATCATATCCGTATGAGGTCACGATGCAGGATTCTCCCTCCAGCTCCAGAAAAAACGAAGCGGGAATATTGTATTTCAGTGCGTCTTTACAGGAGATCAGCCAGTCGAACGGAATATCGACCAGATAGCTGACCTTTGCCTGAAAATCGCCCAGCGAAAAAACGGTCCAGCCAATATCCGGCTTTGACAGCATTTTCCTTCACCTCTCTCAGCGGCCCGTCTGTTGCCGGACACACAATTCTGAAACGGGACTTGAAGCCCCAATATCGATCCGTCGCGCAAGACCGTCATTTCTCACGATACTGTGCCGCACCGGTGACAAGATGCCGCACCCGGCAGCCTGTCAGCATGCAGCCTTTCGCCTCTCGCCTGCCCGGTCTCCGGGCGCTAGAAGGTGATCTCATAGGGATAGCCGAGCGCCTCTGCATGCTCGGAGCCGTGGATCACGGCGGGCAGCTCGCGGTATTCCGCCGTGCCGTCCTTTTTGCGGACAAGCACCGACAGCCTGCCGATGCGGATGCCCTCCGCCTGACAGAATTCCGCAAAGCCCGTGCAGAACGCCGCAAACAGGTCGCTTTCGCGCACCGTCAGCACCGTATCGCGAAAATGCAGATCGGAAAGCTGTGCGGTCAGGATTCTGCTCACGCGGTGCTTCCGGTGCAGCAGCGGTTCCGTGCCGAAATGGGAATCCTCCGTGCGGCAAAATCCCGAGACGGTCATTTTGCCGCCCTCGCCGGGCTGATAGCACCCTGCACGCGCCGTCAGCCGGGCATAGCTTTTCATCATATCGACATAGGCTCCGGCAATATCGCGCCCCTGCTGAAACAGCAGCGACTGCATGTCGATCTGTGCGGCGCCGTGCGACTGAGCCGCCTGCCGCAGGGATTCCGCAAAGCCCGTTGTCTGTGTATCCATGCCGCACCGCCTTTCAGAATGTGATCTGATACGGAAACCCGAGCTTTTCGACCTTCTCCTTCTTCGGGTTTTTGACGGTCAGGGGGAGGACATGGGGGATGAGCCTGCCCTCCTTATCGGCGAGGAGCGCCTGCATGGGGGCGCAGCTGATATGCTCCTGCTCACAGAGCTGTGCCAGTGCGAGCAAAAACACCTCGAACAGCTCGTTATCGGGGTTCGGGGCGATCTCATAGCGCCGCGCCTTGATCTTCGTGGTGACCGTGAGCGGCTGCTCGAAATCCTGCGGCGCGATGATGACGATTCCCCGGATGAGCGCATGCCCCTCCAGCCGTTCGTAATCGCCGCAGCGTGCCGAGATGCGCGCCTGCTCCTCGATCTGGTCGACATATTTTGCGGCGAGATTTTTCGCCTGATGATACCGGCGGCTTTTGAAGTCCGTCTCCATATCGCCGTGCAGCTCGACCTCCGCACGGAGCTGGTCAATAAAACCCATAATCGTACCTCTTAATGAGAAGTGAGAAATGTGAAATGAGAAGTGAGGAGTTGTTCCGTCACTTTCATTCCGTTGAAACGCTGTGACAAATCCCCCCTTGAGGGGGCAAATCCGCGACGGGTTCAGATATGCCGAATTGGGGGGTGACCTCGCCCGCGGGGGCTGCCCCGCCGCCCGCCCGGGCTCCGGGCTTAGCCTTCCATTGCCGCTACGAGCGAGCGCAGGCGGATTTTCGCGGCGCCGAGGTTGTTGATCTCGTCGATCTTGAGCTGCGTATAGAGCTTACCGCTCTGCTCGAGGATCGTGCGCACCTCGTCGGTCGTCACCGCGTCGATGCCGCAGCCGAAGGACACCAGCTGCACCAGCTGCATATCGGGCTGCGTCGTGACATACTGCGCCGCACGGTAGAGCCGCGCGTGATAGGTCCACTGATTGAGAACTCCGAGCTTGCCCACATGCCCCAGCGCCGCGACTGCGTCCTCACTGACGACCGCCATGCCGAGGCTCGCGATCAGCTTGTGAATGCCGTGGTTGATCTCCTTGTCGATGTGGTAGGGTCTGCCCGCCAGCACGATGATCTTTCTGCCGGACGCGCGCGCCTCATTGATGATGCGCTGCGCCTCCTCCGCCATTTCTCTGCGGTAATCCGCCTGTGCCGCGTAAGCCGCCTCGATCGCCTCGCGCAGATCGCCCGTATAGCGGTATTCCTTCAGCGCCTCCTTCAGCGCGCGGTAAACACCCTTTTTGTGGTTCAGGTCCATATAGGGCGTGATGAAATTGCGCTTGGTGAGCCGCAGATTGTTGGCGCGCAGCAGCTCCGGATAATACGCGACGACCGGGCAGTTGAAGTGGTTGTCGTTCTCGCCCTCGTCGACGTTATAGCTCATGCACGGCCAGAAGATGAAGTCGACCCGCTGCTCCAGCAGATCCTCGATATGCCCGTGCGCCAGCTTTGCCGGATAACAGACCGTATCCGAGGGGATCGTGTGCTGCCCCTGATAGTAGACGTCGCGGTCGCTCTCGCGGGAGCGCTTCACCGCAAAGCCGAGCCTCGTGAAGAGCTCCGTCCAGAAGGGCATCTGCTCATAGTAGGCGAGTGCGAGCGGCAGACCGACTGTCGCGCAGGGGACGCCTGCGGGCTTTTTGTCGGTGCAGCGCAGGATGCGCTCGTATTTCCACTCGTAGATCGAGGGCGCAGATGCCGCCTTCGATTTGCCCGCGCCGCGCTCGCAGCGGTTGCCGGAGATGAACCTGCCGCCGCCGGGGAACGTGACGATATTCAGCGCGCAGTGTGCGGTACAGCCGCCGCACTTGGCACTGCGGGTCGTATAGGTAAAGGCTTCGATCTGCTCCTTCGTGATCGTCGTCGACTGCGCGGGGGCGTGCTCCTTTGCGTAGAGCGCCGCGCCGAACGCGCCCATCAGCCCCGAGATCGCCGGGCGGATCACGTCGCGCCCGAGTTCCATTTCAAAGGAGCGCAGCACGGCGTCATTGAGGAAGGTGCCGCCCTGCACGACGATATTTTTGCCAAGCTCCTCGACCGACTTGGCGCGGATGACCTTGTAGACCGCGTTCTTGATGATCGAGCCTGAGAGCCCCGCCGAGATATCCTCGACCGATGCGCCGTCCTTCTGCGCCTGCTTGACCGAACTGTTCATGAACACCGTGCAGCGGGAGCCGAGGTCGACCGGGTGCTCCGCGAAGAGCCCGAGCTGCGAGAATTCCGCGATCTCATAGCCCATTGCCTGCGCAAAGCTCTGGATGAACGACCCGCAGCCCGAGGAGCACGCCTCGTTCAGCATGATGCTGTCGATCGAGTGATTGCGGATCTTGAAGCACTTGATATCCTGCCCGCCGATATCCATGATGAAATCGACGTCGGGGCAGAAATAGGACGCCGCCTTGAAATGCGCGACCGTCTCGACAATGCCGTAATCAATGCCCAGACCGGCGCGGATGAAGTCCTCGCCGTAGCCGGTGACCGCCGAGCCGCGGATGTGCAGATCGGGGTTCATCTCCGCGAATATTTTTTTCAGCTGCTCGACGATGCGGTCAAGCGGCTGCCCGCGGTTTGCGGCGTAATACTGATAGAGCAGCTCGCCGCGGTCGGTGATGAGCACCAGCTTGGTCGTGGTCGAGCCCGCGTCGATGCCGAGCCAGCAGCCGCCCGTTTCGGTGCGCAGATCGGCGAAGGGCAGGTCGTGCGCCTTGTGCCGCTCGATGAACTGCTCATATTCGGCGCGCGAGGCAAAGAGCGGCTTGCCTGTGACCGTGTTGCCGCCCGTTTTCGCGTGCTCCAGCTTGTCCATCGCCTCCGCGAGGGTCGACACCTCGACCGACTGCTCCGCGAACATCGCGCAGCCGTAGGCGACAAAGACCGGGGCATTCTCCGGGAAGACCGCGTGGTCGCTGTCGAGCTTCAGCGTGCGGACAAACGCCTGCCGCAGCCCCTTGAGGAAGGAGAGCGGACCGCCGAGAAAGAGCACCGTGCCCTCGATCGTGCGCCCCTGTGCCAGCCCCGAGACGGTCTGGTCGACGACTGCCTGAAAGATGCTCGCCGCGACGTCCTCGCGCTTGGCGCCCTGATTGAGCAGCGGCTGGATATCGGATTTTGCAAAGACGCCGCAGCGCGACGCGATCGGATAGCGCTTTTCGGCTTTGAGCGAGAGCCGGTCGAGCTCGTCCGCGGTGATGCCGAGCAGCGTTGCCATCTGGTCGATGAAGGCGCCCGTGCCGCCGGCGCAGGAGCCGTTCATGCGCTGCTCGACGCCGCCGGTCAGGAAGATCATTTTCGCGTCCTCGCCGCCGAGCTCGATCACGACGTCGGCTTTGGGGTAATCCGCCTTGACCGCGAGAAATGCCGCGTGCACCTCCTGCACAAAGGCGATGCCGGCGCTCTGGGCAAGCCCGAGCCCTGCCGAGCCGGTGATGCAGATGCGGAAGCGCGCATCGGGGAACTGCTTTTGCAGCGCGGCGATCTGCTCCGTGACGGTCTCTCTCACGCGGGAGAAGTGGCGCTGATAGCACTGCGAGAGAATATTATGCTCTGTGTCGATCACAACGGTTTTGACGGTCGTTGACCCGACGTCAATGCCGAGAGAATATACGGGTTGGCTCATGCCAAGGTCTCCTTTCAAAGGGGGAAATGGGTTTATCCTACTATTATAGCACACTTCACTGCAAATTGCAAGAAATGAGGAGCGCAGGGAGGAGGGAGGAGGTAGGAGGGAGGAGTTGTTCCGGCACTTTCGTTCTAAATAGCAAATGCTTTTTTATGGAAGCAAAAAAAGCTGATACAGATACAAAAACAAAAACAGAGACAGATACAGAGAAAGCGCTCATTCGCGCACGCGCGCGCACGCGGGAGAATCAGCCCGCGCTTCCGGACGGAATTGTAAATTTTTTGTGAACTTTTCCGGAAAGTTGTACGTTTGCGTACAACTTTTTTCGGTTTCCGCGCCTTTTATGAAAGGGTGATCCCGCCCGCGAAACCGGAAAGGATGTGTTCACATGGCACAGGTCGATCACAAAACCGACAGCAAGGCATTCATCGTATACAAGGACTGGGAGGGTTTGTTCGCACTGCTCAGCGACCGCATGGCAGGCGTGGTAATCAAGGCGCTCTTTGCCTATGCCTGCACCGGCGAAATGCCAAAGCTATCCGGCGCTGCACAGATGGCATTCCTCGTGATGACAAAGCAGCTTGCCCGCGACGGCGAAAAATGGGAGCAGATCTGCGCACACCGTTCGGAAGCAGGCAAAAAGGGCGGTCGCCCGCGAAAGCCGTCCGCCGCCGAAGAGATCCCCGCCGAAGCGCCGGTGCCCGCGCCCGCCGAACACATCTGCGCGGACGAATGCGGGGAAGCACTGCCGGGTTCTGAATCTGTGCCGGAGGAAAGCCCCGCACCGACCGACAGCAAGACCTTTTCGCCGCCGACGGTGCAGCAGGTCGCAGAATATTGCAGCGAGCGCGGGAACCGCATTGACGCGCAGGCGTTCACGGATTATTACACCGCAAACGGCTGGACGGTCGGACGCAGCCCGATGCGCGACTGGCGTGCCGCCGTGCGCCGCTGGGAGCAGAACGGCATCGAGCCGCAGAGGTCATCCGGCAGCGCGCCCACTTCCATTGACATGAATGAGGTCGCGGCGCTTGTCAACAACTGGTATTGAAGTGAGGAGTGAGGAGTGAGAAATGAGAAGTGAGAAATGACGAGTTAGGAGTGAGCAGTTAGGAGTGAGGAGTTGTTCCGTTATCCATGCTTCAGCGGCTAAAATGAAAGTGCCGGAACCATTTCTCATTCCGCATTCACATCCTCCCTCCGCATTTCCTACTCGATCGACTCTACCTTCAGCAGATTGGTCGTGCCGGAGATGCCGAGCGGGACGCCCGCCGTGATGACAACGGTATCGCCGGGCTCTGTGTAGCCTGCCGCGCACGATGCCTCGACCGCATGCCGGAAGAGCGCGTCGGTGTTCGTCTCCTCGGCGATGACCAGCGGATGCACGCCCCACGAAAGATTCATCTGCCGCTGCACCATCGGGTCGGTCGTGCAGGAGATGATCGGGAACATCGGGCGGTATTTCGAGATCAGCCGCGCCGTTTCGCCGCCCTTCGTCACGGTGATGATCGCGCTCGCGTCGAGGTCGTGGGCGGTCGTCACGGTCGCGTGTGCGATCGCGTCGGCGATGGTCGCCTTTGCGCCGATGCGCGCCATGAATTCGCCCTTGTAGTCGATGCTCGATTCGGTCGTCAGGGCGATGCGCGCCATTGTCTGCACGGTCTCGACCGGGTGCTGCCCCGCGGCGGTCTCGCCCGAGGTCATGATCGCACTGGTGCCGTCGTAGATCGCATTGGCGACGTCGGTGATCTCCGCACGGGTCGGGCGCGGGTTCGTGATCATGGATTCGAGCATCTGCGTCGCGGTGATGACCTGCTTGCCCGCCTCATAGCCCTTGCGGATCAGTTCCTTCTGGATCGCGGGGATCTGCTCGAACGGAATCTCGACGCCCATGTCGCCGCGCGCGACCATGATGCCGTCGGCGGCTTCGAGGATCTCGTCGATGTTGTTGACGCCCTCGCGGTTCTCGATCTTCGCGATGATGCGCACGCCGTACCAGCCGAGGCTCTGCGTGAATTTGCGCAGATAGCGGATATCCGCGCCGGTTCTGGTAAAGCTCGCCGCGATGAAGTCAAAGCCGAGCTTCGCGCCGAATTCGAGGTCCTCCATGTCCGCGTCGGAGAGATAGGGCATCGAGAGGTTGACGTCCGGGAAGTTGCAGGATTTGTGGTCGGAGAGCGTGCCGCCGTGGATGACCCTGCACTCGATATCGGTCGCGGAGACATGCTCGATGCGCAGCTCGACCAGACCGTCGTTGATCATGACGGTATCGCCGGGCTTGACGTCCTTGGCAAGGCGCGCATAGCTCACCGAGCCGATTTTGCTGTCGCAGGGCACATCGCGGACGGTGAGGGTGTAGGTGTCGCCGTCAAAAATCTCGACCGGACCCCCGGGGAAGGTGCGCAGGCGGACCTCCGGACCCTTGGTGTCGAGCATGGTCGCGATCGGCAGCCCGAGCTCCTCGCGCAGCCGCACGACGGTCTCGAAGCGGACCCTGTCCTTTTCGTAGTTCGCGTGCGAGAAGTTGAAGCGCGCAACATTCATGCCCGCCTGCATCATCTGGCGGAGCACCTCTTCTCTGTCCGTTGCCGGACCCACGGTGCACACGATCTTGGTCTTTCTTAAGGCTTGCTGCATAGTTCATCGACCTCCGAAAAATGATATTTCAAGTAAAGAATGCGGAATGAAAGGGAGGAGGTAGCAGGTAGGTGGTGAATGCGGAATGATTCCGATACCGTTACGCTTGCCGCTGAGGGGCGGGGGAGAGAAAAGAAGAAAGAATAATGGCGGTATCGCATGTTTGCGAGCAAACTGCGCAGTTTTGCACTGCAAAACGTGCGCTTCGCGATGGAACAGAATGGGGCATGGCGCCCCAAACCCCTTGTGTGTCCGTCGTTTCAGCGGATGATCTCACCAAATGCGGGGAGTATCGCGCCACAAGAAGGCGCTTCAGCGCCGTGTGTTGAACGGAACCGGGAGGCTCCGCGAAACGGTGCCCGGAGGGAAATGCCCCGTTTGCTTGCAAACATGGGGCTCCGCGCCTCAGCCGAGCCTTGACAGCTGCACCTTACCGGTGCTTTTGTCGGCGATGAGGGCTGTGGAATGCGGGTGATTGGGATTCGTGCCCGCCTCACAGATGTACACGGCGGCATCGGGGCAGTCTGCGAAGAATTCCCTGTCATACCAGACGGTATAGGCATCGCAGTCGCCGATCCGGCAGGAGCCGCCGCCGTCCAGCTCCGAGAGCAGACAGGTCTGCACGCTCTGCCCGCGGAATGCCTGCTCATACTGCTCCGCACAGTCCGCAGAGGTGACAAAGCGCACCGAAAAATGTCCCGTGCCCTGCATGATGCTCGGCAGATAGGAGAAGTGATAGTCCGAGATCACGTCGCCGGCGAAATCGGGGAAGAGCCCGGACGGCTGCACATTGTGATAGATGCCGAGCACCGCCCGGTGGATCGGGTATTTCCACAGCGCGCCCGATTCGACCGTCAGCGGCGGCATCAGCAGGCAGAAGCCCGTGACCAGCGCCGGAATCAGCGGGCGGACCGGAATCGGCGCAAGCAGCCCCCTGCCCTTCGCTGCCTGCTGCGCTTCGGCGGTCGGCAGTGTCAGCAGGCAGATCAGCGCCGCGATCGCCCCGCAGAGAAAGCACGGCAGATTGGTCACGGCAAAGGCGGCGGTCAGAAACAGCAGCATCCCGATGAACAGCCGCCGCGCAGGCGATCTGCGATCCGATTTCATAGGGCATCCGCTCCGTTCCCATGCCGCGGAAGCTGTCTGAGCCAGTGCAGGAGCGCCTCGGCATCCGCACTGCCGTCCG
Organism: Oscillospiraceae bacterium; assembly: GCA_016288755.1. GTDB lineage: Bacteria > Bacillota > Clostridia > Oscillospirales > Ruminococcaceae > Firm-04. The sequence continues at coordinate 19,481 of JAEELE010000097.1, forward strand.
CGACCGAGAGGATCATCTCGGCGAGTGCCTGCTGCGAATAGTCGGGATCAATGCCGTTGAGCGCGAGCGTGACGAGCATCGCGTGCGCGCCGGTGCGCTTGTTGCCGTCGGCAAAGGGGTGGTTGCAGATGATGCCGTAGCCCAGATATGCCGCCTGCGCGACCGTGTCCGGGTGCAGCAGCACGCCGCCGAAGCTCTGATAGGGCGCCTGCACGGCGGATTCGAGCAGCTCGGGGCGGACGACCGCCGGAGAGCCGCCGGTCTGTGCGATCAGCGTCTCATGCAGCATCAGAATTTGTTCTACAGTCAGTCGTTTCATTGTGCGAGCACCTCATAGGCTTCGGCATTGCGCGCAAGCAGCCGCCCGGAAGCCGCACGGACCGTTTCGTCGCTGACCGTTTCGGGCAGCCCGCCGAGATCGGCGATCAGCATGGCGTCGCCGAAGGAGAAGAAGCGGTACTGCTCCTGCACGGCGACCTGATAGGCGTGCATCGTGTGCTCATAGCCCGCAAATGCCGACACGAGCATGATGAGCGTCGATTCGGGCAGGTGGAAATTCGTGATGAGCCCGTCGGCGACCTTGAAGTCGTAGGGCGGATAGATGAAGATGCCGGTGTCGCCCTCGCAGGCGCGCAGCGCCCCGAATTCGGCGAATGCGCCCTCCAGCGTGCGCATGGAGGTCGTGCCGACCGCGATGATGCGTCCGCCGTTTGCCTTGGTCTCGGCGATTTTTGCGGCGGTCTCCGCGGGGATCGTGTAATGCTCGACGTGCATGTGGTGGTCGCGGATATCCTCGGTCTTGACGGGGCGGAAGGTCCCGAGCCCGACATGGAGCGTCACGAAGCTGTGCGAAATACCCATATCGGAGAGGGTGCGGAGCAGCTCGGGCGTGAAGTGCAGACCGGCAGTCGGAGCGGCAGAGGAGCCGGGCTCGCGGGCATAGACGGTCTGATAGCGCTCCTTGCTGCGGAGCCTTTCGGTGATATAGGGCGGCAGGGGCATCTGTCCGATCTCGTCGAGCACGGGATAGAGGCTGCCCTCGCAGGCAAAGCGGACGATCCTGCCGCCGTCCTCGGCGTAATCGAGGACCTCTGCGGTGAGGCGGTCGCCGAAGCGGAAGACGGTGCCGGGCTTGGCTTTTTTGCCGGGCTTGCAGATGATCTCCCAGACCTTTTCGGCGACGGGCTTGAGCAGCAGGAATTCGATGGGGCTGCCGGTGTCGGCGCGGACGCCGTAGAGGCGGGCGGGGAGCACGCGGGAATCGTTCATGACGAGGAGGTCGCCGGGGAGGAGGAGGTCGCCGAGCTCGAAGAAGCGGTGGTGGGAGAGGGCGCCGGTGCGGCGGTCCAGGCAGAGCAGGCGCGAGGCAGTGCGCGGCTCGACGGGTGTCTGCGCGATCCGCTCAGGCGGGAGCTCATAGAAGTAGGTACTTTTCTTGGTGAAGTCAGTCATAAAGATCACTCCGTTTTCTGCGGCATAGTATTCTAGTATATAGTATAGCACATTTTGCAGGAAAAAGCAAATCGGGAAATGAGGAGGGGGGAGGGAGGAAGCAGGAGGGAGGAAGTAGGAGGGAGGAAGTAGGATGTGAATGCGGAATGATTGCGGGGGTTTTTCGTTCCGCATTCCGCATTTACCTCCTCCCTGCTCCCTTCTCGATCAGCAGCAGGAACAAAAAACGGAACAACTTCTCACTCCTCACTCCTCACTGCTAACTTGACCTTCTCCCTACTCCCCTCCCCCTCCCCCGGAATGTCGGAAACCGTCGGAATTACGCCCCTTTTCAGACACATTTTCCCCCGCGCTTGCAAAAACACTTGACTTTTTTCCGCATTTGGCGTATACTAAATCTGTATGGGATAAAAACAACACTGCGCCGACACACCGTGTGCCGCGCAGGAAAGTGAGGTACAATATTGAACAGAAACCCCAAGCGAAACGGAAAAAACAGCGGCGCACCCTTCGCTCGCAGTGCCCGCCCCCAGAAGCGGACCCCGATCCCCGTCTCGGCGGTCGGGCGCAAGATCCTGCCCGCTGAGCTCGTCAGCGAAAAGCTCGAGCGCAAACAGCCCCAGCCCGCGCCCAAGTCCCAGAAGGAGCAGCCCGCTCCCGCACGGCGCCTCCCCGCGGAAACCCCGCCTGCCCTGCGGAGCCCCGCTCCCAAGCGCTCCGCAAAGCCCGCCCACGCCAAAACCCCCGTCCGCATTATCCCGCTCGGGGGGCTCGGCGAGATCGGCAAGAATATGACCGTCATCGAGTGCGCAAACGATATGTTCATCATCGACTGCGGGCTCGCCTTCCCGGACGCCGAAATGCCCGGCGTCGATCTGGTCATCCCCGATTTCACCTACGTCGAGAAGAACGCCGACCGCGTCCGCGGCATCGTGCTGACCCACGGGCATGAGGACCACATCGGCGGGCTTGCCTATCTGCTGAAAAAAATCAATATCCCCGTTTACGGCACCCGCCTGACGCTCGCGCTGGTCGAGGCAAAGCTCAAGGAACACCAGCTCGACGGCAAGGTGCAGCTCAATGTCGTCCAGCCGCGGAAAACCGTCCGCATGGGCTGCATGGCGGTCGAGCTCATCCACGTCAACCACTCCATCCCCGATGCGGTCGGTCTCGCGATCCATACCCCGGCAGGCGTGCTCGTTCACACCGGCGACTTCAAGGTCGACTACTCCCCGATCGACGGCGGCATCATCGACCTCGGACGCTTCAGCGAGCTTGGCTCCCGCGGCGTGCTCGCGCTGATGGCGGATTCCACCAATGCCGAGCGCCCGGGCTATACCCCCAGTGAGCGCAAGGTCGGCGAATCCTTCGACAAGCTCTTCGCCGAGGCGGAGGGCAAGCGCATCATCATCGCGACCTTCTCCTCGAATATCCACCGCGTGCAGCAGATCATCGACCACGCCGAGGCGAGCGGACGCAAGGTCGCCGTCTTCGGCAGAAGCATGGTCAATGTCATTGCAATCGCCAGAGAGCTCGGCTATCTCGAGGTCAGCGACGGCACGATCATCGATATCGACCTGATGAACCGCTACCGCGCCGACCAGATCGTGCTGATCACGACGGGCTCGCAGGGAGAGCCGATGTCGGCACTGACGCGCATGGCGATGGGCGATCACAAAAAGGTCAACATCACCCCGCAGGATTTCATCATCATCTCGGCAACACCGATCCCCGGCAACGAGAAATACGTCACCCGCGTGGTCAACGAGCTGATGAAGTCGGGCGCACATGTGGTCTACGAGCGCATGTACGAGGTGCATGTGTCGGGTCACGCATGTCAGGAGGAGTTAAAGCTCCTGCTGGCGCTGACCAAGCCGCGCTTCTTTATCCCGGTGCACGGCGAATACAAGCATCTGAAAAAGCATGCGGCGCTCGCGCTGGAGACAGGGCTCCCGCGGGACAATATCATCATCGGGCACATCGGCGCGGTCATCGAGACGAACGGCGAAACGATGGGCATTGTCGGTGAGGCGCCCTCGGGCAGAGTGCTGGTCGACGGGCTCGGTGTCGGCGATGTCGGCTCCGTGGTGCTGCGCGACCGCAAGCATCTGGCGCAGGACGGTCTGATCGTGGTGGTCATCGGCGTCGACCGCGCGGAGAACGCGGTGATCTCGGGACCCGAGCTGATCTCGCGCGGCTTTGTCTATGTCCGCGAATCCGAGGAGCTGATGGAGGAGGCGCGCAAGCGTCTGGAGGACGCGCTTGACCGGTGCAGTGCATCCGATCTGCGCGACTGGAACGGGCTCAAGGGGCGTCTGCGCGACACGCTCTCGGATTATATCTTCGAGACGACCAAGCGCTCCCCGATGATTCTCCCCATTATTCTTGAAATGTAAGCCCTGCGCCCGCACTCTTTGCAGCACAAACGGGACGCACTTTGCGGAACAGCAACAGAACAACTTCTCATTATCTCATTTTCCGGAGGTGAAACGGATGCAGTTCAAAAAGCCGCGCAGGCTCGCTGCCGCTGCGGCAATCGTGATCGGTGCGGCAATCGCTGCCGTGCTGCTGCTGCTGCGCAGTGAACCGCCGCACAGGGCGGTCATCTGGCTGACGGCTGTGCTGTTCGCGCTCGGTCTGCTCTGGCTTGTCTGCGAGCTGCTGCTGCTGCGGAAAAACATGCTGCGCTATTTCTCCGGCATGAACCGCGCCCTCAAGGATACGCTCTATAATGCACCGGAGCACATGCCCGTGCCGGTCGCCATTCTCGACGAACAGCGCGAGATCATCTGGTATAACGAGAGCTTCTATTCCGAGGTCGCAAACGGCGACGAGCTCTACGGGCAGACGCTCGAGGACGTCATGCCGCTGAACCTCGACGAGATCGGCGAGGGCGGCGCGGGGCTCTTTGAGCACGACGGACGCACCTTCCGCGTCACGCGCACCCGCTATGAGCACAGCCGCAGCACCGGCGAGCTGCTCTGCTTTCAGGATATCACGAAGTTTACCGCGCTCAAAAAGCGCTTTATGGATACGCGCCCGTGCGTCATGATGATCGTCGTGGACAACTACGAGGACCTCTTCAACGGCACACGGCAGAGCGAGCGTGCCGCGGTGCTCGCCGCGCTCGAGAATCTCTTTGACCGCTTTCTGGAGGACACCGACTGCGTGTTCTGCCACCTCGACGAGGACCGCTTCCTTGTGCTGACCGTCGCAAAGCATGTGCTCGCGATGGAAAAGGCGCATTTCCCGCTGCTCGACGAGGCGCGCAAGATCGCTGTCAAGGGCTCCCCGCTCACGCTGTCGATCGGTGTCGGGCGCAGCGGCGAGAACCTCGCGGAGAATGAGCGCTATGCCCAGCAGTCGCTCGATATGGCACTGGGGCGCGGCGGCGATCAGGCTGCGATCAAGACCGACGAGGGCTATACCTTCTACGGCGGCGTCTCCAAGGGCATCGAGCACCGGAGCAAGGCGAAGAACCGCGCCATTGCAAAGGATCTGGTCAGCCTGATGAAGCGCTGCCAGCATGTGTTTATCATGGGGCACCGTGCCAGCGACCTCGACGCGGTCGGCGCGGCGGTCGGCGTCGCGTTCATCGCGGAGGAGACCGGCGTGCCCTATCATATCGTCATCCGGCAGGATACCTCGCTCGCGAAATTTCTGGTCGACCGCATCGCGACGGAAATGCCCGGCGTGATGATCACCCCCGAAGAAGCCCGCGCGATGTTCACGCAGGAGGACCTTGTCGTGATCGTCGACACGTTCAGCAAGGATATCGTCGAGGATGTCGCGCTCTACAAAATGGCAAAGCATGTCGCGGTGATCGACCACCACCGGCAGATGGTCAACTATCTCGACAACACGACTTTAAAGCTCCACGACCCGCACGCCTCCTCGGCGGCGGAGCTGGTCGCTGGCATGATCCAGTATTACGACTGGCGCGATCAGATGCCGCAGTTCTGTGCGGAAGCGCTGCTCTCGGGCATCATGCTCGACACGAAGAATTTCGTGATGCAGACGGGCGTGCACACCTTTGAGGTCGCCGCCTATCTGCGCGAGCGCGGCGCCGACCCGACCGCGGTCAAGACGCTCTTTGCGGGCTCGATGGACGCCTACCGCCAGCGCTCGAAGCTGGTCGCGGCGGCAGAGCTCTATCAGCGCGTGGCGATCACGGTCGAGGACGAGAATGTGCCGGATATCCAGATCATCGCCTCGCAGACCGCGGACGAGCTGCTCGGAATTGAAAATGTCGATGCGTCGTTTGTGATCTTCCCGCGCGGCGAGCTGAGCTGCATTTCGGCGCGCTCGCTCGGTGCGATGAATGTGCAGGTCGTGATGGAGCGTCTCGGCGGCGGCGGGCATCAGACGATGGCAGCGACCCAGCAGCGCGACTGCTCGGTCAACGAGCTGCGTGCCAAGCTGATCGCCGTGCTCGACGAGATCGCGCAGGAGCCCGCAGACACCGCAGCCGCAGATGACGCGGAACCCGCAGAAGCCGAAGAGGAGAAAGCGGAATAAGAAGTGAGAAATGAGAAATGGTTCCGTTCACGTTCACTTCTGCCGCTGAACGGAGACAGCAAAGCGGGGTCCGGGGCGAAGCCCCATGATCAATCATGCGCGAAGCGCATACCGCAACTCCTCACTCCTCACTTCTGACTGCTGACTTATTTCTCACTTCTCATTTTTACACGAAAGGATTTTTCGATCATGAAGGTTATTTTACTCGCAGATGTGAAGGGCACCGGCAAAAAGGGCGAGATCAAGAACGTCTCGGACGGCTATGCCCGCAACTTTTTGCTCGGCAAAGGGCTTGCCGTCGAGGCAACCCCGGAAAACCTGAACCGTCTCGCAGGACAGAAGGCATCCGAGCAGCATAAAATTGATGTTGCGACGCAGGAGGCAAAGGAGCAGGCTGCAAAGCTCTCGGGCAAGACCGTCACCGTGCGCGCAAAGGGCGGACAGGGCGGCAAGCTCTTCGGCTCCGTGACCGCCGGGACCGTCGCAGAGGCAGTCGCGGAACAGTTCGGCATCGCGGTCGACAAGCGCAAAATCGCAGTCAGCTCCGAGATGAAGAATGTCGGCGAATACAGCGCTGAGGCGAAATTCTACGGCGGCGTGACTGCGAAATTCACCGTCTCCGTGGTGCTCGAAAATGGCTGATGCTTCTGTTCTGACCGGAACGGAGAGCTTCGGCGAGCAGACGCTTCCGCACAGCATCGACGCGGAGCAGGCTGTGCTCGGGTCGGTTCTGGTCGACCCGGACACCGTCACCGTCGCGCTCACGATCATCAAGCCCGAGGCGTTCTATGTCGAGCAGCACCGCCAGCTCTTCACGCTGATGGCAGCACTCTTCGGCAGCGGGCAGGGCGCGAACATCGACCTGGTCGTCGTGCTGAATGAGGCGGTCAAGCAGGGCATCTTTGCGACGTCGGCGGAGGGCAAGCGCTATCTGACCGCGCTGATCCAGAATGTCCCCTCTGCCGGAAACATCCGCAGCTACTGCGAGATCATGCAGGAGAAGCACACGGAGCGGCGCCTGGCAGAGGTCGCGCGCGATCTGCTCAGGCGCATCGCAGACGGCTCCGACAGCGCCGAAACGCTCCTCGATGCCGCCGAGCAGCGGCTCTTCGATATCCGCGGCGGACGCGATTCCAAGGGGCTGGTCGCCATCCGGGAGGTCATGGTCGACACCTACAAGCACCTCGGCGATATCTCCGGTCCCGACCGCGACAAATATGTCGGCGCGAGGACCGGCTACCCGACGCTCGACGCGATCACCGGCGGCATGAACAACTCCGACCTCGTCATTCTCGCGGCGCGCCCGGGCATGGGCAAGACCTCGTTCGCGCTCAATCTCGCGACCAATGTCGCAAAGAGCACGCAGAAGAACGTCGTGATCTATTCGCTCGAAATGGGCATGCAGCAGCTGGTCTCGCGCATGCTCTCGACCCATGCGCTCGTTGATTCCTACAAGCTGCGCACCGGTCGGCTCGCCCCCGATGAATGGGGGCGTCTTGCCGCCAGCGCCGATGTGCTCTCGGATATGACGATCTATCTCTCCGAGGGCTCGGGCATCACCGTGCAGCAGATGAAGGCACAGCTGAGGCATCTGAAAAATCTCGGCATGGTCGTCATCGACTATCTGCAGCTGATGGATGCCCCGCTCAAGACCGATAACCGCGTGCTCGTCATCTCCGATATCACGCGAAACCTAAAGCTCATGGCAAAGGAGCTCAATATCCCCGTGCTGCTGCTCTCGCAGCTCAACCGCGGCGTCGAATCGCGCACCGACAAGCGCCCGATGATGTCCGATCTGCGTGAATCGGGCTCGATCGAGCAGGACGCCGATATCATCATGTTCCTCTATAACGACAACTACTACAAGCGCGACAAGGCAGAGGGCGCGAACATCACCGAGTGCATCGTCGCGAAGAACCGCCACGGCGAGACCTCGAAGATTGACCTCGTGTGGGACCCGCAGTTCACGCGCTTCTCCACGCCCGAACACGACAACCCGCCGCCCGCATGATGACGCTGACCGAACACATCCTGCGCGGCGCCGGATGCCCCTCACCCGGGCAGTGCACGGTCGCACTCTCGGGCGGTGCCGACAGCACGGCACTGCTTCTCGCGCTCTGCCGGCTCCGGGAGCGGCTCTCCCTGACGCTCGCGGCAGTGCATGTGCACCACGGCATCCGCGGGGCTGAGGCAGACCGCGACGCTGCCTTCTGTGCGGAGCTCTGCGCGCGCTGCGGCATTCCGTTCACGCTCGTGCATGTCGATGCGCCGGGCTATGCGCGGGAGCAGCATCTCTCGCTCGAGACCGCGGCGCGTCAGCTGCGCTATGAGGCACTGATGCAGGCAGCTCAAACGGGCGAGATCGCGACCGCACACCACGCCGACGACAATGCCGAGACCGTGCTGTTCCATCTGCTGCGGGGCTCGGGGCTCCGCGGGCTGACCGGCATCCCGGCACGCAGCGGCAGAATCATCCGCCCGCTGCTGACCGCGGCAAAAGCGGAAATTCTCGGTTTTTTGGAAGAAATCGGGCAAAGCTATGTGGAGGACAGCACCAATTTCACCGGCGACAATACCCGCTCCCGGCTGCGGCAGACGCTGATGCCCGCGCTGACCGCGGAAAATCCCGCCGCCGTGCGCCATCTGGCACAGACCGCCGCGGTGCTCTCGGAGGACGAGGCATTTCTGACGGAGACCGCAGACCGCGAATTTGCGGCGAGACAGACGGATTTCGGCGGACTCAGGGGGCTCTCAGAGCTCGCAAGACCCATCCGGATGCGCATGTATCTGCGGCGCCTGCGCATGCTCGAAGCCCGCACCGACCCCTCCCGCATGATCCTGGAGGGCATTGACGCGCTGGTGCAGCAGGGCGGCGGCAGATATATGCCGACCGGACGGATCGCGGCGCAGCTGCTGCGGGGCACGCTCTATCTCAATTCCGTGCGCCCGCCCATGCAGGGGGAATTTCCCCTGACAGATCACCCGCAGGAGGTCGTGCCCGGATGCACGGTGTCTGCCGAAGCGTGCGGGTTATCACGGAATATTCACACAGCAAACACAAGGGTTACGCTGGATGCTGATAAAATAAAGGGTACACTGTATTTCCGGCAGTGGGCGCGTGACGACACGATCATGCTGCCGGGCAGAGATTTTCACAGCCGTCTGCACACGCTGATCGGGGCGGAGATCCCCGCGGCGGAGCGCAGAAGGCTGCATGTGCTCTACGACGGGTGCGGCGCGGTATTCTGCGAGGGCATCGGCATAGCGGCGCGTGTCAGACCGGATGCAGACAGCTCAAGGCTCACGGTGATCCGCATCACCCGCCCGGAGGGCTGAGCATATACATTCTGAAAAGGAGAGAACGTATGGGAAAAAATCGTGGGATCATGACCTATATCATTGTCGCGCTGCTGTTCATTGTCGCGATCTGGGTGCTGCTGCCGTCACTTTCGAGCCGCCAGCACACCGTGAAGTATTCCGATATCATGGAGTATTTCGACAAGCAGCAGGTGACCGCATATACGCTTGATCTCGGAAGCGGAGAGCTGAAATATCAGCTCGAGGGCGACACGAAGGTGCACACCTACGAGGTGCCGAATGTCTCGCTCTTCCTCAATGACGTCGAGGATTACCGCGCGCAGTACAATGAGGCGCACCCGGGCGAGCCGCTCGCGCAGGACTATTTCAAGGTCACGGACAACTCATGGCTGCTGACGGTCATCCCGACTGCGGTGCTGATGATCATGGCGATCGTGCTCTTTGTCGTGATGTTCCGGCAGGCGAACGGCGGCGGCAAGATCAATTCCTTCGGCAAGGCAAACATCAAGGCGCTGACCGGCAGTGCGAAAAAGGCGACCTTCGCCGACGTCGCCGGTGCCGACGAGGAAAAAGCCGAAATGGCAGAGCTGGTCGACTTCCTCAAGAACCCGAAGAAGTTTGAGGATATCGGCGCGAGAATCCCGCGCGGCGTGCTGCTGCTGGGTCCTCCCGGCACCGGTAAGACGCTGCTGGCAAGAGCGGTCGCGGGCGAGGCAGGCGTGCCGTTCTTCGCGATCTCCGGCTCCGATTTCGTCGAGATGTTCGTCGGCGTCGGTGCATCGCGTGTGCGCGACCTCTTTGAGCAGGCGAAAAAGCACGCGCCCTCGATCGTATTCATCGACGAGATCGACGCGGTCGGACGCCACAGAGGCTCGGGGTTAGGCGGCGGTCACGACGAGCGCGAGCAGACCCTGAACCAGCTCCTTGTCGAGATGGACGGCTTTGAGGAGAACGAGAGCGTCATCGTCATTGCCGCGACGAACCGCCGCGACATTCTCGACCCGGCACTGCTGCGTCCGGGGCGCTTTGACCGTCAGATCACGGTCAACTACCCCGATGTCAAGGGCAGAGAGGAGATCCTCAAGGTGCACAAGGGCAAGAAGCCGATCGGTCCCGATGTCGATTTCCACGAGATCGCGAAGGATACGCAGGGCTTCACCGGCGCAGACCTTGAAAATCTGCTGAACGAGGCAGCGATCCTCGCCGCGCGCGACAACCGCAAGGCGATCATCAAGGCGGATATCGAGGAGGCGACGATGAAGGTGCTCGCGGGTCCGGAGAAGAAATCCCATATCCCGACCCCGACCGACAAGCGCATCACCGCCTATCACGAGGCAGGGCACGCGGTCGCGGCGCACCACCTCAAAACGCAGGACCGCATCCAGCAGGTCAGCGTCATTTCGCGCGGCATGGCTGCGGGCATGACATGGACACGCCCGGTCACCGAGGACAACCACATGACGCGCACCAAGCTGCTCGAAACGATCGTGATGATGCTGGGCGGCAGAGCGGGCGAGGCGGTCGCACTCGACGATATCTGCACCGGTGCGTCGAATGATATCGAGCGCGCCACCAAGCTGGCGAAGAACATGGTCACGCGCTGGGGTCTCTCCGACGAGCTCGGACCGGTCATGTACGGCTCCGAGAGCGACGAGGTCTTCATCGGGCGCGATTACGGGCATGTCCGCGATTACTCCGAGGAGGTCGCCGCACGCATCGACAAGGAGGTCCGCCGCATCATCGAGGAATCCTACGAGCGCGCCCTGACCATTCTGCAGGAGCACCGCGCCGAGCACGAGGCGCTGGCGCAGTTCCTGCTGGAGTATGAGAAGGTCAACGAGGAGGAGTTCCTCGCGATCATGAACGGCACACTGACGGTCGAGAGCCGCCGCGCCGAGGAAGCGCAGAAGAAGGCTGCCGCGGAGAAGGCTGCTGCCGAGAAGGAAGCCGCGGAAAAGGCTGCCGCGGAGAAGGCGGCTGCCGAAAAGGAAGCTGCCGAACAGGCGGAGAAGGCAAGGAAGGCGCTGAAGGAGACAAAGGCAATCTCCGGCGACGAGCTGCTCGATTTCGACCCGCTGGACGGCGCCGACGATTCCGATTCCTATACGGACGACAGCGCAGATGAGCAAAAGGGTCAGACCGCACAGAGCGGCGAGGACGACGACGAATAACAGTAAAAGCCCCTTCCGGACATCATTCGGAAGGGACTTTTTTGCGGGCTGTCGCGCGAAGAAGCAGGGAGGAGGTAGCAGGGAGGAGGTAGGAGGTGAAAGCGGAGATGCGCAAGTTTTTCCTACGGCAAAACATGGGAATGCGGAATAATTACCGTCACCTGCACTTCTGCTGCTGAGGGATAGTTCAGAGAGAGGGGCGTGGAAAAGAATAATGAGTCATGGCGGAATCGCATGTTTGCGGGCAAACGGCGATGGGTTTGAATGGGGAGCGGCTAAAGCACGGATCACGGACAACTCCTCACCCCTAACTCCTCACTCCTAACTTGACCTGCTCCCTCCTACCTCCTACCTGCTCCATCCTCCCTGCTCACACCCCCTGACAGTTGCAGATCTGGCACCCGAGAAAGGTCTTGTAGATGCCGTGGCGATCACATTTCGGGAAGCCGGTCTGCACCGGGTCGTCCGGCTCCATGTCGTCGAGCCAGTCGTTCAGCGCATAGGGGTCGATATCGGTGATTTTCAGGCGCAGAAGCTGCTTGTGGAACCACCCGAGGATCGGTCGCAGCTGCGGCTCATTCGGCAGATAGGAGAGCTTGTCCCAGCCCGTCTGCATCGAGGCGGCGTCGACGGCGCGCACGAGAAAGCCGCGGTCCTCGGCGAAGCTGCACGCCTCCCACGGCATTTCGGCGATCGCAAACCCGATGAAGCCCGTCCCGAGTCTGCGGTCATGCTCTGCCAGCCAGACCGCCATGCGCTTCTGACTTTCCGTTTCGGCGAGTGCCGCGCAGGCGAGCGCCAGCACCGAGATCAGCACATCGGTGCCGCGGTCGGGGATGCTGATCTTCAGCTCCTCGGGGTCGCTGCGCCGCACACAGAATACATTTGCCAAGAAAAACACCCCCTTTAGAAGTAGGAAATTAGAAATGAGAAGTGAGAAGTTGTTCCGTTACCCTTGTTTTAGCTGCTGAATGGACAGCGCACCGGAACCCCTCAATTCCTAACTCCGAACGGAACTAAATGTTCAGACCGGAAAATATTTCCTTCCAGTCGTCCGCGACGGAGATCGCGCCGTTTTTGCGGCAGAGGATCCATGCGTCAGATTCGCTCCGCAGGAAAAAGCCGCCGCCGGACTTCCCCCGGCAGATACCCGATCAGTCCGGCAATTCATGCTCCTTGCGTTTGGCGTGTGTCTCAAGCACATGGAATGCCTCCCTGAGATTCGACACGCCCTCGAGCCGGATGTGGAACCGCCCGGTCTGGAGCGTGCGCAGGGTCTGCTTCGGGAGAATACAGAGCGTAAACCCGAGCCGCTCTGCCTCCGCGATGCGCTGTGCCGCATTCGAGACGCCGCGCAGCTCGCCGCCGAGCCCGATCTCCCCGAAGGCAAGCACGGTCTCGCCGATGGGCTTGTCCATCAGCGCGGAATAGAGCGCAAGGGCGGCTGCCAGATCGCCCGCGGGCTCATCGAGCCGGAACCCGCCGACAATATTGAGATAGACGTCGAGTGCGCCGAAAAAGAGCCCCATGCGCTTTTCGAGCACGGCGAGCAGAATATACACGCGGTTATAATCAAAGCCGGTCGCGGTGCGGCGCGGCGACGAGAGCGTGCTCTTTGCACAGAGCGCCTGAATCTCCGCGAGGATCGGGCGGCTGCCCTCCATCATGCAGCAGACGCATGTGCCCGAGACCCCGACGGGGCGCCCCTCCAGCAGCATTGCCGAGGGATTTTCGACCTCCGAGAGCCCGTCCTCTGTCATCTCGAAGACGCCGATCTCATTGGTCGAGCCGAAGCGGTTTTTGACCGCGCGAAGAATGCGCACGCTCTGGTAGCGGTCGCCCTCGAAGATCAGCACGGTGTCGACGATATGCTCCATGACCTTCGGACCCGCGATCGCGCCCTCCTTGGTCACATGCCCGACCAGAAAGAACGGGATCTCCTTCGCCTTTGCGGTCTGCATGAAGAGATTGGTGCACTCGCGCACCTGCGGCACCGACCCCGAGCCCGAGGTCAGCCCGTTGATGTGCATGGTCTGGATCGAGTCGATGATGACGACGTCGGGCTCTGTTTCCATGACCGTGTCGCAGACCGCCTCGGCGTCGCTGACGGTGAGGATGTAGAGGCTTTCGGTATCGACATGCAGGCGCTGTGCGCGGAGCTTGATCTGCCTTGCCGACTCCTCGCCCGAGACATAGAGCACGGAATGCGATTCGCCGAGAAACTGGCAGATTTGCAGCAGCAACGTGCTTTTCCCGATTCCGGGCTCGCCGCCGAGCAGCACGGCCGAGCCCTTGACGAGCCCGCCGCCGAGCACGCGGTTCAGCTCGGGGATGCCGGTGTCATAGCGGATATCGTCGTTGGTGCCGATCTGGGAGAGCTCTTTGATCTGCGCGGAGAGGTCTGCCGCGGGACGGCGCGCGTTGCCGAGCCCGCCGGTGACGGGGGTGCGCACCTCGGGCAGTGATTCCTCGACGGTATTCCAAGCGCCGCAGCTTGTGCAGCGGCCCATCCACTTCGGGTATTCCGCCCCACACGCGGTGCATTCAAATTTAGTCCGTTGCTTTGCCATCACTCATTCCCCCATTCATTTGAATCGGAGGCGGGCACTGCCCGTCCACACGCGGTGCATTCAAATTTTGTCCGCTGCTTTGCCATGCTGATTTCCTCGCTTTCACGCTGTATTTCTATCTATTATACAGCGACAGATGTTCAGAATCTTCACTTCTATAGAGAAGCGCACCGGAACCGCATGGGAGGCGGGACCGGTGCAGCGACAGAATCAATGCAGCAGGGGGAGAATAAAGAAGCCGAGAATCATGATCGCAAGGACAGCGATGATCAGCACACGCAGCCAGGTGGGTTTTTCGGATTTCCGGGGATAGGGGTTACGCTCCTGCGCACGTCTCTGCTGACGGTTTGAGCCGGGATTCGGCTTTTTGGGTTTCGGGCTCATGATGATTGCTCCTTTCGCTCGGGATACTGGAGATATTATAGCACATTGCGGCAAAAAAAGCAAGCCCGGCGGGCGGGGGAATGCGAAATGCGCAATGATTGCGCGGAGAGAGCAGTTCAAGGACTTGACAGAACGAAAAAAACCTAGTATAATACAATTAGAGCAGTGTGCGTTCTTCTGTATACGCTCATGAGAAATAATATGCAAGGAATCATAAGGAGGCACCTATATGTTTTGCAGGAATTGTGCTGAGCTGCTTGCAGATACCGATATCACCTGCCCCAGATGCGGCTTCGCAGTCGGCAGCGGTATCAAATACTGCGGCACCTGCGGCTCCATCGTCGAGCCCGGTGCAGTCGTCTGTGAGCTCTGCGGCAATCCTCTGAATATCGCTTTCAACGGACAGCAGGCGCAGGCACAGTACGGTCAGCAATATGCCCAGCAGGCTCCCTATGCCCGCCAGCAGGCGCCCTATGCGCAGCAGCAGGCACCCTATGCCCAGCAGCAGGCACCCTATGCGCAGCAGCAGGCACCCTATGCCCAGCAGCAGGCACCCTATGCCCAGCAGCAGACAGCCTATCCCCAGCAGACACCCTATCCGCAGCAGCAGGGGCAGTCCTTCGCACAGCAGAATCCCTACGCCCAGCCCTACGGACAGACGCGCTCCATGCCCGACTACACCCAGCAGCAATCCTATACAGGCGCCGTGCAGAAGTCCAAGGCGGTCGCGGGCGTGCTCGACATTCTCTTCGGCGCGCTCGGTGTCCACAATTTCTACCTCGGCTACAACTCCAAGGCGCTCGTGCAGCTTCTGATGACGCTCTTCTCCTGCGGCGCGCTCGCCTTCGTCTCCGCGATCTGGGGTCTCGTCGAGGGCATCATGATCCTGACCGGCTCGATCAATACCGACGGCAAGGGCATACCGCTCAAGGATTGATCCGGTACTGTGCCGGGGTGACGATCGCACAGTGAATACACACAGACCAACACATACCTTTCACTTTCTTTGGGGAATATTTCAGGTTCGTTTAAGTTGTTCTCACTATAATAGACATATAAAATGAGAACAGCCCCGGGCGGCAAGCCCGATCGAAAAAAGGAGGGATTGGCAATGGCGATCAGCACATTCCAGCGCCGTGAAGTCAAGTTCATGCTCACAAAAGAGCAGTTTGAAGGGCTGATGCCCATCGTGCACCAGCACATGAACCCCGATGCCTACTGCGTCGGCGGCAAGGAATACGGCATCTACAACATCTACTACGACACCCCGGATGATTTCCTCATCCGCACCTCGCTCGCGAAGCCCTATTACAAGGAGAAGCTCAGACTGCGCAGCTACTATTCGCCCGCAGCGCAGGACGCCTCCGTCTTCCTCGAGGTGAAAAAGAAGATCGGCGGCATCGTGACCAAGCGCAGAGTCGCCATGACGCTTCAGGAGGCAGAAAGCTATATCCAGACCCGCGTGAAGCCCTACTACGAGCGCTTCATCGACCAGCAGGTCATCCGCGAGATGGATGTCTTCCTCAACTGCTATGATTCCGTCGCGCCGCGCCAGTATATCAGCTACCAGCGCGCAGCGTTCTTCGGCAAGGACGATCCCGATTTCCGCCTGACCTTCGACCGCGAGATCACCGCGAGACGGCATGATCTGACGCTCGCGAAGGGCAGCTACGGCTCGCAGCTCATCCTGCCCGATCAGCGCCTGATGGAAATCAAGGTCCCCGGCGCATTTCCGCTGTGGATGAGCAAGGCACTCTCCGAGCTGGAGATCCGCCGCATCAGCTTCTCCAAATACGGGACTGCATACAAAAACTATGCGCGCGAGACGGCTGCGGCAGAACGGCAGGGCGCGCAGAAGCAGGAAAGGACGGCAGCTTATGCTTAATGTGACCGCTGCGGCGTTTGCCGCGACCGACTTCTTCACCCGGCTGTTCAACGATCAGTCGGAATACAACCTTGATTTCCCGGGCGTCGGGAAGGTGCTCGCCTGTGTCGGCTGTGCACTGGTGCTCGGGCTGCTGATCGCGTTCGTCTACATGTTCACGCACCGCAAGACCGGCTATGCACAGAGCTATGTGCTCGCAATGCCGATGCTCTCGGGGCTTGTGTCGACGATCATCGTGATGATGTGCCTGCTCGCGAACAGCACGACCGGCGTGACCGCGGCGATCTCGCTGACCGGTGCCTTCTCGCTCGTGCGGTTCCGCTCAGCGCCCGGCGACCCGAAGGATATCTCCTATGTCCTCTTCGCAATGGTCATGGGCACGGTCTGCGGCATCGGCTTCATCGGCTATGCGTTCGTGATCTTCGCGATTCTTGCGGCACTGCTGATCATCTTCAATCTGATCAACTTCGCAGCGCCGAAAACACAGGACATGACCCTCAAGGTCACGATCCCGGAGAATCTCAACTACAACGGTCTGTTCGATCAGGTGCTTGACAAATATGCGACCAGATGGCTGCTCCGCCGCGTCAAGACGACCGAATACGGCACACTGTTTGAGCTGATCTATTCCGTCTGCATGAAGACAGACGCCGACCAGAAGAAGTTCATCGACGAGATCCGCACGCTGAACGGCAACCTCAATGTCACGCTCGTGCTCTATCGCTACGATGACCAGATCTACAACACAAAAGAAAAGTGATCATTCATTCCGAAACGGGGGAAGCAGACCGGGGAACGCACTCCGGTCTGTTTCCCGATTCTGAAAAAAGGGAGATTAGTATATGAAACAGCACAGAAAGCGTCTGATCGCCGTTCTGACCGCGATGCTTCTCGCGGGCGCACTCGCAGGCTGCGGGCAGGAGAGCTCGACAGGTAACGTCAATGCAAACAGCTCCGCGGACTCCGCAGTACAGGAGAGCCGGTCGGATGAGGAGAGCGCCGCGGAGGATTCTGAAGCGGAAAGCAGCAACAATCAAACCGAGAGCAAAGCCGAAAACAGTGACAGCAAGGCTTCCGGCGGCACAGAGAGCAAGGCGTCAGAAGAGAGCAAAGCCGGAAAGGACGAATCCTCGAAGGCGTCCGACGAATCCTCGAAGAACGACAATCAGGGCGGGAACGGCGGCAATACGCAGAGCAGCTCGAAGGCAGACAGCAGCTCCAAGGCGGACGCCTCCTCCTCGAAGGCTGAGAGCAGCACGCCCTCGGGCGGCGGCTCGGAGAGCAGCGAGGAGAGCTCCGAGATCAAGCCGACCTATCACATCGTGCTGAACGGCTCCTCCGCGAAGTATTCGGGCGAGGGCATTTCGATCAGCGGCAGCAAGATCACAATTACCAAGGGCGGCAATTTTGAGATCACCGGCACGCTCGACAACGGTCAGATCTACATCGAGACCGACAAGAAGAAGGTCAAGCTGATCCTCAACAACGCCAATATCACGAACAAGGCGGGGTCTGCGATCTGGTGTCAGGCGGCGAAGAAGGTCACAATCGAGACGCTCGCCGGCACGACCAACTCGATCACTGACGGCGGCACGCATGACGAAGACAAGGGCGCGATCTTCTCCGAGGACACGGTCGTGCTCGCGGGCGAGGGCGTGCTCAATATCAACGGCGTCTACGCACACGGCGTGCAGAGCGATGACGACATCATCGTCAACAGCGGCACGGTCAACATCAAGTCGACGAAGAGCTGCCTGCACTCGAACGACGGCATCGAGATCAACGGCGGCAACCTCTTCTGCGACGGCGGCACGAACGGCATCAAGACCGACGGCTATGTGACGATCACGGGCGGCTCGTCGGTATTCCTCGGCGGTGTCCGTGAGGAGAAGGGCGCAATGTACTGTGACGGACCGCTCACGGTCACGGGCGGCAATTTCTGGGCGATCGGCAACACCTGCACGATGCCGGATGCTTCGGTCACGACGGCGAACGTGCTCGCGCTGACCTTTGCGACTGCGCAGAGCCCGGAGTCGATCGTCAATGTGATGCGCGGCAGCGCGACGGTCTTCACGATGACCTCGCCGCGCGGGTATAAGTATGTGCTGTATTCGGGTCCGGGGCTGCTTTCGGGCGCGGAATACAAGGTCAGCTACGGCGGCACGGTTTCGGGCGGCACGGAGACGAACTATGTGTGGAGCGGCGGCACCTATTCGGGCGGCAGCGACGGCGGCACGATCTCCGCGGACGAGACCAAGGAGAAGGTCACGGTCTACGCGGTGAAATAAGCAGGGCGGGGTGTTCCCGCAGGCAAAATCAATTTGTAACCACAAAAATCCCTCGCGGTGTTGGTGCCGCGAGGGAGCTTTTTTTGGGGGGTAGATAGGTTGGAGGGAGGAAGTCAGTGAGCAGTTCGGAGTGAGGAGTTGTTCCGTTGCTTCTGCTGATTGAAAGAAATATTGGGAGTATCGCGTCTCAAGAAGGCGCGTCAGCGCCGTGTGTTGCGCAAAATTGGGAGACTCCGCGAAACCTTGCCCGGAGGAAATCGCCCGCGGGGGCTCCCCGCGCCCAGCCAATTTCACAGCAGGAGCAACGGTTAAGAACAGAGAACGAAAATCCCCCGCAATTATCCCGAATTCCGCATTCACCTCCTACCTCGCCATTTCTCATTCCGGCGTTTCCGTCACCGCTGCATTGCTGATCGGAAATGTCCGGTATTGCCCGCCCGTCATCGCATTCTGATACACCGCAAAAAGCTGCGCCGTGCAGCTGCCCGGCGCGGTGTCGGTCAGCATCAGCCGGATCGGCTCAGAATCGCCGGTGAATTCCTTCTCCGCGACGGTCTCGCCGCCCTTTGTGAGTCGCAGCAGCATCCGCGGAAAGGGACGCTCCAGCGTTTCGCAGGTCACATAGGCAAAATCGGGAATGCCCTCGATCCAGCCGTCAGAAACCTGATCGGACAGATGATGCCAGACAAGCGTATTCTCGCCGCAGTCCGGGTCATAGGGCACGATCGAGACCGGCAGACCGGTCACCAGCGAATATGTGACCGTGTAGATGCCCGTCCGCATCGACGGGCTGAGAATTTCAGTGCCGTTCTCAGCGCGGAGCGCAAAGTGCCGGTAGGTCATGCTGTGCCGGCGGTCGTACCGAACCTGATAGACCTTCTCGGCGAAGAGCCCGGTATGGGTCAACGGCTGGGATTCGTCGTGCAGAACCGCAAAGGCGAGCTGCACATCGCGCACCGGCGTACAGTATTCCCCGCGCCGCCACGTAAGCTGCGGCACCGGTGAGACATAGCTCAGCACCAGCAGCCCCTCTGCGATCAGCAGCGTGAAGCCCGCCCGGAGCGCCCGACGTCCGCGGCTGCTGTGCTCCCGCAGATAAAACCACCCGGACAGTGCCGCGAATATCCCGCCCATCACGGTCAGAGCGGCACTTGCAAGGAGCGCCGCGGCGATCGAATTCCGGTTGAACAGATCGATCCGCGAATACCGGAGCACCAGCATGCCGGTCATGCAGAGCGCCATAAGTGTAAGGCAGGTGCCTGTCGGCAGATTCATCGTTATTTTGCGTGCCATGCGATCACCCTCCGTCGGTATTATAGCACAGATGCGCAGATTGTGCAAGACACGGTCTGCGCAGCTTGTCGATAATGTGACGTGTTGCGGTACAGTTTGCGGGAGCGCTGCCCGCACAAAAAGCAGCCCCCGATCCGCTTCGGGAGCCGCTTTTTATATGTCCCTTTTCGGAATTGTGTTTCTGCGGTAAATCATTATCTAACCCCTCAGTCTGCTTCCCTTTCAGGAGAGCCTGACACGGGATTTCGCAATAATCATATGGATTCCGCACAAGCCTCCCCTGCAAGGGGAGGGGGACCGCGAAGCGGTGGAGGAGTTGTAAATTATGATTTATCTTAACAACACTTTTCTTGAATGGGAGTTTTATATTGGCTTTATTTCCGCACGATCCTGCGGATGATGAGCACGATGAGCGCGAGCAGCACCAGCGCGCCGCCGCTGAGCACTGCGGGAATCCATGCTGTCCCGGTCGGACCGGTGAAGCCCTGCGGCTCGCTCTCGGTCGTCGTGATCTCTGCGAGCGGCTCGGTGTTTTCCTCCTCGGGGAGCGGTTCGAGCTGCAAGCCGTTTGCCTTCGCGTAAGCGGCGGCAGCTTCGGTGTTGGAATACAGCGTCGGTGCGTCCGTCTGTTTTTCGTACTGATTGCGCTCCGGGCTGTAGAAATAGCCGATCGCCATGGTGCCGATCTGTTCGGTCGTGTCGGGCAGGCTGACCGTTCTGAGCGCGGTCCCTGCGAGCGCGCAGTCGCCGAGCGATTCGAGGCTGTTCCCGAGGCGCAGGTCGCGGAGCGCCTGACAGCCGTAGAATGCCGATTCGCCGATGTGCTTCACATTCCCGAGCGCCGCTGCCTGCAGCCCCTCACAGCGCCAGAAGGCGGCACGCCCGATCTCCTCGACCGAATCCGGCAGCGTCAGCGAGGCGACATCCGTATTCCATTCAAATGCCGAGGTGTTGATGATGCGCACGCCGTCGGGCACGGTGACGGTGCTGTCCTTGCCGCGGTAGGCATAGAGCATGTCGCCGATCATCAGAAAATCCGAGGCGGGCTCCGTGTACCACTTCGTGTCGGCAAAGGCGTCCGCGGCGATCTCGTCGGGCTGCCCTTCAAATGTGACCTGACTGAGCGCCGGACAGTTCCCGAAGGCGCAGTCCTGCACGCGGGTGACGCTGTCGGACACCGTGACGGACGTGAGCGCGGGGTGATTTGAGCAGGCAAAGGGCGCGACCGTTTTGACCGTGTCGGGAATCTCCAGTGTGCTGCCGTCGCCGCGCCACGCATAGAGCACACCGTCGCCGAAGATCGCCAGATCGCCGGTCAGATTTCGGTAAAACGGCGTGCCGTCGAATGCCATGCAGCCGATATCGGTGACCGTCTGCGGAATCACGACCTCCTCGAGCGCCGAGCAGTCCTGAAACGCCTTTTCGCCGATATAGCGGCAGCCCGTCGGGACCGTGAGCTTTTTCACATAGGCGCACTGTGCAAAGGCGCTGTCGGCGATATAGAGCAGCGAGCCTGGCAGAATGATCTCGTCGGCAAAGCAGTATTCCATCGCATACTGCCCGATCTCCGTGACCGTTTTGCCGCCGATCACGGCAGGCAGCTCGACTCGCCGCTCATCCGTCCACGCGAAGCCCGTGATGCGGAGCGAGCCGGTCGGCGTCTCCTCATAGGTCAGCTTGGAGCGCACGTCGGCGGTCGTGGCGGTTGTCGTCGTCTCCTCGGTGGTCTGCGTTTCGGCGGCGGTCGTCTCGTCGGGCTCTGCGCAGACGGTCATGCCGGGAATGCACAGCAGCGCCAGCAGAGACACCAGCCTGGAGCGAATTTGCTTCATGTGGTGGTTGCTCCTTCTCTGTTTAATTGGGACTTGAGATACACCCCTTTGAAATGTCCGGAGAGATTGATCTCAGCAGCACAATCCCGAAAAGCGCGTATCATAAAGAGGGGACTCCGCTGACGGAATCCCCTCCTGTCGGTCAGATGGGCTGCGAAAGCGGGGCGACCGGATGCTCCGCGAAGCCGTCTGCACGGACAATCTGCACGTTGTTGTACATCGGCATGCCCGTACCTGCCGGGATCAGCTTGCCGATGATGACATTCTCCTTCAGACCGAGCAGATAATCGCTCTTGCCGTTGATCGCCGCATCGGTCAGCGCCTTTGCGGTCTCCTGGAAGGAGGCGGCGGAGAGGAAGCTCTCGGAGGAGGAGGAAGCCTTGGTGATGCCGAGCAGCGTGGCACGGGTGGCAACGAGCCGCAGATCGGTCTCGCCTGCGTCGATGCGTGCCTGCAGCGCCGCATTGATCATCTCGACCTCGCGCTTGTCAACCATTGCCTCGGGGAGCAGATAGCTCGAGCCGGAATCAATGATGACGACCTTGCGCATCATCTGGCGGAGAATGACCTCGATGTGCTTGTCGTTGATCTCAACGCCCTGCTGACGGTATGCGAACTGGATCTCTTCGATGATATAGTTCTGGACCGCCTGCACGCCGAGAATATCGAGCAGGTCCATCGGATAGATCGAACCGGTGGTCAGACGCGCACCGCGCTGGATCGTGTCGCCCGAGCGCAGGATGCGGGTCTTGCCGGTGTGCTCGTCGGCGACGTTGACGATGTGGTAGTTGTAAGGGATCGTGTACGGCGTGGAGTCGGTATCGGTCTCGGGGTCGTGAATGACGATCGTCTTGATGCCGTTCTCCTCGGTCATGTGGATGACGCCGGAGGTCTTTGCGAGGATCGCGCCGTTCTTCGGGCGTCTTGCCTCGAAGAGCTCCTCAACACGCGGCAGACCCTGTGTGATATCCTCCGCGTTTGCGATACCGCCCGTGTGGAAAGTACGCATCGTGAGCTGGGTGCCCGGCTCGCCGATGGACTGTGCGGCGATGATGCCGACCGCCTCACCGACCGAGACGAGATTGCCGTTTGCGAGGTTGATGCCGTAGCACTTGGCGCAGATGCCCTTCTTCGCCTTGCAGCCGAGCACGGAGCGGATCATCACATGCGTGATGCCGGCATCCGCGATGCGCTTGGCATCTGCCTCGGTCATGGCGCGGGTCTTCGGGATAAAGAGCTCGGAGCGCTCGTCGCGGAGGTCCTCGACGAGATATCTGCCGATCAGACGCTCCTGCAGCGGCTCATAGTCACGCTTGCCGTCGTTGATGCAGTAGACCTCGATGCCCTCGGTGGAGCCGCAGTCGACCTCGCGGACAATAACATCCTGCGAAACATCGACAAGGCGGCGGGTCAGATAACCGGAGTCCGCGGTACGCAGTGCGGTATCTGCCAGACCCTTGCGGGCGCCTCGGGAGGAGATGAAGTATTCGGAAATGTTCAGACCCTCGCGGTAATTGGAGCGGACCGGAATTTCGATCGTCGCACCGGAGGTGTTCGCAATCAGACCGCGCATGCCGGCGAGCTGACGAATCTGGTTGATCGAGCCGCGGGCACCGGAATCCGCCATGATGTTGATCGGGTTGAACGGGTCAAAGTTATCCTCGAGTGCCTTCGTGATCTGATCGGTCGCGTCGTTCCACACGGCGCAGACCTGCTGATAGCGCACCTCGTCGGAGATATAGCCGTACTGATACTGCTCGTTGAGCTTTTCGACCTTGGCATCTGCCTCGGCGAGAATCTCCGCCTTCTGCGACGGGATGACCGCGTCGACGACCGCGACGGTCAGACCGGACTTCGTGGAATACCGGTAGCCCAGCGCCTTGACCTTGTCGAGCACCTCGGCGGTCATGGTGACGCCGTGCGCGCGGATGCAGTGATCGATGATGCCGCCGAGCTTCTTCTTCGTGACGACGAACGTGACCTCAAGGTCAAACTCGTGCTCGGGGTCGCTGCGGTTGACATAGCCCAGATCCTGCGGAATGACCTCGTTGAAGATCAGGCGACCCATGGTGCAGTCGATGATGCGCGAAATCTTTCTGCCGCCGATCTCCTTGGTGATGCGGACGCGAATCTTGGAGTGCAGCGTGATGACATGCTCGTTGTAAGCCATCATTGCCTCGTCGGGGTCGCGGAAGACCTTGCCCTCGCCGGGCTCGCCGTCCTTGACCATCGTGAGGTAGTAGGAGCCGAGGACCATATCCTGTGTCGGCACAGCGACCGGCTTGCCGTCAGAGGGCTTGAGCAGGTTGTTTGCCGCGAGCATCAGGAAGCGTGCCTCCGCCTGTGCCTCCGCGGAGAGCGGGAGGTGCACAGCCATCTGGTCGCCGTCGAAGTCGGCGTTGAATGCCGTGCAGACCAGCGGGTGGAGCTTGACGGCTCTGCCCTCGACCAGGATCGGCTCAAATGCCTGGATGCCGAGGCGGTGCAGCGTAGGAGCACGGTTCAGAAGCACCGGGTGCTCCTTGATGACGTGCTCGAGTGCATCCCAGACATCGTCGTCCGGGCGGTCGACCTTCTTGCGGGCGCTCTTGATATTCTGGATCTTGCCCATATCGACAAGACGCTTTAAGATGAACGGCTTGAAGAGCTCGAGTGCCATCTCCTTCGGAAGACCGCACTGATACATTTTCAGCTCCGGACCGACGACGATGACCGAACGTCCGGAGTAGTCGACACGCTTGCCCAGCAGGTTCTGACGGAAGCGTCCCTGCTTGCCCTTGAGGATATCGGAGAGCGACTTGAGCTTGCGGTTGTTCGGACCGGTGACGTCCTTGCCGTGTCTGCCGTTGTCGATCAGCGCGTCGACAGCCTCCTGCAGCATGCGCGCCTCATTGCGCACGATGATGCTCGGTGCGTTGAGCTGGAGCATGCGCTCGAGACGGTTGTTGCGGTTGATGACTCTGCGGTAGAGGTCATTGAGGTCGGAGGTGGCATATCTGCCGCCGTCGAGCATGACCATCGGGCGGATATCGGGCGGAATGACCGGCAGCACGGTCATGACCATCCACTCGGGGCGGTTGCCGGACTGACGGAATGCCTCGAGAATCTCAAGGCGCTTGAGGAGCTTGCCGCGCTTCTGGCTCTTCTGGGAGGAGGAGCGGGTCTGCGACTTCTCATCGAGCTTCTTGACCTCGTCCTTGAGCGCGTCGCAGCTCATGACGAGATTGTTCTTCCACTCCTCGTCCGCGCAGGATTCGCAGAACGAGCACTCGCGGCAGTTGCGCCCGAGCTCGCAGTTCCGGCAAGCCTCCAGCTCATCGGGCTCGAGCTCGAGCTTGCCCTCGCTGATCAGCTGATCGCGGAATTTGTCATAGCGGTCCTGACTGTACTCCTGCAGCAGCTGGAGAATGGCGCCTGCGCCGATCTCGGCTTTGAAGGAGCCGGGATTCTTCTCCATGGCGCTGTGATATTCCTCCTCGGAGAGCGTCTGCCCCTTGAGCAGACCGGAAAGGAACTGTCCCTCGGCGATCTGCTCGCCCGGGTCGGTGACGATATACTTGGTGAAATAGATGACAGCCTCAAGGTCCTTCTGGGAGATATCGCCGAGCACCTGACGGATGCAGGCGGGCGTTCCCTTGAAGTACCAGATATGTGCGACCGGCGCTGCGAGCTCGATGTGACCCATGCGCTCGCGGCGGACCTTGGCGCGGGTGATCTCGACGCCGCAGTTCGGGCAGACCTTGCCCTTGAAGCGGACCTTCTTGAACTTGCCGCAGTAGCATTCCCAGTCCTTCGTCGGTCCGAAGATGCGCTCGCAGAACAGACCGCCCTTTTCGGGCTTCTGGGAGCGGTAGTTGATGGTTTCCGGGCGTTCGACCTTGCCGTAGCTCCACTTGCGGATCTGATCCGGGGAAGCAAGACCGATCTTGATGGAATCAAACGTCGTAAATTCCAAAGTGTTCCCTCCTGTATTTCATTATGAAGGAATCACGGCGCGGTGCACCCAGACCGGCACACCGCAGCCGGTTCATCATGGCAGATTACTCGTCAAAGCCGTCCTCGGCGTCATCCTCCGAATAGCCGCCCTCTGCGGGCTCCGTGTCAAAGCCGCCTTCAAAATCGTCGTCGTCGTCCTTGCGGCGTGCCGGCGTGTCGGAGCTGTCATCCATCAGCTCGGTGTCCTTGCCGTAGTCCGCGGTGCCGTAGCCGGCGCTGCCCATATCCTCCGCCTCATAGTGGGTCGGGTCTGCGGTGTTCTCGTCCGCAAATTCGGTCGGACCCTGCGGCTGGACATCGTCGTCGAAGGTCATCTTGAGGTCGATCTCCTGCCCCTCCTCGTCGAGGACGCGGACATCGAGACCGAGCGACTGCATTTCCTTGATCAGCACCTTGAAGGACTCCGGAATGCCCGGACGCGGGACGTTCTCGCCCTTGACGATCGCCTCGTAGGTGCTGACACGTCCGGTCGTGTCGTCCGACTTGACCGTCAGAATCTCCTGCAGCGTGTAGGCGGCGCCGTAAGCCTCGAGCGCCCAGACCTCCATCTCGCCGAAGCGCTGACCGCCGAACTGCGCCTTGCCGCCGAGCGGCTGCTGGGTGACCAGCGAATACGGACCGACGGAGCGCGCGTGGATCTTGTCGTCAACGAGGTGATGGAGCTTGAGATAGTACATATAGCCGACGGTGACGCGGTTGTCGAATTTCTCGCCGGTTCTGCCGTCGTAGACCGTGAATTTGCCGTCCTCCGAGAGCGGGATCGACGTGGTGTCGATGACCTTATCCATCGGGGCGAGGCGGAAGGTCTGCTCGGTCTTTGCGGCGTTGATCTCGTCATTGCGCTCCTGCGCCAGACGGAAGCACTTGCGGATATCGTCCTCGTGCGCACCGTCGAAGACCGGCGTCATGATGTGCCAGCCAAGAGCCTTTGCTGCCATGCCCAGATGCACCTCGAGCACCTGTCCGATGTTCATACGGGACGGGACGCCCAGCGGGTTCAGGCAGATATCGAGCGGGGTGCCGTCCTCGAGGAAGGGCATATCCGCCTCGGGCAGAATGCGGGAGACGACGCCCTTGTTGCCGTGGCGGCCAGCCATCTTGTCGCCGACCGAGATCTTGCGCTTCTGTGCGATATAGCAGCGGACGATCTGGTTGACGCCCGGTCCGAGCTCGTCGCAGTTGTCGCGGTCGAAGATCTTGACATCGACCACGATACCGGATTCGCCGTGCGGCACCTTGAGGGAATTGTCGCGCACCTCGCGCGCCTTCTCGCCGAAGATCGCGCGGAGCAGGCGCTCCTCGGCGGTCAGCTCGGTCTCGCCCTTCGGGGTGACCTTGCCGACGAGAATATCGCCGGCGTGCACCTCTGCGCCGATGCGGATGATGCCGCGCTCGTCGAGATCCTTCAGTGCATCCTCACCGACATTCGGGATATCGCGGGTGATCTCCTCGGGTCCGAGCTTGGTGTCACGGCACTCGAGCTCGTACTCCTCGATGTGGACGGAGGTGAACACATCCTCGCGGACGAGCCGCTCATTGAGCAGGACAGCATCCTCGTAGTTGTAGCCCTCCCAAGTCATGAAGCCGATCAGCGCGTTCTTGCCGAGCGAAATCTCGCCGTCGCAGGTGGCAGGACCGTCTGCGATGACCTGACCCGCCTCGACCTGCTCACCGACGGAAACGATTGGCTTCTGGTTGACGCAGGTGCCCTGATTCGAGCGCTGGAACTTGATCAGCTGATAGCGGCGGAGGTCCTCCTCGCCGGGACCGATCCGGACGACGATCTCATCCGCGGTGACGGAGACGACCGTGCCGGCTTCCTTCGCGAGCACGCAGACGCCGGAATCGACGGCTGCCTTGTACTCCATGCCGGTGCCGACGAACGGACGCTCAGTGCGGAGCAGCGGCACTGCCTGACGCTGCATGTTCGAGCCCATGAGGGCGCGGTTCGCGTCGTCGTTTTCAAGGAAGGGAATCATTGCGGTTGCAACGGAGACGACCATCTTCGGGGAAACATCCATGTAGTCGATCAGCGCGGGATCGCACTCCAGAATCTGGTCGCGGTGACGTGCGGTGACACGTCTGCGTGCGAATCTGCCGTCCTCGGTGAGCGGCTCGTTCGCCTGTGCGACATGGAAGGTGTCCTCCACGTCAGCGGTCATATAGACGACCTCGTCGGTGACCCTGCCGGTCTCCTTGTCGACCTTGCGGTAGGGCGCCTCGATGAAGCCGTAGACATTGATGCGCGCGAACGATGCGAGATAGGAGATCAGACCGATGTTCGGACCTTCCGGCGTCTCGATCGGGCACATTCTGCCGTAATGCGAATAGTGGACGTCGCGCACCTCGAAGCCTGCGCGGTCTCTGGTCAGACCGCCCGGACCCAGTGCGGAGAGACGGCGCTTGTGCGTCAGCTCGGCGAGCGGGTTGTTCTGATCCATGAACTGGCTGAGCGGAGACGACCCGAAGAATTCCTTGATCGCCGCGGTGATCGGGCGGATGTTGACAAGGGACTGCGGGGTGAGCGTCTCGGCGTCAGAGGACTGGAGGCTCATGCGCTCGCGGATCACGCGCTCCATGCGCGCAAAGCCGATGCGGAACTGATTCTGCAGCAGCTCGCCGACCGAACGGATGCGGCGGTTGCCCAGATGGTCGATGTCATCGGTGGTGCCGATGCCGTCGCAGAGATTGCAGAAATAGTTGATCGTCGCGAAGATATCGTCGCGGACGATGTGCTTGGGCACAAGCTCGTCTGCATGGACCTTGATCAGCGTGAGGAGCTTGTCCGCATCGCCGTCGGCTTCCTCGAGCAGGGTCTTGAGCACTCTGGCGGAGACCTTCTCGTGAATGCCGCATGCGGGACCGTCGAAATCGGGGATGACCGCCTCAGCATAGGGCTTGAGATCGACCATGCCGCTGCCGAGAATCTTGACCTCGCGCTCGACGAATTCCGCGATCAGCTCGTGCTTCTTCTCGTCGACATGTGTCTCGCGGACCTCCGCCTTGACGTATGCCTCATAGACGCCCGCCTGCTCGATCTGCTGTGCGAGCTGCGGGGTGATCTTCGTGCCGGCAGCCGCGATCAGCTCGCCGGTCATGAAGTCGGCGACCGGTCTGGAGAGCGTCTGCCCGACCAGACGGGATGCGATGCCGAGCTTCTTGTTGTACTTATAGCGCCCGAAGCGGCAGAGATCGTAGCGCTTGGGGTCAAAGAACAGGTTGTTGAGCAGCGTCTGGGCAGCCTCGACGGTCGCCGGGTCGCCCGGGCGGAGCTTCTTGTAGACCTCGAGCAGCGCGTCGTTGATGTTGCGCTCTGCGTCGTCGGTCAGGCCCTCCTCCTTCTGGACGATCGTCGCCTCCAGACGGGGGTCCTCGCCGAAGATCTCGCGAATCTCCGCGTTCGTGCCGACGCCGAGTGCGCGGATGAACTTCGTAATCGGGATCTTGCGGTTCTTGTCGATCTTGACCGAGACGACGTCGTTGGAATCCATTTCGTATTCCAGCCATGCGCCGCGGTTCGGGATGACCGTGGTCGTATACAGATTCTTGCCGGACTTGTCGCGGGTAAAGCCGTAGTAGACACCGGGCGAACGGACGAGCTGCGAGACAATGACGCGCTCTGCGCCGTTGATGACAAAGGTTCCCGATTCGGTCATCAGGGGCATATCGCCCATATAGATCTCACTCGTGGTGACCTCGTCCGTCTCCTGATTCCACAGTCTCGCCTTCACGCGCAGCGGAGCGGCATAGGTGGCATCGCGTTCCTTGCATTCTGCGATGGTGTACTTCGGCGTTTCGTCGATATGGTAGTCGATGAAGCTGAGCTGGAGATTGCCGTTGAAATCGGAGATCGCGGCAACATCCTGAAACACCTCGCGCAGACCCTCGGTCAGAAACCAGTTGTATGAGTTCTTCTGCACCTCAATGAGGTTCGGCATAGGAAGGACCTCATTGATCTTGCCGAAGCTCAGACGTGTGTTCTTTCCGACCTGCTTCGGTGTGACCTGTACCTCGGTTTTCACAGCCGAACTGGTTTTAGGGCTCATGGGCAAAAACCTCCTGACTTTTGTTGTGCCGGCATATGGACGGGAAGCACAGCGCAGCTTTTTTTGAAAAAGGGCTTGACAAGCGGCGCAATATGTGCTATACTTTAACTGAGGATGGGGCTGTATCGCCATAATCGGGCATTTTACTATTATACTATTCTAACGCTGCCCTGTCAACAGTTTCCGATAAACTTTGTAGGATGATCCGGTGCTTCGGTGTGTGAGCACCGGATTTTTATTGACATTTAACAGTGAACAGATGTTTTGCGGCGCGGCGACAGAAACATAAAACCGCAGGTTCCGCGGCAACATTTTTCCGCCCCCTGCAACGAACGCGCGGTTTTTTTCGTCATAAAGAGTGAGGGGGGCGAGTTAGAAGTGAGAAGTGAGGAGTGAGGAGTTGTTCCGGCTCTTTCACTTCTGCCGATGAGGGAGGGGCGGGGAAAAGAATAAAGAAGAAATGCGGTATCGCATGTTTGCGAGCAAACTGCGCAGTTTTGCACTGCAAAACTGCGCTTCGCGATGATTCAGAATGGGGCATGGCGCCCCAAGCCCTGCCCGCGTCAGAAACTCCTCATTCCTCACTTCTCACTTCTCACTTCTCATTCCGCCGAACAGGGGGTGATCGCAATGGACGACCGGGCGCTGCTCGACCGGTATTTTGCGCGGGATGAATCCGCGCTGAAAGAAACTGCCGAAAAATACGGCACGCTTTGCCGCAGTCTTGCGCAGCGCCTGCTCGGCGACCCGCAGGATGCGGAGGAGACCTTCAACGACGCACTGCTACGCGCATGGCAGCACATCCCGCCGGATCGCCCTGCCAGCCTCCCCGCCTACCTCTGCGCACTCACACGCCGCATCGCGACCGACCGCCTGCGCAGCGCCGGTGCCCGCAAGCGCGGCGGCAGTGCCCTGCGCCTCAATCTGGAGGAGCTCGCGGAGTGTATTCCCGCGCCCGAAAGCGTCGAGCAGGAAGCCGACCGCCGTGCCCTCGCCGATGCGATCAGCGCATTTCTCGCCCAGCAGTCAAAGGAATCGCGCGTGTTCTTCATGCAGCGCTACTGGGCGATGCACTCCGTCGCGGAGATCGCCCGGCAATACGGAATCAGCGAAAATACGGTCAAAAGCATATTGAAGCGCACCCGTGACAGGCTGCGCAGCTATCTGGAACAGGAGGGATTGCTGTGAACGGAGGAATCACCGGGCAGACCGCACAGGGGATGCTCGCACTCATGGATCTGATGCCCGCGCGCTTTGCAGACGAGCTCTTTGACGGAGAGGGGCTTGATCTTGCCGCTGCGGACGACCTGCCCGGCGCTGGTGCGGCTTCGTCCGCAGCGGAGGAGCGCAGCACCCGGACGGTCTGGCTGCCGGGCGTGATGGCGGTCTGCGGCTCAGCGGCATGTGTCGCCGTGCTGGTCGGCGTGATGCTCGCACTGCACAATGCGGCGCCCGGGCCGCTCCAAAGCGCAGCCGAGACTGCAGCGCAGACAACCCAGAGCACCGCAGATACCATCGAAAATACCGCCGCTGAGACTACGGCGGACACCGCGACCGGCACTGCCGAGCCGCCGCAGACCGCCGATTCCGCGCGCGTGACCGGCACGGTCATCCCGGAGACCGGCAGAACCGAGCCCAGCGCGACCGCATCGGAGACGACCGCACAGACCGCATCGGCAGCGGAGACCACAGCCACGGATATCCCTGACAGCCGCGGCGCCGACCCCGAAGCCGTGATTGAGGAGCTGAAAGCCGGTCGGCAGTCCGTGTTCCGGTACAGCGAGGCGGTCGGGGGATATATCGAAAGCTGGCAGACCTACGGCGTCGCCTTCCTCTGCGGCGACCCCGAATCACTGCGGACAAAGCAGATCGGCGGGCATCCGGTCACGCTGGCCGCGGGCACATGCACACCGTCAGACGATGCGAATGCCTGCACGGTGCAGCGCGTGTCGGATTTCCTGCGTGTTTACGGCGATTCCGGCATGCACCCGCGATCTCCGGTGACGGACCCGGCCGCAGAGCTGCAGCGGCTGAAGGCGGAATCCGAGAGGGACGGGCAGACGCTCTGCATGGCGTCGGTCGGCGGCACAGACCTGAAATTCACGCAGGCAAGCGGCGGCACCGCATACGATGCGTCGGAGATCATCCGGGCGATCGCGGCGGACAGCGCGCTGACGCTGGTCGGGCTGGTCTGGTGTGAGGAGGACGCCGTCGGCGAGCTGCCGTTTGGCGAAATTCGCATTCTGGTGCAATTTGAAGCAAATTGTACGCCCGACCCCGCCGACTACGCGGAATACGGCGAACTGGAATATTTTGTCGGGCACTGGGAGATCGTGACGGCGCTGGAAAATCCGCCCGCCGACGGTGACCGCACGAAGATCTGGCAGGCACTCGCGAACATGTGCGCGAAGCTCGAGGCGCGCCCGGAGATCCGCTCCGCACTGCCCGAGCTCAATTATTCGATGTGAGACAGAGGGATGATATTGGGGGCGCCGCCCTTTTGGAATCTCGTTTCAGATATGTGAACGGAGGGATTTTTATGAAGATGAAGCGTTTTCTTTTGGCATGTGTCGGCGCGGCGCTGGCGTTCACGATGCCCGGAACGACCGCGCAGGCGACCGATATGGAAAGCGTTCTGCGGCGCACCAGCCCTTGGGCGGTGCATGAGGAGCGCGACCCGGAAAAGGGCTGGCGCTGCTTTGAGCAAAGCGTCTATTTCTTCGGATTTCTGGTGCGGCTGCCGGAGGAGGAGCCCGAGACCGTGGCGGGGCTGCCGGTGACGCATCCGGGCATCGAGTGGGATGAATCGGCGCCTGCGCGTGCGGTGCTGCGTTCGGCGGCGGAATTCTGCGAATATGTGCAGTGCTGGGACAACGGCATTCTCGGGTCGGTCGGCGATCTCCTTTCCGGCTGGCAGCCGCAGTATCAGACGACCGAATTTGCCGTGATGACGGTGCCTGCGCCGTTCTGGAGCGGGTGGAGTTCAGAAACCGCGCAGAAGGTGCTGGATGAGCTTGAATCGCCCGAAAGCGCATTTGAGCTGATCGGTGCGGTGTATGTGACCGCCCGCAGCTACGGGTACTGCATGGGAATTGACGTCGTCATGGAGACGGACGACCCGGACGCATGGGAAGCCGTGCAGGCGGAATACGGTCTGACCCCGCCGCCGGAGGATGTCGGGTCTATGCGCAGAGAGCATTACTACTGCAACATGGATCAGCCCAACGATGCGGCGGCGCACATTGTCTACCTTGACAATCTGTATGACCTGCGCGACCGTCTGCGCGCCGACCCGCGCGTCAGCAGCGCAGAGATCGCGTGGGAGATCATGACATCCGGCGCCGATGACGGCATGATCTCCGTGCTGCCGGTCTACGATTTTGGCACGGGCGATATCGACGAAAACGGCACAGCGAACATCGGCGACGCGGTGCTGCTTGCAAGATATCTCGCCGAGGACAATGCGATCACGCAGCCGACGCAGAACGGCAAAAATCTCGCGGACATGGACGGCGACGGCACACTCGACAGCGCCGACCTTGCTGCGCTGCTCGAGCTGCTTGCGAACTGAGCGGGAGGGATTTTTATGAAGATGAAGCGTTTTCTTTCGGCATGTGTCGGCGCGGCGCTGGCGCTCGGAATGCTTGCAACGACCGCGCAGGCGACTGACATGAAAAGCGTTCTGCGGCGGATCAGATGGGAAAGCATGGTCGAGGTGCACGACAGCGAGCGGGGCTGGATGTGCTATAACAAATGGATGTACTTCTTCGGCTTTGTTGTCAGGCTCCCGGCGGAAATGCCCGGGACGCTTGCAGGGCTGCCGGTGAGTTATCCGGGCGGCGCGGACATTTTTGAGAGCGATGCGCCGCTGTGCGTCACCGTTCGCTCGTCCGAGGATATCTGCGAATACGTCACGCGCTATGACGGCGGCATTCTCGGCTCGCTCGCCGACAAATTTCTCTCGAGCTGGGCGCCGGACCTCCGGACGCCGGAATATGCGGTCGTGCAGGTCTGCGGCGGCTGGCAGGCAATGCGGGAGAAAACCGGCTGTGAGGAGCAGGCACTGCTCGATCTGTTAGAATCGCCCGAAAGCCCGATGGAACTGATCGGCGCGCTCTATGTGACCGCGTATCAGTACGGCGAGCCCGGCGGCTTGGATTTCTCCCTGTACGACGAATCGCCGGAAAGCCGTGCGGCGATCATCGCAGAATACGGCGTGCGGGATGATCTCCCGTTGGATGAGCAGTATGCGCTTGCGGAACGGCTGCGCACCGACCCGCGCATCGAAAACGCCTGTGTCTGCTGGATATTCTGGGAATCGGCTGCTGCAGAGGACGGCGCACTCGCGATTCTCCCGGTCTTCGATTTCGGCACCGGCGATCTGGACGAAAACGGCACGGCAAATATCGGCGATGCGGTGCTGCTTGCGCGGTATCTCGCCGAGGACAGTGCAATCACGCAGCCGACCCCCAACGGCAAAAATCTCGCCGATATGGACGGCGACGGCACACTCGACAGCAGCGACCTTGCCGCGCTGCTCGAAATGCTCGCAAATCCTTCATAGCAGTTACAGAAAGTCCCCGAAAAGGGGACTTTCTGCATGTGAAAATTGACAAATCCGTAAAAATCGCTTGCTTTTTCGGCGGAAATATATTATAATAGGGACAAAGAGAAAAAACGCCGTCCAAGTGTGGGGGAAGATATGAAGCAACGGAAAATATACGGTGTGATTGCGGCAGAAGCCAGCAGTATTGAGCAGCGCCAGATCCTCAACGGCATCATCGCGACAGCGCAGGCGCACAACATTGATATTGCTGTAATCACGAATATCTACAATCCCTATGACGAAAATGACCGTGACTACAAGGAGTTCTTCACCGAAAACCGCATCTACGAGCTGATCCTCTCGCCCGAGCTCGACGGTCTGATTCTGATTGCCGAGTCCTTCACCAACAAGCATCTGCAGGGGGTCATGTTCAGCACGCTGAAAAAGCGGCTCGATCTGCCGCTGATCGTCATTTCGATGTATACTCCCGAGCTCGATCTGCCGAACGCGACCTTCATCAACACCAGCGACTTCAACGACATGTTTGAGATCACCTCGCACATGATCGAGAAGCACGGCTGCACGAACATCGACATTCTCACAGGCTTTTCCGGAAACCCTGCCGCAGAGGACCGCGTGCAGGGCTATCGGCGTGCTCTGGAGCAGCACGGGCTGACCTTCGAGCCCGAGCGCGTGCACTGGGGCGACTTCTGGACGACCTCCGGCGACCAGCTCGCCAAGGACTATATCAGCGGCAAATACCCGCTGCCGCAGGCGCTGGTCTGCGCCAACGACTATATGGCATTCGGTCTGCTCGATGCGCTCGCGGTCAGCCCGATCCGCGTGCCCGAGGACCTCGCCGTCACCGGCTATGAAAACGTCAACGAGCGCATCTATCACACGCCGCTGCTCTCGACCTATCAGCGCAACCGCTCCGAGCTCGGCATTCAGGCGGTCCTGCGGCTCGAGGACCCGACGCATCCCTTTGAGAGCCCGCAGGGCACATGGGTCGCCGGCGCGAGCTGCGGCTGCTCTGCCGACCCGGAGGTCATCAACAGCGAGCTCAACTGGATCCGCACGCGCATCAACCACGAATACTGGACCTCCTACAGCAATATGGAGATGCGGCTCACGCTCTGCGAATCGCTCGAGGAATTCATCGCGGAGATGACCAGGCACCTCTTCCTCGTGCGCTATGCCTCTGATATTCAGCTCTGCCTTTTTGAGAAATGGCACACCGACGAGAACTGCAGCATGGAAAACGACCGGCTCTCCTTCCGCAGCATCGCGGGCTGGCGGCAGGAGGAGCCGATGAAGACCTGCACGCCGATGCAGCTCTCCGAGATGATGTACGGACCGCCGTGTGCGTATTACTTCACGCCGCTCTTTTTCCGCAAGCGGCTGATGGGGCTCAATGTGCTGCGCTATGACCACCCCGACTGCTTTGACCCGATCTACCGCGACTGGCTCAAGGGCGTCTCAAACGGGCTGGAATTCCTGCGCATGAAGAACGATATCCAGTATCTCATCCGGCGGCGCAACGGCTCCGGCTCCTACGACAGCGTGACCGGTCTGCTCCGACCGACGGCATTTCTGCGGGAGCTCTCCGCGGCGATCTCCCATGCGGCACCCGAGGAGCAGATGCTGCTGCTCACGCTCCGGTCGTCCTACACGCAGACGGAGCTCCATCTGCAGACCGAATCCGAGCGGATCGCCGCTGCGAAGGCGGTCGCCGACGCGATGCAGAGTGCGGTCCGCGGCATCGGGCAGATGTTCTGCGGGCTGCCCGCGCAGGGCTGCTATGTCATTGCGGGCATCGGAAAATATACGGACAAGGCGGTCAGCGAGCTGAGTGAGCTGCTGCATGTCTATCTGCTCTATTCCGACGAGGCGTTCATCACGACGGTCCCCGATTCCTTCTGCATCACCGCGCAGCAGTATGCGCTGGAGGGCATCAAGCCCGAGGCGATTCTCGCGGCGGTCACCGACGAAATGAAGCAGGTGCGTCCGCCCGCCTACACCTCCGACGATCTGCAGCTGCTGCGGCTGCGCATCCGGCTCTATCACGACTTCGAGGAGCAGCCCTCTGCGGAGGATTGCTGCCGCATTCTCTGCTTCAGCGAGGGCTATTTCCGCACGCGCTACAAGACCCTCTTCGGCGTGAGCTATCATCAGGACTGCATCCACGCGCGCATCAGCTATGCGAAATATCTGCTGCTGACCACGCAGCTCTCGGTCTCGGCGATCGCCGCGCAGTGCGGCTACCGCGAGGACAACTATTTCCTGCGGCAGTTCCGACGCGAGACCGGTCTGACGCCGAATCAGTTCCGCAAGGTCCTCCCTGCGAATGTTCACGGTGAGGCATAACAGCATACCCCCGGCAGACGGTTGATCTGCCGGGGGTGTTTGTTACAGTGTGCTGCGAATCTCCTCGAGCAGCTTCTGGACCGCTCCGCCGGATGCAGTCGTGTTGTTGTTTTTGTGCTTCACTGCATTCTGCACAAGTTTGTCACTGCTCTGCAAAAGGAAATCCGTCAGATCGCGCCGGAAGTCCGCAATCGACCTGTAGCCCATCCCGCGCGTGACATTTGCGCTGACCGTTGACCGATTCACATGGCGCGCGGCGGCAACTCCATTGACGCAGTCGTCGATAAAGCATTTAACTGCCTGTTCCGGCGTCTGACCCTCCTTCTGCTGCACTGCTCCGCTTTTGAATCCGTCCACGAGCATCTGCAGCAGAGCGGTCACATCCTGCACTGCCTGACTCATCTGTTTTCCCATGATTGTCGTCCTCCTGCGTATTGATTTGCCGAATGCGGTCCTGGGTGCCGTTCGGTCTGATATGATTATACCATTTTGCTGCTGCGCTTGTCAATTCGCAGAACAAACGAACTTTCGCATCAGATAGCATTGCAAAAAACGGGCGATTTTTACGGAACGTCTCTGCATTTTTTTCGATACGGGGGGTACTTCCTATTCATACGAGTCTGAAATTGGCCGGTCTTGTGCAAATTGCGAAAAAAAAGCGCCGCAGTCCAAGGACTGCGGCTTCAATATTGGGGGGAAGAAATTATATTGAACCGGGGAACCCGTTTCAACCTATTTCATGGTGTGTATCCCCTTGATACACTGTGCGGCTCAGCTCAGCTTCCAGCTGTCGAAATCGAAGCTGCCCTTGAAGACAAAGCTGACATCCTTCACGCCGCTGACATTCAGCGTCGGCACTGTGATCTCTCCGTTCGTGCCTGCCGGAATCTCAACATACGCGAATGCATCGCCGCTCGGACCGCCGGTCGTGACCTTGATCGCCGCTGCCTCAGAGGACTTGACCTTCACAGTCAGGCTCTTGCAGCCGGTGCCGAAGTCGACGCCCTTGAGCTTGATCCAGTCGCCGGTCTGAATGTTCGTCACGACGGTGTTGCTCAGACCGCTGATCTCGATGCCCGCCTGCTGTGCCATCGTCTCTGCCTGCACAGTCTCAAACGGATTGAGGTATTCGAGCTGATCGACGCCTGCCATCGAGCCCTTGCAGGTGATCTGACCGGTGGATGCGTTGTAGTCTGCCTTGTTGATCTGCGTGGAGCGGTAGTTGAAGCCGGAGCCTCCGTTGACGCCCATGCGCATCTCCTGCTTGCGGCAGTGATACAGCACATAATACTGATCCTTGAACATGATGATGGAGTGGTGGTTGTTGCCGCCGTTGTCAAGGCCCTGCGAGCCGGTGTTCTTGAACACATTGCCCTTGAGCTGGCTGGAGCCCCAGTCACCGAGCGGATTGGTGTTGCACATATAGAGAATGTCCGCGTTGCCGAAGGAGACGCCGTTGATGTTGGTGCCG
The DNA here is from genome assembly GCA_016288755.1 of Oscillospiraceae bacterium. Classification (GTDB taxonomy): domain Bacteria; phylum Bacillota; class Clostridia; order Oscillospirales; family Ruminococcaceae; genus Firm-04. Next base: position 57,618 of record JAEELE010000097.1, read on the forward strand.
CCCGGAACATTCCAGTTTGCGCAGTAGGAGTAATACCAGGTGTTGCCGATCTTGATCAGCGAGGAATCCTCGAACAGATACGGGTTCTCGGTGACCTTGACCGTTGTGGTGTCGACAGAGATCAGATCCTTGCCGAGCTTCATCATTCTGCCGGTCTTCGGGTTTGCCTTGTCTCTGCCGTCGACGCCGCCGCCCATGCAGAGGTAAGCCTCATCGGTTGCCTCGTCATAGTAGACGCCCGGATCGAACATCCAGACAACGTCGTTCATGTTCGGGGTGTTGGACTTGGAAACGAGCTCATGACCCAGCGGATCAATGAACGGACCGGTCGGGCTGTCAGACGTCAGCACGCCGACGCCGGAGCCGTTGTTTGCGAAGTAGAGGAAGAACTTCGGCTTGCCGTCGATCATCTTCCAGCAGGCATCCGGTGCCCATGCGTTGCTTGCCCACTTGGCAACACCGTTGGTGGTTCTGCCGTTTCTGGCTGCGACCGGGATCGCGCCGTGGTCGGTCCAGTTGACGAGGTCAGCGGAGGAGACGCAGTTGATGGTGCCGGAATTGTAGGAGTTTTCCTTCATGGAGTTGCCGTTGTACTCAAATGCGTCATTGGTGGTGTAGACATAGAGTCTGCCGTCGTAGACGAGCCAGCCCGGGTCTGCGCCGAAGCGCTGGGTGGTCAGCGGGTTGTTCTCGTTGTCCATCTTCCAGCTCTTTGCGAGGCTGACGCCCTGGAACATCTGCTCCATCTGGCTGAAGTCGACCTTGCGCTCTGCGACCGGGAACTTCTTGATCTTGGTGATCAGGAAATCGCGGAGGAGCTGTGCGTCGGTTGCATCGATCTCGCCGCTCTGGTCAACGTCTGCTGCGAGCTCTTCGATTCTGCCTGCCCACTTGCCGGTCTTGATGCCGCGCTTGAGCAGGGTGAGGTCTGCTGCGTTGATGGTGCCGTTGCAGTCCACGTCGCCGATGAGCAGAGACTTGCCCTTGCCCGGACCTTCGATCTTCGTTCCTTCCGGAGCGATGATCACTTCGTCAACATAGAAGCTGGCGTCTTCGTCGTCGCACTCGAAGTAGATCTTGATGTCGGAAGCGCCGTTCGGGACCTTGAATGCCGTGTTGGAGAGCTGGACCCAGCTGTCGCTGGTCACAGTCTGCGTATCGATCTTTACGTACTGAGTCTCGCCGTCGTTGTACTGCATGGTGAAGTGCACGTCTGCGGAGCCGGAAGCGAGCTTCACAGCGCCGCTGAAGCTATATGCCTTGCCTGCCTCGAGCAGACCGTAGCTGATAGATGCCGCTGCGCCTTCATAGGCAGCCGATCTGTTGGTGACATACAGGGACTTGGAGCCTGCATAAGCCTGTGCAGAGGAGGACGAAACAGACTCGCCGCTGATACGGGCGCCGAAGCCGTCGGTGCCGTTCTCGAAGGTTGCGTGCAGCCAGTAGCCGTCAGCATCCGGCTCGATCGGATCCGGCTCGACCGGGACAAAGTCATCGCTGAACTTCGTGCCGTCGCCCCACTGGGACTGCGGAACGAGCTGCGTCAGTGCAGTGTAGGGAGCCTTCGGCTGGTTGCTGCCGTCGTAGAGGGTCGGATAGGTGCCGCTGCCGAGCCAGGTGTTGTTGTCGTTCGGACCCCAGACCTGGAGCAGAGTGACTCTGCTGGTGTGGGAGGCATCAGAGTTCCAGTCCATTGCAGTCTTGTAGATGTTGACGAATCTCTTGGTCTGATCCGACTCGTTGTTGTGGTTCTTGCGGCTGATATCGAGCTCGGTGACCTGGAGCTCAAGACCTGCCTGCAGATACATCTTCATTGCGGTGAGGTAGTTGTTTTCGCCGTCCCAGCCGGCATTCGGGTCTGCGCCGATGTGGGACTGCATGCCGACGCCGTCGAGGTTGCCGGCTGCCTTGATGCGCTTCGCGGTCGTCAGGATCGCATCGCGCTTGAAGCCTGCAAACTCATTGTAGTCGTTGTAGAAGAGATGGCAGCTCTTCGGTGCATACATTCTTGCATACTTGAACGCCGAATCAATAAAGTGATTGTCCTTGTAAATCTGAACCCACGGAGAAGCGCCGTTGCCGTAGCCGCCGTTGCGCGGACCGCCGTTGCTGTCGTTCATGCACTCATTGCAGACATCATAGGCGTAGAGGTTCAGCTTCGGATAAGTGCTGGCGAACATTGCAAACATGTTCTTGATGTAGCTCTCAAGGCGCTGCTCCATCACGGACTCGCTGACCCAGTTGCCGCCGTCCTGGAAGTTGTCCTTGAAGAACCACTGCGGAGTCTGGGAGTGCCAGACCAGCGTGTGGCCGCGGAATCCAAGGTTGTTATGAACGCAGAAGTCAGCGATCGCAGCAAAGCTGTTGGATCTGACCTTGATATCCGAGTTGGTCGAGCCGTTCTGCACAAGCGTTGCATCCGGCTTCGTCTCGTTTTCGCATTCGATCGCGTTGCAGTCCTTCAGCAGAATGTCCTTGATCGTATTGTTGTTCACGGTCGTGCCGTTGAGGATGTTGCCCGAACGGATGCCGAAGTTGACCAGCATATCCTTGAGGCCCTTGTCAGAGGCTGCTGCCTTGGCAGTTGTCGGACCGGTGATGACCACATCGTCAAACACGAAGTCAGCCGTGCTGTCGGTCGTAAGGAGAAGGCGGAACTGCCCGCTGTTCACAGGTGCGGCATAGGATGCGCTCAGCGTGGTCCACTTGCCTGCCGCGACCTTCTTGGAGACGAGCTCGACCTCGGTTTTCTGCTCCGGATCGTCGATATCCTGCGTCATCAGGGAAAGGCGGAATGTTTCCGCAGACTCACTGAAGACCGAGACATTGTAGTTGAAGGTCTGCCCGCCGTAGAGGTAAAAGCCCTTTTCCGAAGCTGCGCCGTCAGTGATCGCAGTTCTTTCGGAAATCTTCATGCCGCGGGAACCGTTTGCGCCGATTCCCTCAATGGCTTCGATCTGTGCGGTGAACTCAGGCGAATCTGCATACCAGCCGTCGTAGTTCACCTCAAAATCGTTGTTGACGAACTCTGTTGCCTGCGCAAAGGACGAAGGCAAAGTGCTCATCGATGCTGCGAAGCAGCCGATCGCCGTCAAGGCTGCTGCCACCCGTTTAAATTTCATGTTTTTCCCCCGTTTCATTTTCTGCGTGGTGCATGTAGTTATATGTCCATCAGGCGATATTTTGTCTGCCGTGTCCGCATCCGGACCCTGTTGCTTTGCCGCGAAGGGGAGCAGCTCTGCGCCGGGGTTGTCTGCATTCACAGTGACAAAATCGCCGCCTGAATGAAGCCTTTGGGTTGTCAGTACATCCTGCCGAATCGGTCATCTGTCTAGTTTTATTATAGCGTACAGTCCTGTCTTGTTTCAATGCGAAAAGCGTAGATAAAGTGGACGAAATACACGAAAAAATCACAGAACGGAAACATCTTGTCCACATCTTGTTCACGCTTTGCGGGCAAAAATGTCCGTACAGCTCCGCACGGACATTTTCGGAATATGAGAGGATGCAGAGCGCACTGCGGGGCTGTCGGTGTTATGCCTTGAATGCAGCGCGCACGAAGTTGTAGAGATGGGCACGGATGCAGTTGTCGCCGTGGTAGCCGCCCTCGACATAGTGCCAGATGTGCGGGCAGTTCGCGGAGGTCGCGCTGTTGTGATAGCCCGAGGGCGTTGTGCCGACCGTCTGGTCATTGCTGCCGGCGGTCATGAGGATCAGGCGCGGTGCCGCTTCCTCATTTGCCCACTTGAAGACCGGGGATGCGCCCGGTGCTGCGCAGATCGAGCCGACATAGCCGAAGATATCCGCGTGCTTGGTGCCGATGTTCAGCGACTCTCTGCCGCCCATCGAGAAGCCGGTGATTGCGGTGTTCTCCTTGCCGGTCCTGACGCTGTACTTCGATTCGATCAGCGGCATCAGCTCGTCGATCAGCACCTTCTCGAAGTTGTCGTATGCCTGATTGTTCGCGTTGTCCATGCCCGAGACATTGTCCTGCGTCTGGCTGGAGTAGATGTACGGGAAGACGAGGATCATTTCCTCTGCCTCGCCCGCCGCGATCGCGTTGCCGACGATCTCGACCGTGGTCATGCCGTTCTGCGTGTCGTTGCCGACTCTGCACATGCGGTCCTGGTTCTCGTAGTAGCCGTGCATGACATACATGACCGGATACTTCTTGGATTCGGTGTAGCCTGCGGGGAGCAGCACGACATAGGGCTTGTCGCGCTTGCAGAATTCGGAGTAATACTTGCCGTCGACCAGTGTGCCGTACTGTCTGCCGCCCTGCTTCTGGCGGTCTGAATTGCTCTCGGTCTGCTTGATCTGTGCCGCAACGACCGGCGTATACTCGGAGATCAGCCTGCCGCTGTTGTACTGCGGCTGATCGGGTTCATCCGGCTGCGTGACAACTGTATTAGTGCTGCTCTTCCCGAACTCCTTGATTTGTCCGGTCAGATACTTGACATACCAGACAGCATCCGCCGTTGTGACCTGGCCGTCCTGCGTGACGTCCGCCGCCTTCTTCGCAGCCGCGTCATTCAGCTTGCCGATCAGGATGCGCTTGCAGAGCGTGAGGTCGGCGCCGTTGATCCTGCCGTTGCCGTCGATGTCGCCGAGCAGGAAGCTGATCGCCTTCGGACCGTCGATCACGGTGCCCTCCGGTGCGGCGATAACCTCATCGACAAAGAAGTTCGCCGTCGTGCCGGTGTCGCCGTCCGTCTCGAAGTAGAACTGGACGTTGGTCGCACCCGCCGGGATCGTGTAGGCGGTGTTGGCGAGCTGTACCCAGTCGCCCTTCGTGACGACCTCGGTCGCGATCTTGTCATACTGTGTCTCGCCGCTCGCGTCCTTATACTCGACCGAGAAGTGCATCTTCTCGGAGGCGTTGGTATCCTGCATCACGACCGCGCTGAAGCTGTAGGTCTCGCCCGCCTTGAGCTTGCCGGGCATCGTGTGGGTCGCGCCGTGCCATGTGGAGCCGCGGTCGGTGACTGCGAGCGACTGGCTGCCGTCATACTTCTGTGCGCTTGTCGCCGCAACGGATGCGCCGCCGCGTCCGGAGAAGCCGTCCGTGCTGTTCTCGAAGGTGTAGTGGAAGAGATAGCCGTTCGGATCGGGCTCTGCCTCGCCGGTGCTGATCACGAAGGTCGTGACCGACTGTGCCGGGAGCTGCGCGGTGAAGCTGCTGTCGCTGTAGCTCGGGGCACTGCACGAGCGGAAGTTCTCGCTCGAGGTGGAGTGCCATGCGGAGATTTCGGAGATCTTCTCGCCGCTGGACAGCGTGAAGTTCTCGGTCGCCGTGCTGCCGCCCTTGTTGATCGCAACGACCTTGACATCGCCGTCGTCGTTCTTGTAGGCGGAGATGAGGACATTCGACTCAGGGCTTGCCGTTGCTGCGATGCGGTAATCGCCCGGGCGCACCCACTTGGAATACTGCGCCATGACCGCGCCGCGCTTGGAGACTCTGCCGTCATCCCAGAGGAAGCTGTACTGGCGGCGGATGTACCACCAGACATATGCGCTCATGTTGCCGAGCACCATGCCGTTGTGGATGTTCTCTGCCGCCTGCAGCGCCTGATCCCATTTGTCCGCGGAGTTCGCGTCACTGTTCGGGACATAGACCTCGGTCATCCAGATCTCCTTGCCGGAATTGATGACGGGGTCGTAGTGCATCGCATTTGCCTGCGTGCCGTAGAAGTGCGTACCGAAGAGGTCGCAGTTCGCAAGTGCCTTGGAATTCTTGAGGACTGCATCGTAGTAATCCTTGCTGTAGGAGAAGGATTCTGCCGACATCAGCTTGGTGTTCGTGCCGCCGACGGTCGCGTCCTTGTAGTTCGCGATGAAGTTTGCCGCGCGGTCCGGTGTCCAGTAGGTCCACTCGCCCGACCAGTCCGGCTCGTTCTGCACGGAGACGGAATTGAGGTGGACGTTCTGCCCCTCGCAGTACTTGATGAAGTCGTTGAGGTGCTTGGCGTACTGCCCCTCGGCGCCGTTATTGAGGACGTACTGACCGCCTCTCGGACCGCCGGAGCCGTTGGAGCGCATGCTGGCAGGCGGGTTCCACGGCGTCGCAAAGACCGTGGCGCCGAGTGCCTGTGCGCGCTGCGCGGTCGGAATGGCGTTTCTCCACGCGTTGGAGTCGTCGCTGATGAAGATGCGCAGGATGGTGAGACCGAGCTCATCGTCACCGTTGCCGAAGGCAGTCTGCACACATGCCGCGGACATGTCGCCGCTGGCGCCGTACTGCGTGTTGACGCTCTGCCATTCGGGGTGGTTCATGCCGCCGAAGCCGCGGATGATCTGGTACTGCGTGGAGGTGTCGATCGACACATTGCCTGCCGCACCGGCAGTCGGCACCGATGTGAACGGCACGGAGACGCAGAGCATGACAGCGCCCGAAAGCGCCGCTGCCGCCTTGAGAAGAGACTGTTTCATAATAATCCCCCTTGGTTGTTTTTTTCTGTCGCCCAAATCTCTGGGTTATAACCATTATAACACACAGCCTATAACGCGGCAATTCAGAAAACGCAGGTTTGGTGGACAATGTGTACATATTTTGTTCATATTACAGATATTTGTCCGGTTGTTGTCCTGCTGCATTTTCTGCTGTTGTACGGCTGTTGTTCCGGATGCGTGCTTCCCTCCTGTCTGATATCGGGAACCGCCGCGGACCTGTGCCCGGAGGGAAGTTTCTGCGCGTGCCCGAATGCCTTGACAAGCGGGGAAAGATGGATTATAATATAGAATGGCGAAGCAGAGACAAAAGCGGGCGCTGCCTGCTGAGAAAGGGAGGGAGCGCCGATGGGGCTGTTCGATTTTCTCCGCCCGCCTGCACCGCCCGCACCCGGCGGCAGGCACAGCATCTTTGACACCGGTTATCCGATCCGGCGCAGCGACTGGAGGCAGACCGTCTCCGCCTGTGCCGGTCCGTCGGCGGTCATGCAGCGCCGCTTTCAGGAGCTGATCGTACAGGACCGCACGCCCGTCACCGACCTCTCTGCGGGCACGGTCCGCTTCGGGCAGACAGCCCTCCCGGTGCAGCTCATCGGCTGTGCAAACAACCGCCTCTGGCGCTGGGGCTGGGACCCGGGTCTCCATGCGGACGGGCGCCTGACCGGTCTGGCAGATGAACTCCGGCAGCTCGGCGAGCTGTGGGAATCGGGCGTGCTCCGCGGCTCCGCGCACGAGCTCACCGACCGCATCCGTGCGGCGGACATCGCGGCGGCTGCATGTGTGCTCACGCCGCGGCAGTATTGCTGTGTCAGCACGGAGCAGGGCGGCGGCGCGGTATACTGTGCCGTGTCCGGGCTGCCCGAAGCCGTCACCGCGCCCGCTGACGCGCAGGAATTTCTCGATGCGGTCGGCAGCGCGCTGCTGCACGGCGGCATCGACCACAAAATCCTCGTCGAGAGCCTGCTCATGTGGAACGGCACCTATTATGAATGGTGCGGCGACACGCTCACGGCATATTTCCCGCGCAGCATGCAGATCGGCTTTGAACGCATCGGCGGCGAGCTGCGCATTGCGAGGTGACACGGATGCAGATACAGTATCAGCGGCTGACCGCGGCGGAGCTCCCGCAGTTCATCGCACTGCGCATCGCACAGCTCCGCAGCGAGAGTGAATCGGCGGCAAATTCCCCGGTCGATCTCACGCCGGCGCTGCGTGACTATTATACACGGCATACGGCAGACGGAACCTTTTTCGGATGGCTTGCGAAATATGACGGCAGAATCGTCGGCACCGGCGGCATGTCGGTCGTCGAAAAGCCGCCCTATTTCGGATGCCCGAGCGGCAGAATCGGGCTGCTGTCGAGCATGTATACAGACCCGCGGTTCCGGCGGCAGGGCATCGCGACGGAGATCCTCTCCCGCGTGATCGCCGATGCGGAGTCGGCAGGCTGCGGCACGGTGCAGATCACCGCCTCCGACATGGGCGTGAAGCTCTACACGGCATTCGGCTTTGTCCGCAACGGCAATTTCATGCAGTACCGCATCGGGCGGGAGGAAGGCTGATCTCATATTCCGATCATGCAGCAGTACTGCAAATCAATATACAGCAGAAAGGATGATTTTTCAATGGCAGATGAATTCGGAGGGCTCGGCGCTTTGCAGGACATGATCCAGTCGATCGGCGCGGCGGGCGGCTTTGACCAGCTCGGCGACGCGATGCAGCAGCTCATGGCGGGCATGCCGCAGATGCAGGCGGCGGAGCCCGGCACACCGGTCGCGGGCATCGAACAGGTCTACGGCGGTCTGGAGCAGAGCGAGAGCGCGCTGACCGCGATGCACAGCGATCTTGAGGACTTCACCGACGCGCTCGCAGAGGGCGACAACCCGCCCGACGCGCAGACGCTCAGTCAGCTTGCGGATGCGGCAGATTCAATCCAGGAGGCACTCGACGCCGTGCTGAAGGCGGAGGAGCAGCTTGAAGCAGCGCTGGAAGCGCTGACGGGCGGCGAAGACGCGGAGGACGAAGCGGAAACGGAGTAAGCAGGGAGCGAAAAAGGGAGCAGGTAGGAAGGAGCAGGTAGGAGGTAGGAAGTCCAGTCAGGAGTGAGCAGTGAGCAGTGAGGAGTTGTGCCTTCACTTTCGCTGAATTGGCAGAACTCCGGAGTGGGGTCGATGTTTGCTTGCAAACCCGACTGCTTTTGCATGAGCCACCCCCCGTTTTCAATCCATGCGCGAAGCGCATACCTTCACTCCTCACTGCTACCTCCTAACTTGTTAATTCTGGTTTATCACAAGAACGCTTTTCTGAAATGAGAGTGTTCAAAAGCTGCCCGGAGCCCGGGCCGGCACATCCCTCCGGCTGCATTTTCGCGGCGTCTCCCGATTTCGCGTGACACAAGGCACCGGCGCCCCGCACTGACAACGGCAGCACATCAAAAATCACTGCACAGCAATGCGAATACACCCGCATTCCCGTCAATATCATCATCAAAAGCCGAAAGGAGTATCACCATGCAGAACAACAGAAGCAGCTTTGAGGACAGCCTGAGCAAGATGCGTCAGGATTTCGAGGAGGTCATGGGCGCGATGTGCGATTTCGTGCGCGGTGCCGTCGAGGGCGGCGCGAGTGCGGCATCCCAGCGCATGAGCGAGGCGCCGAAGCGTCCGCCGGTGCACCCGCGCGTTCTCGCAGACGAGCTCGGGCGGATGCGCGCCAGACTGGACGATTTCCTTGACCGGCTCTCCGAGCAGATTCCCGAGGAGGACACCGAGCCGGGCGAGGTCGCCGCGGAGGAGCCCGCTGCCACCGAGGAGGAGCTCGAAAACAAGATCGCCGGGGAGGGCTCCGAGCTGCCGCCGTCCACAGAGCGGAGAGACGCCCGCACGGTCGCGCTGCGTGCAGCCGCGCGCGGCATGGAGCAGGCGGTCGCCGGGCTGGAGATCGCCGTCGATGCGCTGCTTGACGCAGATGCTGCCAGATAACGGAGGGCACTGCCATGCGCCATGACCCGGACAGCCGGCTCTATTATTTCAGCGAGGAGCAGCTTTTGCCGCCCGACGGACGCGATACCGTCCGCAGGCATCTCTACGGGCAGAAGCTGCAGTCGTTCCGCGATGCCTTCCGCCCCGACCCCGAGCAGGGCGGCGGCGGCACCGCAAAGCTGATCATCGGCTCGGTCATCGTGATCGCGTGCTTTGCGTCAGTCATCATTGCGGCGATGACCGGGCATCCGGCGATCGCTGTCGCACTTTTCGGCGGCATGATCGCGTTAATGGGACTGCTCATGATCTTCGGGCGGGTCGCCGAGGCGGAGACCGTGGTGCAGGGGATCCCCGGCTCACAGCGCGTCACCGGCTTTCTCATTATGCTGATCGGGCTGTCGGTCTGCGTGCCGATGCTGCTGGTCGACCGGCTCGGCTCTGCCGCGGCATTTATCCTGCTGGGCGGGCTGCTCTTTACCTCGGGCGGGCTCTTTCTGATCCGCGCTGCCGTCTCGACCTTCACGGACGGGCACGGCAAAGGCGAGGAGGTCGAGGGCGAGTGCATCGGCTATGCGCGCTATCTCTCGGAGAACCGCAGCCGCGGACACCGCAGCACCGTCGAGACCGCGCCCGTGTTCCGCTATTATTACAACGGCGAAATGCTCGAGGCACTCGCATACGGGCGCTTCGGCGATCCCGACGAGGTGCTCGGCGAGAGCTATCCGATCATCGTCAGCGACCGCGACAAATACCACATCCGCCGCGCCGGTCAGAAGAATTCGTCCACCGCATCCGCACTGGTGATGGGCTTTCTGGCGCTGTGCTGTCTTGCGGCGGGCGCGTTCCTGCTGTATATGGCGGCGCACACCGACCCGACTGAGACGCTCACGGTCAAAAACGGCTCCGGCAAGCGTCTGCTCTACGATCAGGCGATCGTCAACGACACCGGCATTCCCGCGGATCAGTGGCAGATCGTGCTCCGCACCGTCGCAGGCAACAGCTATTCGGAGGAGCAGGGCGGCTGGCTCATCACCTATACCGACGACACCGTCAACCTCGCCGCCGAGGAGCGCATTGCCGAGCAGTACCCGGTCGGCAGCAGCTTTTATTTCATCATCGAAACCGAAACAGGCAAGGTGCTTAAGGTCTATGCCGAAGAGAACACGGAATACAAAGGCAGTCAGCCGGTGGACGACCGGCGTCAGGACTGAAAGGAGCCGCATATGAAAACAATGGGCGGAGAATACTGGTGGGAGGAGATCAAGCACTGCAGGCGCTACCGGCTCCAGCAGCATATCATCCAGCGCTCGCACTGCCGCATCCTCGACCGCGACAACAACCGGATCGCGTTCGGCTCGGAAGCGGATATGCTCGCGAAATTTGAGGCGCTCGAGCGCCGTGAGCAGCAGGGTCTGCCGCCGCAGCCGACGCGGTTCAATATCCGCGCAAAAACGCTCGGCGGCGAAAAGCGCTGGGACACCCTCGCCGAGCAGAACGGTCTGAAGCTCCAGCGGCTGCACCGCACACAGCACTGCCGCATCATCGACACCGCTGACGGGAACCGCCGCCTCGCACACGGCTCCGAGGACGAGCTCCGCGAGATTCTCCGCGGGCTCAGCTCCGGCACAATCTCGAAGGATTCCCTGCGCGGGGCAAGGCATGTTCCGAACCGCCGCCACAGGACGATGGGCGGGCGCTACTGCTGGGAAACGGTCGACGCCGCGGGCATCTACCGCCTGCAGAAGAATATCTTTGCGGGGAACTGCCGCATTCTCGATCTGCGCAATGTCTGCGTCGATTACGGCGGCGAACAGAAAATGCGCGCGCGGCTCAAAGAGCTCGCCGCAGAGCAGAAGGCATTCCGCGTGCCTGCAATGGGCGACGTCATCGGCGTGGAGCGCGGCGCCTACGACCACTACGGGGTCTATGTTTCCGACGACGAGGTCATCGAGTTTTCGCCGCGCAACAGGGAGGGCAGGTGCATCATTCAGCGCACGACCTTCTCCGAGTTCATCGGCGGCTCAAAGCACTGCTTTTATCTGGTCTTCCCGGAGCAGTACGGCACGCCGGGCAAGGTCGCGTTTTCGCCGAAGGTGCGCGTGCTGCGCGGCATTCAGCTCGAGCGCTCGCAGATCATCCGCACGTTTCTTGACAGCATCCGCCCGAATGTCGGCGCCTACTGGGAGGTCAACGTCGCACAGGCGCTCGACACCCCCGCGCAGTATCATCTCTATTCCCCGCAGGAGACCGTGGAGCGGGCGCGGGCGCATGTCGGCACGGACCGCTTCGGCGACGGGGCTGCCGAGCCCTATTCGCTGCACCGCAACAACTGCGAGCATTTCGCGATCTGGTGCAAGACCGGTCTGCGCATGTCGACGCAGGCAGAGCGCGGCATGATCCGTTCGCTTCGTGCCCTCGCCGACCTCGGCAGCGGCGCAGAGGCAGCGGCTCCGGGGAAAGAATAAAGAATAATAGCGGTATCCGCTTGCGCGGATGATTTGGAACGGGGCTTTCGCACGCTTCGCGAAAGCCCCTTGTGTGCTCCTAGTTTTGCGGCAGAAATCAGGGTCACGGAACAACTCCTCACTTCTCACTCCTCACTTCTCACTTCGACCTTCTCCCTCCGCATTTCTCATTTTCAAGAGGTGAATCGTACATTATGAGAGCAGCAGCGATCTTCAGCGATCACATGGTACTGCAAAGAGAAAAGCCGGTCGCAGTCTGGGGCGACGGCAAAGACGGCACGCGCGTGACCGTCACGCTCGGCGGGCACAGCGCGTCGGGCACCGTTTCCGGCGGAAAATGGCGTGTCACGCTCCCGCCGATGCCCGCAGCAGACGGGCTCACCATGACCGTGCAGAGCGGCGCGGTCGTCATCACCTTCTCCGATATCGCGATCGGAGAGGTCTGGCTCTGCGGCGGTCAGAGCAACATGGAATTTGAGATCCGCAACGAGAAAAACGGCGCGGCACTGCTTGATTCGCTCACGCCCGACTGCGGCGTCCGGTATTACTACACCCCCAAGCAGCGCATCATCGACGCGGGGTTCGACGCGGTCGAGCGAAACACCTGCTGGAGCACCGCCTCGCCGGAAAGCGCCGGCGCGTGGTCGGCGGTCGGGCTCCGGTTTGCGCTGGAGCTGCAAAAAAAGCTCGGCGTCACGGTCGGTCTGATCGGCTGCAACTGGGGCGGCACCTCCGCTTCGGCGTGGGTCTCGCGCGATGTGCTCGAGCAGAACGCCGCGATCAGACCCTACATCGAGGACTATGACCGCGCTATGGCGGGCAAGACTCTTGAGGAGCATATCCGCGATTTTGACGAATACGCAGCCTATCAGGACCGCTGGTACTGCGAATACAGCAAGCTGATGGAGGCGCACCCGGAGACGACATGGGAACAGGCACAGCAGCTGCTCGGCGAATCGCGCTATCCCGGACCGATGGGACCGAAGAACGAAACGCGCCCCTGCGGCTGCTATGAGACGCTGCTGCAGCGCGTCTGCCCGTATACGCTCCGCGGCTTTCTGTTCTATCAGGGCGAATCGGACGACCACCGCCCTGAGACCTATGAAACGCTGCTTGAGGCGCTGATCGCCTGCTGGCGGCGCGACTGGGGCGAGGCAGAGCTGCCGTTCCTCAATGTGCAGCTGCCGATGTTCCGCTATCTGCACGAGCCGGACAAAAAGCACTGGTGCTATATCCGCGAGGCACAGCAGCGGGTCTGCCGCCGCCTGCGCAACACCGGGCTTGCGGTCATTCCCGACTGCGGCGAGCTCGACAACATTCACCCGACCGACAAGGCGCAGGTCGGGCACAGGCTGTTTTTGCAGGCGATGTGCGAGGTCTACGGGCTGTACACACCCGAGCAGGCGTGCGCACCGATCGCGGTGCAGAGCTATGTCTGCGGCAATGCCGTCACCGTGCTGACCGAGCACGCGGCAGAGGGCTTTCAGCTCCGCGGCGAGCCGACCGGCTTTGAACTCGCGGGCGCGGACGGCGTATTCTGTCCCGCGGATGCCGTGCTGCAGCCGAACCGCATCACGCTGACGGCAAGGACGGTCCCTGCGCCGTGCTATGCGCGCTATGCGTGGACAAACTATACGGAGGTCACGGTCTTCGGCATGAACGGACTGCCGCTCGCGCCGTTCCGGACGGACAGCTTTGCGCCCGGTGAGATCGGGACTGTCGAAAAATACAATACCCCGTCAGCAAATCTGGGGTAATCCGGGAGGAAGAACATGAGAACACTGAAAAGACTGCTCGCGGCGGCGATGAGCGCCGTGCTCTGTGCCGCGGGCGCGACAGCATGTGCAGACAAAAAGGGCGGCGAGGTCGGTGCCGGTGACAAAACGACCGCCGAGGTCGTGCAGGAAATGGGCATCGGTATCAATCTGGGCAATACCTTTGAATCCTGCAGCAGCTGGATCAGCTCGAAGGAGGTCAAAAACTACGAGGTCGCATGGGGCAGCCCGGTGATCACGCAGGCGGCGATCCGGGGCTATGCGGACGCGGGCTTCGGTGTGCTGCGCGTGCCGGTCGCTTGGTCGAACATGATGCAGGAAAACTATACGATCCACCCCGACTACATGGCGCGCGTGAAGGAGGTCGTCGGGTGGGCGCTCGAGGCAAAGCTCTATGTCATTCTCAACATCCACTACGACGGCGGCTGGTGGACAGATTTTGCCGACGCTGACAAGAAGAACGACTGCATGACGAAATACACGCGCATCTGGGAGCAGATCAGCGAGGGCTTCAAGGATGAGGACTATCACCTGATGTTTGAATCGCTCAACGAGGAGGGCTGCTGGGATGCGCTGTGGAACCGCTACGGCGGCAACAGCAACGGCAAGTCGGAGGCATACGCGCTGCTCAACGAGATCAACCAGAAATTCGTTGACACCGTGCGCGGCAGCGGCGGAAACAACGCAAAGCGGCATCTGCTGATCGCTGGCTATGCGACCGATATCGAGCTGACCTGCGATGCCGAATTCAAAATGCCGAACGACCCGGAGAACCGCTGCGCCGTTTCGGTGCACTACTACACGCCCGCGACCTTCTGCATTCTCGAGGAGGACGCCAACTGGGGCAAGATGCAGACCAACTGGGGCAGCCCGACCGATCAGGCGCTGCTGCGCAACAACATGGATCTGGTCAAGACGACCTTTGCGGACAAGGGCATTCCGGTCATCATCGGCGAATACGGCGCGACAAGAGTGGGGCGCACCGAGGAGGTCGTGCATCTCTATCTGACGTCAGTCTGCAAGGCGGCGCTCGAGCGCGGCATGTGCCCGGTGCTCTGGGATACGGCAACCAGCGGGGTCTATGACCGCAGCACCGCCGTATTCACCGATCATACGCTGATCGACCAACTCAACGCGGCAAAGGCGGAGGTCAGGGGCGAAACACAGACGACCGACGCCGCTGCTTGATGAGGTGTCTCCGACGGGTTGATAATAGGGCGCTGCCCCATGCCCCGCTTAAGGGACACTGTCCCCGCAAACGATATCGGCAAGCAGAGACCCCCGGGGCAGACGGAACTGCTCCGGGGGTCTTTTTGATGATGTGTGCGGCGTCAGAAATGCACCGGCGGCGGCACCGCGAGCCGGTCGCCGTTCACGCTCACGATCTCTGCGCGGTCCCTGCTGCGGAATTCCCGCGGCGTCACGCCCATGACCGTGCGGAAGGCACGCGCAAATTTGCTGCCGTTGTCATAGCCGAATTCACCGGCGATTTCCAGCACGGTGTGCCCCGAGCTGCGCAGCTGTGCGGCAGCGGCGAGCATTTTCTGCGTGCGGACATAGGAATACAGCGGCGTGCCGTAAACGGCGCGGAAGCTGTTTTTCAGGTGCGTGGTCGAGACATGCAGCGTCTCCGCGAGCGTCCCGATCGGGATATGCCGGCTGCAGTTCGCCCAGAGCATCGCAAGGGCGTCCTTCGCAATGCGCACCTGAGAGAGCGCGACGCCCGGAACCGGCTGCAGCGCACCGTCAGGCTGCGGCGCGCAGAGCCAGTGAACGGCTTCCTTCGCGCCCTCCGCGGAGGAGAGCGTGCTGCGCAGAGCATCGGTGTCGGCACAGATGCGGAGCACCGGGTCTCTGCCCGTCAGCAGGCGGCTGACCGGTGACTGCGGCGCCGCCTTCAGATGCGCCGTTCGCAGCTCCAGTGCCGTGCCGGAAAAATGCCCCGTGTGGAATTCCGGCGGGAGCGTGTGCGGCTCGCCGCGCAGGAGCAGCAGATCGCCCGGGACGATATACCAGCCGCCGCGGCTGTTGAGATGCTCATATCTGCCCTGTGTGCAGAGCAGCAGCGTGACCGGTGCGGGCTCCGGGAAGACAGCGGGTCCGGAGCGAGCCTCCAGCCCGGCGAGGACTGCGCCGGAGCAGACCGTCTGCAGTGTTCGGTGCAGGCTGTTCGTGTGCGCGTTGTCCGGCTCCATTGCAGTGCCTCCTTTCCGGCTTCGGTTTGCATAGGCTTTCTTATATTAGCAATAGCTAACTGCCTGACAATATCATACCGCGTTTTCCCGTGATTGTCAAGGGAAAGCGCGGTATTTTTCAGAGATTTCGTCGTTTTTCATAAATCCGCAGACCGTTCACCGGCGGCTGTTGTTGATTCCGAGGCTCATTTCAGCAGCCCCGCGATGCCCTCGCGCCGGAAGGCTTCCTTGTAGTAGCTGAGCTCGTCGGAAATGATATCGTCGATCGCGCGCATGCCCAGCAGCTCGACCGGTGCGCGGTCGTCGGTCAGCACGCGGTCGCCCGGCAAATAACGGTAGAGCTCCGCGGTCAGCGCCTCGAGCATCTGCCGCAGCTCGCTGTTCTCCTCCATGCCCTCGATATTATCACTGAGCCGCGTCAGCGCCAGATAGTCGTTTGTCGCGAAGAGCTCGCGGTTCGTCGCGCCGGGCACATCGACCGTGTAGACGTCGCAGAACACCTCGGAGATCGTGTCGCTGAGCCACTGATTGATGCCGTCCTCGCGGTCGGAGCGCATGTTCATGTTGACGACCATGACGCCGTTTTCCTTGAGATGCTGCGCGACCAGCGTGAAGAACTCCTTCGAGGACATCTGAAACGGGATCGTGATATCCTGATAGGCGTCGACCATGATGACATCGTACTGCTTTTCGCAGACATTGAGAAAGGCGCGCCCGTCATAGGTCGTGACCGGGATCTCCTCCGGCAGATCGAAATAGCCGTGCGCGAGCGCCGTGATCTTTTCGTCGATCTCGACGCCCTCGGCGGTCACGCCGTCGAGATACCGCATGCACTGCTTTGCGTAGGTGCCCGTGCCCATGCCGAGCACGAGGATATCCTTGTCCGCGTCCGCCTCGCACGCCATCAGCGGCGCTGCCATCGCGTAGTCGTAATACATGCCCGTCAGCGCGCCCGATTTCACATAGACAGACTGCACGCCGAAGAGCACATTCGTCGAGAGTGCGGTGCGGGTCTCGTCGTCCTTCATCTGCAGATAGTTGTAGACCGATTCGCCCTCATAGGCGAGGTTATGCTCCCAGAAGGCAAAGCTCAGGCGGGTCGAGCCGAAGCAGCAGAGCAGAAAGAGCACGCCCGTCACGATGCAGAGCACCGGCGATTTCTTCACGCTGATGAAATACGCGAGCCCGAGCACCAGCAGCACGCCCGAGAAGATCAGGAACGTGACCGCCGTGCCGACCGCCGGGATCGAGATAAAGGTCGGGACGAAGGTGCCGATGATGCTGCCGACCGTATTGAACGCGCCGAGCGTGCCGACGGTTTTTCCGCTGTCGTCGAGGCTGCCGACCGTGTATTTCACGAGCGACGGCGTGACCGTGCCCAGCAGAAAGAGCGGAAAGACGAACACGAGCATACAGGTCAGAAATGCCGCCCAGACGAGGAAATTCGTGCTGACCGTGACGACCAGCAGCGCCGCGACGCCCGCGATCACGAGCTTGCCCAGCAGCGGGATCGCCGCGATCCACACCGCCGCGATCAGCATTCTGCGGTAGAGCCTTGCGGGGTCGGGGTTTTTGTCCGCCCAGCGCCCGCCGAAGACATTGCCCAGCGCCATCGCGATCATGATCGTGCCGATGATGATGGTCCACACGATCTGCGACGAGCTGAAATAGGGCGCGAGCAGTCTGCTGGCGCCGAGCTCGACTGCCATGACCGCCATGCCCGCGAAAAATTCCGTCAGATAAAGATACCATTTCCGGGTGAGAATGCCCGGCACGCCGCCCTTGTTCACAGCTCTGCCTCCCCGCTCCCGGGCTTTTCGATCACATAGCCAAGCGCGAGAATCAGCTTGAGCGTTTCGATCGCGGTGTTCCGGTCGTATGCCTTTTCGCTGTCCGACAGCTCTGCGTAGGGCACAAGGCAGGGGTTCGTCTTCAGCGCGTCATTGCGTTCTGCGCCGTAGGTCCAGCCCTCGGCGATGCGCCCTGCCGCCCAGACATCGTGCACGTTTTCCGCGATGCGGTCTGTCAGGGCGAGCAGGCTCCCGGGCAGCTCAATGCCGCTTAAGTCAATGGGTTTCGGTATATACATGCAGGGAATTGCTCCTTTCTTTCGGGGAGAACGCGCTGTTCGGAATATGCTATTCCAGCGGCTTGTCGTATTTCTTGTAATCGTTGCCCTTGTCCTTGGAAATATCATCGAGCAGATCGGGACGGCTGTCCTTTGAGCCGGCAGGCTTGATCTCGACGATCATCGGGTGCAGCCGCAGCATCAGGTCCTTGTCGCCCTTTATCCTGCGCAGGAAGCCGCAGGCGCGCATATAGGCATTCCAGCGGCGGTGCTCCAGCCATGTGAGCTCCGCCTCGATCATGGGATCCTCCTTGATCGCGTCAATGTAGACCTGCAGCGCATCCTTATGCGGTTCGCCGAGCATCTCGCCAGGTAAGAGCAGCGATTTGCAGAGCGTTTCGCACCTTTCGGCGTTCTGCGGGTCCCGCATGAGGAACTGCCACACGGAGAACGCCTTATACTTGCGGTGCATGCCGCGCGCCGTGCTGGACATCCAGCTATAGATATCGCCGCTGCGCTTTTTCATTTCCTCGTGCATCTGTGCCCGCACATTGGTGCGGACGGTGCGCTGATCCTGTGTCTCCGGCGATTTGCCGTTCTGATCCTGCACGGCGTTATAGAGCTTCTGCATCTCGCTCGCAGCCTGCCGCGAGTCGGTCAGCATCATGTTCCGCCGGCTGTATATTTCCTTGCTCGAGCCGACCGCCACCAGCTCGGTGACACCGTCGGACGGGCGGGAATTCAGCGTTTCGGCAAGGTCGGTGTCGTAGACCACATAGGCGACGGTGACAAGCGGGGTCTCTTTTTTCTCTTCAGCCGTTCCCTGATTCATCCGGCGGATCGTCACCGCACGGCGCAGCTGCTCTGCGATCTCGATATTGCGGTCATCCTTGCCGGTCGAGACCAGATAGTAGTCGCAGTCGAGCAGGGAATGCCCGTCGCTGTTCCCGACGGGCTGCGGCAGATCGGGCTGGATGCCTTTGCAGTCAGAGAGCTTCGGATAGATGTATTCACGGCACATGATCCGGTCCAGCGGCTCGAGCATCACGTCCGCATTGGCGCAGCGGAAGGTGAAATACCGGTCGCCGTAATGGTCTGTATCGTTCCGGAAGATCTGCAGCACCGGGTCATCGGGGGATGCGGAATGCAGCAGCTCCGGTGCGCGCCGGTTGAGCTTCTTTATCATCACCTCGGGCTCCTCCGCCGAGACGAGATTGAATGCGAGCCTGACGCCGTTCATCTGCCCGAACCACGCGGAGGCGAGCAGCATTTCCATGCCGATGCCGCCGAAGCCGATGATGCCGACATTGAGCGTGCGCGTGCCGTCTTCTTCGGGGGCCTTTGCAAAGAGCGGGCGATAGAGCGGAAGATCGCGCAGCATCTGATAGATGATGTGCTGGAAGCTGCGGATGCGCAGGATCGCGGGCATATCCGCCAGTGCGCGCTCACGGTCGATCGTCTTGGAGAAGCGTTCAAAGTCCTCCTCCTTCAGCCCCTCGGGGAAGATCAGCTCGCTGAGCACCTTCGCGGACGAGATGACCGCATCGGAGCTGCCCGAGCGCTTCGCGAATTCCTTGAGCTTTGATTTTGCGCCCAGCTCCTCAGCCGCCGCGATGACGCCCTCATAGATGCCGCGCTTGTTCGCGGAGATTCTGACCTCATAGCGCGCCTGCGTGGAGAGATTGTAATACTGCACAAAGTCGGACAGCCGGAAGGACCAGTGCCTGCCGCTCTTCACCTTCGTGTATTTTTCCCAGACGCCGTCGATGATCTGCCGCTCCGTCACGGAGAACGAATCGTCCTGATAGAAAATGCGGACGACCGAGCGCTTGAGCTTTTTCCAGTGCTTTTCGCCCGAGAGCTCCGCGAGCGTGCGGACATTGTTCAGCTCGTTGACGTCGATCAGGATATATTCCCGCTTGAAATTGAAGATCGGGCGCTTGATGATATTGACCAGATCCTCCTTGAGGCAGATCGCGCCGAGTGCGCGCGCCTCCTCGAGCAGCTCCGCGCTCTCCTCCTGGTCCTTATCGGTGTAGGCATCGGTGAACACAATGAGCGGACGGTGATATTTCTCCATGCCCTTCTGATACTGCGTCTTGTCGCAGAGGCTCTTTGCCAGCGCGAGTGCGCGCTCGTTCAGCTCACTGAAAAAATACTGCCGCTCAAAAATGAAGAAACGGTGGCAGCACAGCTTCGCGCGCGGCAGAAAGCTCAGCAGAATATTGAGTACGACTGCGCCGCCTAGGATCGGTGCTGCTGTATTGAGAATGGCAGTAAACGCGCCGAACAGTGTCACACGGTTTTCCGATGCGCCGATCGCCGCGATCATGGCTCTGCCGTCGGTGAGATATTCCGTGTAATCCTCATCCATGCTGAAGGTCTGCAGCGCATGCACGATGCTGTTGAACACCTCTTCAAAGCACGAGAGCTTGACCTCGTCATTCTCGGCAGGCTTCATGATGCGGTAATATCCCACCGCAAAGCGCATTGCCCATGTCGCCAGAAGCACAAAGACTGAGACAATCAACAACGTGTCTGCGTGAACATGCAGATGGGAGCCCCGTTTGCGCTGCCATATCCGGAATATCGGAAACAGCAGCGCCATGAGACTCATTGCCAACGAGGAATACAGAAAGATGTGAATGACAAGGACTTCAGAGTCTGTCATACGTCCTTCACCCTCCGCTTTGCATGGGCAGAAAGGATGGCGTCGATCTCGTCGCCGTTGAGGTGATCCTGCTCGAGCAGTGACTTGACCAGTGCGTCGACCGCCTCGCGGTTGGCTTGGAGGATTGCCTGCGCCTGCAGGAGCTGCTCGCTGAGGATGCGGTTGACTGCATTGTTCATCTTCGCAGCGAGCTCGCCGGATTGCATCTCCTCGCGGTCGTAGACGGACAGACCGAATTCATCGCTCATGCCGTAGTAGCCGAGCATCATCTTCGCGGTGCGGGTCGCCTGCTGCAGGTCGCCGCTCGGTCCGGTCGAAATGCCGCCCTCCTCGCCGTAATAGATCAGCTCGCAGGCTCTGCCGCCGAGTGACGTGCGGATGCGTGCCAGCAGGTCCTCGCGCGTATAGAGCGGGGTGTCCTCCTTGTCGTCGTGCTGCATGTAGCCGCCGTGGTTGCCGCGTGCGACGACCGTGACATAGGAGGGCGTATCGCCGTACTCCCAGTAGAGGAAGGTGTGGCCTGCCTCGTGACGCGCGGTGCGCTCGAGCAGCTTTTCGCTCCACTTCTTCTCGTCGCCGCTGTTGAAGGTCTCGAAGGCGTCTTCGAGAATCTCGTCTGTGACGACCGTGCTGCCCTTGCGGATCGCGCTGCGCAGTGCGACCTCAAAGACGGACTCGAGCTGTGCAAGGCTCATGCCGGTCGAGCGCACGGTGAGGTTGCGGATCTGCTCCTCGCTGATCTGGAACGCCTTGGACTTTTCGATCTTCATGCGGATATAGCGGACGCGGTCCTCCTTCTTGGGCAGGTCGATATAGATGCAGCGGTCGAAGCGGCGCAGGATGGCGCCGTCCAGTGCCCGCTCGCTGTTCTCGTCCGCGTCGTAGTTGGTCGCCGCGAGCACGAAGACGGGCTTCGACGGGTCCTTCTTGAAGCCGTCCATCTCAGAGAGGAACGCCGTCAGCGTGCCCTCCTCGCTGTTGGTGCGGTCAGCGCCGGTGCGCTTTCTCGCGATCGTGTCGATCTCGTCGACGAAGAGAATCGCCGGCGCATATTTGCGCGCCTTGCGGAATGCCTCGTGCACGCGCTCGGCACCCTCGCCGACCCACTTGCTCATGAACTGGTTGCCCTCCATCGCGAGGAAGGTGACGCCGGATTCGGCAGCCATCGCCTTGGCGAGCATGGTCTTGCCCGTGCCGGGAGGACCGTAGAGCAGCAGACCGCGCGGTGCGGCAACACCCGTGCCGAGATACTTTCTCGGATTCTTGAGATACTGGACAAAATACTCGAGCTCGCGCTTGGCATCCTCTGCACCGATGACCTCGTCAAAGCGCACATCGGGGCGGGAGGCGCTGGTGATCATGCTGCCCTGATCCTCGGCATCGACAGCGGTGCGCATCGAGAAGTCGAAGAGCTTGATCTCAGCCTCCTCGCCGTTCTCGGAGACGGTCTGTGCGGTCTCGAAACGCAGCACCTTGTTGGCGCCTGCGAGACGCAGCATGCCCGCCTGCTGGTGGAGCTCGTCGGTGATGCGGCTGAGCGTGCCGCCGAAGTTGCTGCTCAGGCTGAGCACGGCGCGCACACCCTGCTTGAGGAAGCTCGTGCGCTCCTCCTCGCTGAACTGCCCGTCGCGGGTCTCCAGCATATAGATCGGCGTGGAGGAGACCTCCTCGAGCACATAGCGGTAGAAATCTCTTGCCTCGGAGTCAATGTCCTCGGCGTTCAGGTGGCGGGTATTTCCGCCGCGCATGCCGGTCGCGATGTCAATGACGATCAGGTCGACGGGCTTCTCCTTGACGATGGTCTGCGCCGCCTCAAAGGTCTCTGCGCAGAGGAATTCGGTCTCGGGGCTGTTGCGTCTGCAGAGCTCTGCGGACTGCACATCGGCAACGAGCAGCACCTTGGTCTTCTCCTCGCCGCGCTCAAAGAGCTCGCGAATTTCGGGGCGGTCCTTCGGCACCTCGACCGTCACGCGCACCTTCTTGAGCTGGTCGACCTCCGTCGGGACCTTGTCCGAGGAGATCAGTCTGGTCAGCTCGAAGAGCTCCGTGAGGAAGAAGGATTCCGATCTGCCGCGGACGGCGCGGGCATCGGCAGCTCCGCCCTCGCCGAAGAGCAGTGCCGAATAGACGGCATCCTCAAATTCGACGGCGATGCCGTTTGCCTTCCCGAAGTTCTCCGCCTGCCGGCTCAGCTCCTTTTTCGCCACGCGCAGCAGATTATATGCGGAGATGTGGTTGAACATGACGACATTGCCCGAAGAGAAGCGCGAGAGGATCGCGCTCGGGAAGAACGAGCCGCCCGTCACCGGGTTGACGTCCGTCGCCAGCGAGCGGAGGATGACCTTGCGGGAGAGCGCGGCATAGTTTGCAGTCTCGTCCTCTTCATAGATGCCTCTGCCGGCATTGGTGGTGAAGAAGATGATCGCGTCCTTGAAGGAGACCTCCTCGTCGGTGTAGTTATCGCGCAGTCTGCCCGCGTCGAGCAGCTGCAGGAACAGGTGGATGACGACCAGATTTGCCTTCTCGATCTCGTCGAAGAGCAGCACGCAGTGCGGGTGCTTTGCGACAAAGCCGGTGACATTGCCCTCCTTGGAGCCCTTGTAGACCTTGTCGGTGCCGGCGAATTCGAGATTCGCCTCCTTGTCTGCGTATTCGCTCATGTCAAAGCGCATGAAGGGCAGACCCAGCGCCTCGGCTGCCTTTTCCGCCAGCAGCGTCTTGCCGACGCCGGGAGGGCCCGCGAAGAGGAAGGTCGCGCGCGGACGGATGCGTCCCTCGTCCATCGCGGCGGTCACCTCGCCCTGGAAATAGCCCGTCGCAAAGAGATTGACCGCGTGATCCTGCCCGAACACGGACTGGAGCAGCGCATTGCGGAGCTTCTTGGTGCGCACGGTCAGATCGCCGAGCGACTCCTTCTCCTCGGGCGCCGCGGTCTCGGGCTTGGGTCCGGTCGGGACGCCGGGATCGGGCTTGCTGCCGCCGCCGCCGAGTGCGCCCAGCACCGAGGAGGACTGCGAGAGCAGCCCGGAAATGCCGCTTGCGGTCAGCTTGCCGTCGCCGTCGTGTGCGCCGTCTCCGGAGGAAGCGGGCTGTTCCGGCTGTGCGGGCGGTTCGGGCTGTGCAGGCTGCTGGGGCTCTGCCGGCTGTTCGGGGGCAGGCTGCTCCGCGGGCTTTTTGCCGGAGATTGCCGCCATCAGACCGCTTGCCTGACTGAGCATGTCCGCGAGATCGCCGGCGGATTTGCCTGAGCCGCTGCTGCTCTGCTCGACCACGGATTCCTTCAGCGCATTGCCGACCGATTCGGAGGGCGTGGTGAGGATAATGTCAATCAGCGTCTGCGCGTCGAGCTCAGCCTTGCCCTGCCGGCTCGCCTGATTGCGCGCCTCGATGAGCTTTTTGGAGAGATACATGCTGTCGAGCAGACCCTGCTTTCCCGATTCGATCACCGCGCGCAGTGCCGCGCTCAGCTTCTCCGGGCTGATATGCTTTTCGCTGAGGTAATCGGCAAAGCCGGAGAGGGCGTTGCGGTCGCCCCTGACCTTGCCGGCGAGCACGTCAAGTGCCGCGAGCAGCACGCGCTCTGCCGTCAGAGACGACTGCTTTTCGCTGCCGTAGGTCTTCGCCTGATCCAGCAGCGTCTGCAGCATCAGGCTGTTTTTCACTTCTGCCATAATTCTTGACTCCTGACTGATTTTTATTCTTCCGGCTTCCCTGCCGGAGCGATACTCTTATTATACATGATGAATGGCGGCTTTGTCAACCGGATTTCCGGTTACAGATTCTGATTCCAGAAGCTGCGGACCCGCCGCTCGAGTGCGGCATCGTCGAGCGTCCACACATCGTCGACGATCTGGATGCCCATTTCCGCCGCGCGCTGCCGCAGGCTCTGCGTGCCGGGGCTCTCGCCCGCAAGAATCGGCGCGACCAGAATCTTGCGCGCGTATTTGCCGCCGAAGCGCTCCGCGACGGTGTTGAACTTATAGAGTTCCTCGCGGTCGAGATAGCCGTTCTTGCACGAGACAAAGACCGGGACCATGCCCTTCATCATGATGACGTCGATCTCGTTTTCGGTCTCGGCGGCGTCGGTCTGGCGGCTCACCCAGTCGATGAACACGCCGGTCTGTGCGTCGTTGTAGACCGGTGCGCCGTCGGGCTCCTTGGTGCGCAGTGCCGCGGCGTATATCTTCAGCTCGAGGATGAGCCCCGCCTTCGTGAGACAGCGCTTCACGAAGCTGTCGCGGAACTGCACCGTGAAGACCGTGTCGTCCGCCTGATAGAAGGTCAGCATGCCCTGCATGTAGAGCTCGCGCAGCAGATAGGGCGCGTGGAAATAGTGCAGCTTGCGCGCCTTGAGATACTCCGCGAACTGCGCCATCGGCACCGAGAGCTTCAGCGGGTCGTCGGTCTGCCCGATCGGCTCGGCATTGGCGATCATCATGAGCAGCGTATTCCACTTGTGCCCGTATTCCGCGGCGATGTGCCAGAGCACGTCGACCGTGTGGAAGAACAGCCACGAGGTTTCGTAGCGGTGCGTGCCGTCGGGGCGCACGTCGTCGTAGATGACCTCGCCGCCGTAGAGCCGGATATTCTCCTCGACGGTCAGTGCGGGCAGATGCCCCTCAAAGATCGTCTTACCGTCCTGATCGACGTCGATGATTGTGTTGTTGCGGATGTTGAAGCGGTGCATCTGGATGTGATACTGCGGGAAGCGCTCGAACACGATGCCGGTCGCGAGCAGATAGAGCTCGTCGCCGCCGGTCAGGTCGATGGCGCACTCCTTCTCGCGTGTCACGATCTCGGTCAGCACGGCGACGATCGAGCGCACGTCGTTCTTGTTGACCAGTCTGCACTCGAATTCCACATGATAGCCGCGTGCCTCGAATATCTCCGCATAGCGCTCGGCATGCGCCTGCAGGAGCCTGCGCTTGTCGCCGATGAGAATGACGCGCTCGGGCACGGCGGTCAGGCTCGCGCAGACATTCTCGATCACAGTCTGATCAAAAAACTCTATATACGTCATGTTGCAGCTTTTCCTTTCCTGTTCCGGAGAAATAAAACACCGCACAGAGGCGCTGTGCGGTGTTTCCGTCATGTCGGTTATGCAGGGCACCCGATCAGTTGTCCGAATTGATGAAATCCTGCAGGCTCAGGAAGCCCTTGTCGATCGCGAGGAACTTGTCATTGTACTTGTCAATGACTGCCAGCGACCAGCTGATCATGTACTGGAGCAGGTTCTCACCGATCACGCTGTCGTGGAAGGCATAGGTCAGGCGGAAGCCGATCATGCCGTCGGTGATGTCGTAATCGAAGCTGCCGTCTGCGAGACCGAAGCTCGCCACGCAGGTCGCGATCGCACCCTCCATGCGCTTGTCCTCACTCATGCGGAAGGGCAGCGGGGAGAGCAGACGGATCAGCTGACGGTCGGAATCGACTGCCATGACCATGCTCATCGGGAGGTCGTCGCCGCGAACCTCAAAGCGGACGATCATCTTGTCGTCCTCGCGGGTATAATGCCAGCTTCTTGCGTCCAGCGCGCTGATGATCTTGCCGTAGACCTGCTGTGCGAGAATTTGCTTGTTATCTGCCATTGTGATTTCCTCCGATCTGTTATTTCATGAACGCACTGACGTCGATCTTGCCGTTCACCAGTGCCTCGAGCTTGTCGTTATAGTCATCGATCGTCTGCAGCGAGACAAAGAGCATATAACGGAAGGTCTCCTCGCTCAGCGTGCTGTCCATAAAGGAATTGGTCATGCGGAAATAGAGGCGGCCGTTTGAAATATTGAACTCAAAGCAGCCGTTGATCAGGCGGTAGTTGACAATGCTGATCGCAGCCGCGACCTCAAGGCGCTTGTCATCCGGCACCTCGATCGGCAGATACGAGAGCAGCAGAACGATCTGTCTGTCGGGGCGAACCTTGATCGTAACAGGCATCGGGAGATCCTCGCCGACCGCACCGCATTCAATCTTCAGCTCCGCATCGTCCTTGTCATACTTCCAGTTCTGTCCGTCCAGCATCCGGCACAGCATTGCAAATGTGTCCTGTGCGCGCTTCATCTCCTGTGCATCAGCCATTTTACGTTTTCTCCTTTAGAATCAAAGATTCCGCAGCAGTGCCCGGCACCGGATGTGCGGGGTCTGCGGCAGTGTGTTTATTATAGCATAGATTCACCGGAATGTCAAGAGCGTTTCCGATATTTTTTGAGCAATCCGGACAAAAAACAGACGCGGGCAGCAATGCGCGCGTCTGTTTGCGATGAAAGCGGTTCAGCCCCGGAGCAGCGCGATATCTCCGATGAGGCAGAGCGCCGTCAGCGCCGCCAGAAGACCGAGCGCGACGACCCGCGCGGTGATCGCCTTTTTCGAGCTGCCGCCGTATTCCCTGCGCTTCAGGAGCCCGATCCCGGAGATCATCACCGAGACACTGAATATGCAGACCGCGAGCGTCTGCAGCGTCTCACCGACGCGGTACCATCCCGGCATACTCACGCTGACCGAAACGACCGCCGTCACAAGGAACCAGAAAAACGCGGACAGCGTCAGGATCATGTGTCTGCCGGCAAGCTGCCCGAGCATCGAGCCCTTGCGGATCAGCAGCCAGACGACCGGGGCGATCACCAGATTCGAGACGGTCTGCCATGTGTAGGTCGACCCATGACCGATCAGCAGGAGCGGGAACAGGGTATTGAACCCCGTGACAGCGTACCGCCAGAGCAGTCCCGCATCATTGTGCGTGCGCGGCACGGGATGTCTGGATTCGGAGACCCGGATCATCAGTACGCCGATCAGCGCAGGGATCGAATGGAATATGGCGATGGCGACGGTCAGTCCGTAGTGATCGTCAGTCTTGAGCGAGGAACGCACGCCGATCGTGAGGAGGATAGAATACAGCAGCCCGAGCACATTGAGCAGCCAGACCAGTCCGCCGGCATCCGGCACGGAGCCGCCTTGCCGGGAAGCCTTCGCAGCATTCGGCGCGGTCTGCGCGTTCGGCTGCGGATAGCCTGCCTGCGGCTGTGCATAGGGCTGTCCGTACTGTGCGGGCTGTGCTGCCTGTGCCGTCTGCTGATTGAACGGCTGACGGGTCTGCTGCGGCTGCGCGAATTGCTGCGGCTGTCCGAATTGCTGCGGCTGACGGGTCTGCTGCTGTGTAAACTGCTGCTGTTCAGGCGGCGTATACTGCGCGGTCTGCTGCTGCAGATGCCTGTTTCCCTGCCCGCTGACTTCGGAAGCTGTCTGATCCAGCATCCGGCTGACCTGCTGTTCCGGAGCGGGCTGCGGCTGG
The DNA here is from genome assembly GCA_016288755.1 of Oscillospiraceae bacterium. Taxonomy (GTDB): domain Bacteria; phylum Bacillota; class Clostridia; order Oscillospirales; family Ruminococcaceae; genus Firm-04. Next base: position 85,505 of record JAEELE010000097.1, read on the forward strand.
GCGGGGACGGGCTGCGGCTTTTTCCGGCAGGTCTGCAGGAGCGGCACCTTTGCGAGGCGGAGGAAGAACGCCTCCTCGCTCAGGTGCTGCGCCATGATATTCTGGTTGACATTGATATACATTTCAATGCCGGGGTCGTTTTCAAAGGAGACCTCCTCGAGGTAGACCGCCAGGCACTTGCAGCTTTTGCTGAGTGCATAGCGGAGCTCGTTTTTGCAGTTGACCGATGCCATATAGTTTTCGGTGAGGAAGGGGATAAACACGGAGCAGTCGCGGACATGGAGCGCGATATCGTTATCCCATTCGCGCCCGAGCTCGATGGCGTCGTCATACCAGATGCGGAAGCCCGCTGCGATCAGGCGGCGGACGGCGGGCAAAACGCGGTCGGCGTCGCGGTGCGAATAGCTGACGAAGATAAAGGGCTCCGAGCCGGTATAGGGGGTCATATCCAGCGGCATCTCATCACCTCCTGCCGGGGATTTTTTCTATTATAGCATAATTCGGAAAAAAACGCAATGGAGTGCGGCGAAAAAGTTTCGGCGGCGCGGGGGGGAGGAGGGAGCAGGGAGGAGGGAAATGCCCGCGCGGGCTCCGCGCCATTCCGCATTCCGAATTCCGCATTCCCCTCCCCCTCCGCATTTCTCATATTTTGCCAGCTTTTGCGCTTTAACGCTTCAAAGCATTGTGCAATATTGCCCCTTGCATTTTTGCCGCCTTTGTGGTATAATATAACCGAAAACCGGAAAGGAGTGTGTCTGTATGCTGCCGCTGCATCTCGCCGATTATGATTATGCATATCGATTTTACGGCTTTGTCTGCTCGTTCGGCAAGGTCGCCTTTGGTATGGCTGGTGCGAAGCATGCAGGATAAACGGCACGGGTACACCCGCTGTCTGAACATCTGACGCAGAGCGCTTGCAGTCATCACGGGGCTGTGGGCGCTCTTTTTGGAGGAATTATCATGATCGTCATTCTGAAGCAGAATCCCAATCCCGCACAGCTTGAGAGCCTCATCGCATGGCTCGAGGAAAAGCACATCGAGGTCAACAAGTCCGTCGGTACGACCCACACCATTCTCGGGCTGGTCGGCGATACCGCCGCGATCGACCCCGACCTGATCTCCGCGCTCGGCATCGTCGAGGATGTCAAGCGCGTGCAGGAGCCCTATAAGCACGCAAATGTCAAATTCCACCCCGCGCCCACGGTCATTGAGATCGGCGCGCAGAAGATCGGCGGCGGTTCGCTCACGCTGATCGCAGGACCCTGCACGGTCGAGAGCGAGGAGCAGATCGTCGGCATCGCAAAGCGCGTGAAGGCTGCCGGCGCGGCGATCCTGCGGGGCGGTGCCTTCAAGCCGCGCACCTCGCCCTATGCCTATCAGGGGCTCGGCGAGGAGGGCATCGCGCTTCTGAAGACCGCCCGTGCGGAGACCGGTCTGCCGATCGCCGCGGAGATCACTGATTCGGCACAGCTCCCGCTCTTTGCGGAGGTCGACCTGATTCAGGTCGGCGCGCGCAATATGCAGAATTTCGCGCTGCTGAACGTGCTGGGCAAACAGGAGAAGCCGGTCATGCTGATGCGCGGGCACTGCGCCTCCTATGAGGAATGGCTGATGTCCGCGGAGTACATCATGGCGGCGGGCAACCACAATGTGATTTTGTGCGAGGGCGGCATCCGCAGCTACGAGCACACGAACCGCCACATGCTCGATCTGGCAGCCGTGCCGATGCTCCGCCGGCTGACCCATCTGCCGATTCTGGTCGACCCCTCGCACGCCGCGGGACGGTCGTGGCTGGTCTCGGAGATCGCGCCCGCTGCGGTCGCTGCCGGTGCGGACGGTCTGAGCATTGAGGTGCATTCCGACCCCGAGCACGCCGTCATGGACGGTCCGCAGTCGCTCGACCCCGATGCGTTTGACACGGTGGCGGCAAAGGCGAAGGCGCTGCACAGCTTTCTTGCAGAGTGAGGAGGCAGGAAGTAGGAGGTCAGGTCTGCAGTTAGGAGTGAGGAGTGAGGAGTGAGGAGTAGGCGGGGAGCCCCCGCGGGCATTTCCCTCCGGAGACCTTTACGCGGAGCCTCCCAGTTTTGCTTGACACACGGCGCTGGCGCGCCTTCTTATGGCGTAATGGCTCCCAGTATTATTCTCATTCAGCGGCAGAAGTGAAGGTGATGGAGCCACTCCTCACTTCTCACTACTCACTTCTAACTCGACCTCCTCCCTCCTCCCTGCTCCCTCCTACCTTATAATCAAAGAGAGGGCATGACAAATGAATATTGCAATCATCGGTCTGGGTCTGATCGGCGGCTCCTACGCCAAAGCGACCAAGGCGAGAACCCTGCACACGGTCTACGGCTTTGACCTCGATCAGGAGGTCATGATGTTCGCGCGCATGACCGGCGCGATGGATAAAGCACTGACGGACGAGCTGCTCACCGAATGTGACCTCGTGCTCGTCGCGCTGCGCCCCGGCGCGACACTGAAATGGACAGCCGATCACGCGGCACTGCTCGGGCAGGGCAAATGCACGGTCGTTGATATCTGCGGCGTCAAGCGGGCGGTCGTCGGCGAAATGGCGGCGCTCGCACAGGCAAACGGCTTTCAGTATATCGGCGGGCACCCGATGGCGGGCAGAGAGGTCGGCGGCTTTGTCAATGCGCAGGAATCGCTGTTTGACGGCGCGTCGATGATTCTGACGCCCGACGCGAATACCGATGTGAAAATGCTGGAGCTGCTGAAGGATTACTTCACCGATATCGGCTTTGCGCATCTGACCTTCTCCGACCCCGACGAGCACGACCGCATCATCGCGTATACCTCGCAGCTCGCGCATATCGTCTCGGGCGCGTATGTCAAGTCGCCGACCGCGCAGAAGCGGCGCGGCTTTTCGGCGGGATCCTTCCGCGACCTGACGCGCGTCGCAAGGCTCGACGAAAACATGTGGACGGAGCTGATGCTCGACAACCGCGAATACCTCGCAGATGAACTGCGCATCCTCATCGACAACCTCAAGCCGTATCTCACCGCGCTCGAAAACAACGATGCAGAAGCACTCCGCGCATGCCTCAGAGAGGGCAGAATCGCAAAGGCGTCGGCGGGCGGAAACTGATCTGTTATGAAAAAAGAAACGCGCACGCTTCTGATCGTGCTCGGGATCGTGTTCGTGCTGCCGGTCCTTCTTGTCGGAATGCTCTTTTTCGCATCGGTCATTCTGCCGGAGAAATGGGTCGCCCGCATCCGGAACAGCCACCGCGATCAGACGGTCAGCCCCTACCCGTTCGCAGATGCCGGTCTGCCGGATGCACCGACGGCGTGCGAGAGCAGCAGCGGTCTGCGGCTGTATCTGCCGGGTGATCTGAGCTATGAGAAAACCGATGCGAAGGGTCTGCTGTATACCGATGCGGACAAAGGGCTGACGCAGACGGCGCGCGTGTATGTGAAATTCACAAAACCCGCCGACTCCTACAAGCAGAGGGTGAAGCCGGTCTATCTGGAGGAGGGCATCTGGGCGTTCAGCGCAAGCAAGCCCGAGAATGAATACGAGCTCTGGGATTTTATCCTCAATCTGACGGAGGAGCAGTTCGACGAGCCCCGGCAAAACCTCAGCCCGGCGGTCCAGCGCGCACGGTCGCTGTATATCACGGCGGTCGGCGCGAAGGAAAATGCGTGGAAGCGCAAATCTCTCAGCGATGATATCTACCGCACCGAGGACATTTACCGGTTTGAACATGAGACAGCGAAGGGATTTGTCCTTCTGCTGGAAAACGAGGAGTCGGTCCCGGCGGAATACGCGCTGGACCTCTGGCTCTATGACAAAAACGACCTGAACCGCTGCTGCCGTGCGGTTCTGTATTCCGGGGACATGCAGCTCCTTGCGCAGATCGCAAACACGGCAGAAATTGTGCCCAACGGAGGAAATACCGACGATGAATGAGCATATCCTGACAACGCCCGCGGGCGAGACCTACCCGATCCTGACGGGCGCGGGGCTCCTGCAAAGCATCGGCACGCGGCTCGCGGAGATTGCAAAGCCCTGCCGCGTCATGCTCGTCACAGACGAAAACGTCGCGCCGCTCTATCTCGATACCGTGCGCGATTCGCTCGCATCTGCGGGCTTTTCGGTGCATCCGCACGTCGTGCCGGCGGGGGAGAATTCCAAATCCATCCCGGTGCTCGGCGAGCTGCTCGAGGCGATGTGCGAGGCGCACCTGACCCGCTCCGATCTCGCGGCCGCGCTCGGCGGCGGGGTCATCGGCGACCTGACCGGCTTTGCGGCGGGCTGCTATCTGCGGGGCATCCGCTTCGTGCAGCTCCCGACCACGCTGCTCGCGGCGGTCGATGCGTCCGTCGGCGGCAAGACCGCGGTCAACCTCGTGCACGGCAAGAATCTCGCGGGGCTGTTCCACCAGCCGATCGGCGTATATTGCGATACCGGCACGCTGAACACGCTGACGCCGCACACCCTCGCGGACGGCGCCGCGGAGGCGATCAAGACCGGCATTCTCGGCGACGGGGCGCTCTTTGCGATCTACGAATCGGGCGATCCGGCGCAAAGCTATGAGGAGATCATCGCGCGCGCGGTCGCCTATAAGGCGAAGATCGTCGCGGAGGACCCGACCGAAAAGGGTGTCCGAAAGCTGCTCAATCTCGGGCACACCGCGGCGCACGCGATCGAGATTCTCAGCGATTTTTCCGTTTCGCACGGGCATGCCGTCGCGATCGGCACGGCGATCGTCACGCGGGCTGCGCAAAAGCGCGGCATGCTCGGAAGTGACGCAGCTGCGCGGATTATCTATACGCTCAGGCGGGCGCAGCTCCCGACGGAATGCCCGTATACCGCGGCACAGATGGCTCAGATCGCCGCACTCGACAAGAAGGCGGCAGGCACCGGCATCACAGTGATTCTGCCCGTCCGGATCGGCGAATGCGTGATGCAGAAAATGCCGCTCGCAGACCTCGAAGCGCTGTTTTCAGACGGACTGGAGGGGCAGTCATGATCGCGGTCTGCTCTCCCGGCGCGCTCTCGGGCACAGTCCGGGCGATCCCGTCCAAGTCGGACGCACACCGCAAGCTGATCTGTGCGGCACTCTCCGAAAACGGCGGCGTGCTCCCGATCTTCGCCCCGTTTTGTGACGATATTGCGGCGACGGTCCGCTGCCTCAGTGCCCTCGGCGCAGGTTTCACGGAGACGCTGCAGGGGCTGCGGGTCACGCCGGTCACGCGGCAGCCGCACGCCGGCCTCGACTGCGGCGAAAGCGGCTCGACGCTGCGCTTTCTGCTGCCCGTCGCGATGACCGTCTGCGGCGATATTTCGGTCACGGGCGCAGGGCGGCTCCCGGCGCGCCCGATCGGGACGCTCGTAGAGGCGATGTCCGCGCACGGTGTACAGTTTTCGCAGGACAGGCTCCCGCTCCGTGCCGCCGGAACGCTCACGGGCGGCAGCTATTCGATCGAGGGCAACATCAGCTCACAGTTTCTGAGCGGGCTGCTCATGGCGCTCGCCAACTGCGGCGAGCCGGGCGAAATACGGCTCACAACGCCGCTGCAATCGGCGGCTTATGTCGACATGACACTTGACACGCTCCGGCTATTCGGCGCGAAAATCGACGTATCTGCGAATGAAAGCGGTTTGCTGAAATATACCGTGCATCCGGGAAGGCTGCACATGCCGAACGATCTGACGGTCGACGGCGACTGGTCGAACGCGGCATTCTGGCTCGCCGCGCCGACGCTTCGCGCAGACAGCGAAAGCCCGGTGACCGTCACCGGGCTCGCCGCAGATTCGACACAGGGCGACCGCGCGATCTGGGATATCCTGCGCGATACCGGCGCAGAGCTATCAAACGAAAACAACGCATTTACGGTGAAAGCGGCGCAGAACCGCCCACTTGTCGCGGAGATGGAGCGCATCCCCGATCTGCTGCCGATCCTCGCGGTGAAGGCAGCATTTGCGGACGGCAGCTCGGAATTTGTCAAGGCAGAGCGTCTGCGGCTCAAAGAGTCCGACCGGCTCGCGGCGACGGCGCAGCTCCTGCGCGATCTCGGCGGCGCGGCGGAGGAACACCCCGACGGACTGTCCGTTCACGGCGGACAGCTTCGCGGCGGAACGGTCGACAGCATGAACGATCACCGGCTGGTCATGGCGGCTGCGGTCGCCGCAACGGCGTGTGCCGAGCCCGTCCGCATCCTCGGCGCAGAGGCGGTCAACAAGTCGTACCCCGGCTTCTTCGCGGATTTCCGCGCGCTCGGCGGGCGGGTCGAGCTGATTCCGTAAATAAGACAATATTGCTCACATGATCGGAGTGAATTTGAATGGCATCCTCATTCGGAGAGAGACTGCGCGTCTCGGTTTACGGCGAATCGCACGGGAACGGCATCGGCGCGCTGATCGACGGTCTGCCCGCCGGGGAGGCGGTCGATACCGACGCACTGGCGCGCTTTATGCAGCGGCGTCAGGGCGGAAGAGCCGGCACGACCGCGCGCAGGGAGCCGGATATTCCTGAATTCGTTTCGGGCGTGACGGACGGCAGAACGAACGGCTTTCCGCTCTGCATCCGCATTGCGAACACCAACACGCGCTCCTCTGATTATAACAATCTTGCGGACACGCCGCGCCCCTCGCACGCGGATTATGCCGCGCATGTGAAGTGGCTGGGGCAGGCGGATATGCGCGGCGGCGGGCATTTTTCCGGTCGGCTGACAGCGCCCCTCTGCGCGGCGGGCGGCATCGCAAAGCAGATTCTCGCGCGGCGCGGCGTGCATGTCGGCGCACACATTCTCTCGGTCGCAAATGTGCAGGACGACCGCTTTCCGATGCTCGTCGAGCCGTGGTTTTTTGACAATATTGCGGCGCGTGCGGTCCCCGTGATCGACGCCGAAGCGGGCGAACAGATGCAGCGCGAGATCATGAATGCCGCCGCGGATTCCGACTCCGTCGGCGGGCGGATCGAGTGCATGATCACGGGGCTCCCGGCAGGGCTCGGCGACCCGATGTTTGACGGCATTGAGAATCGGATCGCGCGTGCGGTCTTCGGGATTCCGGCGGTCAAGGGGCTGGAATTCGGCGGCGGATTCACGCTCTGTACGCTCCGCGGCTCCGCGGCGAACGACCCGCTGACGGTCGATAAAAACGGCGTAATTATGACGGTTTCCAATCACAGCGGCGGCATTCAGGGCGGCATCACGAACGGGATGCCGGTCGTGTTCACGGTCGGGCTGAAGCCGACGCCCTCGATCGCGCAGCCGCAGCAGTCCGTGTCGCTCTCGGCACGCACGGAAACGCAGCTCGAGATTCACGGTCGGCATGATCCGTGCATCGTCGTGCGTGCCGTGCCGGTCGTGGAGGCGGTTGCCGCGCTCGTCGCGCTCGACACGCTGCTGATCGGAAATCCGCAGTAAAAATACGACAATATTGTTTTCGTTCAGAGCCATGAACCGATCATCAAACTACACTGTGGTACCGAATCCGCTTGGCGGCTATGCCTTCAGCATTTCACGGTGCCGCGCTGCTGAGATCGGTGCGTATGTGATCGGTGCCGCGATCTTCGCGCTGACGGCTGCGCTGCTCTGCTTCTCTGCGGAGCGCGGGCGCGAATGGCGCGATCTGCGTGACAATTTCCTGTTCCCCGTCTGCTTTTCGGTTCCGTTTCTGCTCGGCGGCATCAGCATGACCTGCCGCATACGGCGTGTCAGACGGCTGCTGACGGAGGGCGAGGCGGTCCGCGGCGAGATCGTCTCGTATTCCCGCGTGCACGTCGGCTGGCGCAGCATGTCCGGCTCGCCGAACCGCACGGTGCTGCATGTGCGGTTCTGGCACCGCGGCGCAGCGCAGGAATGTGACGTGCCCGCGGGGCACCGGCTCCCGGAAAAAGCGCTCGCCGCCCCGGCGTGCACGGTCTGTATTTTGCAGGACCGCGTATTTGTCACGGATTTTGTGCTGCGGCGAAAGGGTGATACGGAGACCGTCCGCTTTGAAGTGAAATAACCTGAAAAAGGAGCTTACTATGGAATTATCAGAGATTCGCAGCCAGCTCGACGAAATTGATGCGTCGCTGCTGTCGCTGTTTGTGCGTCGCATGGAGCTGATCGACGTTGTCGCCGATCTCAAGCAGCGGGACACCTCCCGCCCGGTCTATGACCCGGTGCGCGAGCGCGCCATTCTCATGCGGGTGCGCGAAAATGCGGGCACCGAGTTCGGCGGGGCTGCCCACCAGCTCTTCCGCACGATTCTGGAGCTCTCGCGGGCGCGGCAGGCGGCAAGGCTCATCCCCGCGACGACCGTTGCGGCGCGTGTTGCAGCGATGTGCGCGGGCGAAAAGGCAGTGTTCCCGAAGGAGGGGCGCATTGCCGTATCCGGCATCGAGGGCTGCCACGCGGGCGCTGCGGCAGAGCGGCTCTTCACGCGCGGCGATCTCGTGTTCATGGACGGCTTTCCGGCGGTCGTGCAGGCGGTGAAGGCGGGGCTCTGTCAGTTCGGCATCCTCCCGATCGAGAATTCGAGCAACGGCTCCGTGCGGCAGGTCTACGATCTGCTCAGAGAGCCCGATATCACGGTCGTGCGGTCGGCAAGGCTTCTGATCCGGCATGTGCTGCTCGGCGAGAAGCACGCGGATATCAAGCAGATACGCACGATCTATACGCATGAGCAGGCGGCGGGGCAGTGCAGCAAATTCCTCGCGAAGCTGACCGGCGCGGACATTGTTCCCTGTGTCAGCACGGCACACGCGGCACAGCGCGCGGCTTCGGCGCATGACCCGACGGTCGCGGCGATCGCGGGCGAGAGCTGCGCGACGCTCTACGGGCTGACCGTTCTTAATGACGATATCCAGAATTCGGACAACAACGACACGCGCTTTCTGTGCATCACGAAGGGCGCTGCGTGCTATGCCGGCGCCGAGCGCATGAGCCTTCTGGTCTCGTGCAACAACTCCCCCGGCGCGCTCTATCAGATGATCGCGAAGATTTCGGCGCTGGGCATCAACATGTGCAAGCTGGAGAGCATCCCGATCCCCGGCACGAATTTCGCCTATCGCTTCCTCATGGACCTCGAGTGCAACATCCATCAGGAGGGCGTGCTCGGGCTGCTCTGCGAAATGGAGCGCTCCTGCGATTCGTTCATTCTCCTCGGCAACTACACCGAGGTCATCGGATAAATGAGAAAGGGGAGGTGAAAAATGCTGACACCGGAAGAAATCAGGGAAATACTGCTGCTTGATAATGCGGATGATCTCATAGCGCGCGGCATTGACAGTGAATCGGATCGGCTTGAAGAGTCATTCGGCTACGACAAAAACGGAATCTATCACTATCAGCAGATCTACGACAAGGAAAGCAACAAGCCGTTCAACGGACTGATGATCTGGTTTTTCGAGGATGACCCCGACCGGATCGAGCGTTACGCACAGATGAAGAACGGCTATCCGCTCGATAATGTTTATTTATATCGGAGCGGTGCGCTGTCTTCCTATGAGCGGTGGGATGACACGGAGCGCTACATGTACGAATGGCACGAAAACGGCGCGCTGGAATCCGTCCGCGTATGGCACAGAAGAGACCAGCGGAAGTACTGCCGCAGCAGATTTTATGACGAGACCGGCAGGATGATCTCGCAGTCGGTCGGCTGCGAGATCGCGGCGGCATACAAGCCGGATGCGGCAGATTCACCCTTTGCATTCACATTTCACGAAAACGGCGAATTCCGGCAGATCACATTGAAGGCGCCGACTGCCGATGATTTTTACTCGGGGATCGAGCTTGACCCCGACGGATACCCCGTGCGCATTGCCGTGAATCCGCACTATACAGAGGAGTCGCTCGGCAAGGCGCGGGAGAGCAGCCATCACTGGCATAAAACCTTTGACGAAAAAGACTTCCGGTTTGAGGACGGTGTTCTTCAGCATCTGGACAGCACCGGCAAGGAGTGGCGCAGCGTGAACGGCGATGTCCTGTTCCGGGACGAAAAAAACGGCGACAGGATCCTGTGTTACTCTTACGGAAAACAGTGCGGCAGGCAGGATTTTTATTATCCGCACGGGCTGATCAGGGAGACCTACTGCATTGACAGCCACGGTGAATACCGCCGTCATATTCACTGGTACCCCAACGGCATCATGCGCGAGGCGACCGTCTATTCCTACTACGCGGTCATGCTGCATGTGACATTTGACGACAAGGGCAATCAGCTTTCCTGTCAGCTCAATACGGATGTATTCAAACAGGTATACAGAAAGTAGCGCTGAACGGTCTGCGATCCTGATATTTCACAGGGGCACGTTTCCGAAATCTGCGTGACCCCGGAAAGGCGGTGCAACAACCATGACTCCCTATCAAACCCCGTTCGGGCTGATCGGCAGAAAGCTCGGACACAGCATTTCGCCGCAGATTCACGCGGCACTGGGCAACCCGCAGTACTCGCTCTATGAGCTCGAGCCCGATGAGCTGCCCGTTTTCCTCGCCGATCCGCGCCTGAAAGCCCTCAACGTCACGATCCCCTACAAGATCGACGTGATTCCGCTCTGCGCCTCGCTCGACCCGCTCGCAGAGGCGATCGGCAGCGTGAATACGCTCGTGCGGCAGCCGGACGGCACATGGCGCGGCTACAACACCGACGCCTACGGGCTCCGCTGCATGATGCGCGCGGGCGGGCTCTCCTTTGACGGCGCACATGTCCTCGTGCTCGGCAACGGCGGCGTATCGCAGACCATTCAGGCGGTCGCAAGGCTCGACGGCTGCGCGTCGCTCGATGTGCTCGACCTGAGCGGCACGCAGTACAGCTATGCCGATCTGCCGCGGTTCTTCGCTTCGACGACGCTGATCGTCAATGCCACACCGGTCGGCATGTACCCAAAAGCCGGCGTCTCCCTCGTCGACCTGACGCAGTTCCCCGCGCTCCGCGGCGTCGCCGAGGTGATCTACAACCCCGCGCGCACGGCGCTGCTCCTGCAGGCAAAGCAGCTCGGTATCCCCTGCGCGGGCGGTCTGACCATGCTGGTCGCGCAGGCAAAGCAGGCGGCGGAGCATTTCTTCGGCGACCCGATCGACGACGGCAAAATTGCCGAGATCGGCGCGCAGATGCAGCGTGACGCGGAAAACATCGTGCTGATCGGGATGCCGGGCTCGGGCAAAACTGTGATCGGGCAGGCGCTCGGCAGCCTGACCGGCAGAACGGTCATCGACCTCGACGCGGAGATCGAGCGGCAGGCGGGCAAGCCGATCCCGGCGATCTTTGCGGAATCGGGCGAGGCGGGCTTCCGCGCGGTCGAAACGGAGGTCTGCAGGGCACAGAGCGCGAACCGCGGCGTGATCCTCGTGACCGGCGGCGGCATCGTCACGCGCCCGGAGAATGCCGCCCCCCTGCGTTCCAACGGCAGGATTTACCAGATTTGCCGACCCGTGGAGCAGCTCAGCCGCGAGGGGCGTCCGCTGTCGGTCGGCGCAGACCTGAACGAAATGGCAGCCAAGCGCATGCCGCTTTATCGCGCGCTCGCCGACTGTCAGATCGAAAACGACCGCACGCCCGAGGCGGCTGCGGAAATGATTTGGAGGGATTTTTATGCGTATACTTGTGCTGAATGGTCCGAATTTGAACATGCTGGGAATCCGTGAGCCGGAGAAGTACGGCACACGGACCTATGACGATCTGATCGGAATGATCAAAGCGGAGGCGATCCGTCTCAACGTCAGGGTCGAATGCTTCCAGTCGAATCACGAGGGCGATCTGGTCGACAAAATTCAGGGTGCATACGGCAGCGCCGACGGCATCCTGATCAACCCGGGGGCGTATACGCACACGAGCGTTGCGCTGCTGGACGCGGTCAAGGCGGTCGGGCTGCCCTGCGTCGAGGTGCACATCACCGACCCCGATACCCGCGAGGAATTCCGGCATATCTCGTATATCCGGGAGGCGTGCATCGCGACCGTCAAGGGCAAGGGCTTTGAGGGCTACCTCGAGGGGCTGCAGATTCTGGTGAACCGGATCTCCCTGACGGAATGAGAAGAAAGAAATGAGAAATGAGAAGTGAGGAGTGAGAAGTGAGCAGTTGTTCCGTAATCCGGGATAAGCTGCTGAAATGACGGGCGCAATCTGGGTTTGGGCGAAGCTCATTCAAAATCCATCTGCGAAGCGGATACCGCATTTATTCTTTCTTCTTTTCCTCCTTCCTGCCCCTCCCTTTTTCTCCAACACGGCATACTGAGAAATCGCATTGGGCGTATATCCCCAAGAAGATGCGGCGGCGCGGAGTCCGCACCGTGACATTACGCGCACTGGTAGATGATGCCAAACGGCTCGCGAAGCCAAAACGCCTGCCCTGGCTCCGAGTCGCCCGCGGGGGCTTCGGACTGGGAGAATTGACCCCGAAGAAGGCGCGAACAGCGCCGTGCAGTGCGCATCTTGGGCGAAGGTGCAAAAAGGCCCGCGAAGCCAAAACACCAGCCCGGGCTCCGGGTCCGGGCTCCGGGCTTTGACGTTTTTCGCGGGTGGGGTGTGGTATGATAGAGGTATCCTGCAATCGGAGGTCTCTGTCATGCAACGTAAGCTCGCCGCTATTTTTCTGATGTTCCTTCTGCTCTCTGCCTGCACCTTCCGGCAGACGGAGCCCGTTCTCCCGCGCGGACAAACCCTCTCGCAGCTCCGTCTGGAGCAGAACGGCAAGGGCGCGCACCTCTGCGCTTGGATTCCCTATTTCACCGTGACGGAGCTGTGCAGCAGCGGCGATGAGGATATCTGCCGCACAGCCGTGAGCGATTATCTCGAAAAAGCAAGCACCTACGGTATTTCCGATATCTTTCTGCATGTGTGCGCATTCGGCGAGGCGTTTTATCCGTCCGCCTATTATCCGCCGGTTCCCGAGGCAAACGGGCTCGATCTCATGCGCATTTTCTCGGATGTCTGCCCGCGCTTCGGCATTGCACTGCACGCATGGATCAACCCGCTGCGGCTCCAGACCCCCGACCGGCTGGACAACCTCACCGGCGATCAGCGCCTTGCTGCGTGGTATCGCGCGCCGCAGACCAAGGCGGCAAACCTGTCCTTGTGGGACGGACGGTATTATCTGAATCCGGGGCAGCCTGCCGTGCGCGATTTTCTCGCGGGGGCAGTGCGTGAGCTTGCGGAACGGTATCGTCCGGCAGGGGTGCACATCGACGACTATTTCTATCCGACCCTCGACGAGCGCTTTGACGCGGCAGTGTTTCAGCAGAGCGGGGCGCAGTCGCTGCACGAATGGCGCGTGGAGAATATATCGCGCACTGTGCAGAGCATGTATCGTGCCGTGCATGAAACCGTCGATGATGCGGTGTTTTCGGTCAGCCCGCAGGGCAAGCCGGAGGTCAACCGCAAGGAGCTCTGTGCGGATGTTCTGCGATGGCTGAAGGAGCCGGGCTTCTGCGATGTGATGCTGCCGCAGATCTATTTCGGGTATCAGAACGAGCATTGCCCGTTTACAGAGCTGCTGGAGCAGTGGCGGGCATTTCCGCGGGACAGTGCAGTCGAGCTGATTCCGGGTCTGGCAGCGTATAAGGCGGGACAGGCTGATCTGTACGCCGGGAGCGGACATGCTGAGTGGCAGAATGACGCTTCGGTGCTGGCGCGTCAGACCGCCCAGCTGCTCGCCTCGGATGATCTCAGCGGTGCGGCGTTCTACCATCTGGACGCGCTGCTCGGGCTTCCGCAGGCGGAGCAGAGCAATCTGCGCGAAACGCTGCGGGCGTTTTCGGCGGATGAACCGGCAATTCGCGCAGGGACTTGACCGCGCAGGAAAAATGTGGTATAATAATGCTGCACCCCGGTGTGTGGGGTGCAGCTTCTGCCCTAATAGCTCAGTAGGATAGAGCGGGTGCATCCTAAGCGAATCCTGTTTCATGCAATCTTCGGTTTCTTTTTGTCATAAGCCCCAATAGCTCAGATGGATAGAGCGAACGCCTCCTAACCCATAAAGCGAAGAGCCGCCTTTTCCGAGTCAAATATGAATATGCCCCGGTACCTCAGTAGGATAGAGGGTTCGCCTCCTAAGCATTTCCTCCAGCACGCGATAATCAGTTTCATATTTTTATAGTTTTTCATATGCCCCAATAGCTCAGATGGATAGAGCGAACGCCTCCTAAGCGTTAGGCCATCGGTTCGACTCCGGTTTGGGGCGTCAATTCCGGCGAGATTGCGTGCTTTTTGCGCAATCCTTGCCGGAGTTTTTGCAATTGAGCGATTTATAGTTGGGTAGAAACGACGGTTTTCTCAAAGAGAGCAACATAATTATAATTACGGAAGACTGTAAGGTAAAAGACTATGTGTTATCTAATATGCTTCTAATCACCCATAGGATTCCATGATTTATATGGTTTCGTGTTATTTCTATTATTATTCAGATTTTCCTTCATTTTCGTTCATATCATCTGGATTGATTCCTGAAAAAAGAACCTCTTCGAGTCTCAATGCAATATCACGCCGCTGCTCATCAACTGGCGCTGCATAAATCGACATGAGCATATCAGGTGATGAATGGCCAAGGTTAGCCTGAACCGCTTTGATGTTGTTGCCGGAAACCGTCATCTGTGAGGTAGCCCCCGAATGCCGCAAACTGTAAAACTCGACATCTTTCAATGAGCAGAACTTGATATATTGACGAAAGCGTTTGGAAAGCAGTTTGTCCGAGATTGGTCTCCCATTCAGCTGGTGAAAGACCAAGCCGTAGTCAGGAAAGACACCCTCATATTTCTTTTTCCATTCAAGATAGGTCTCATACTGCTTCCGCAGCATCTTATGAACAGTCGGCGGAAGATAATCAATCCGCTTGCTATCCTCGGTTTTAAGCCCTTTCAGATATAACGATGTTGTTGATGTCTTCTTCATATCCGGAAATACATAGTAAATCGGTGTTTTGGTCTGCGCAACAGAATCTTTTCTCAACCGTTTCAGCTCATGATGTATATCCATCTGGCAAACAGAGTCATCATCCGAGAAGATGATTTCCGGCCATGTTAATGCCAGCATTTCCCCCGTTCTCATAGGACCGCTAATCATAAGACTGATCATCAGGCATAATTCCGGGTCATCACAGTTCTCCAAAGCTTCCTTTACCTCTTCGATTGTCCACTGTACCCGATGATATTTCGGCTGGGGCGGAATAGAAACTCCATTCGTTGGATTTGTATCCCGCAAACCGCTGCGCACGGCAAAATCAAACGCCTGGCTTAAAATCTTGTCTTCTTCTTTGACGGTTCTCGGCGATACCTTGACAGTCTTACCTTTCTTTTTCTTGACACTGTCTTTTGTGAGCAAATCATCATAGTATTGCTGGATATAATAAGTTGTAATCGGCTTGATTGGTTCATTTCCAATATAAGGATAGATGTAGTTTTTGATTGTTCCACGCGATGAACTGAGTGTTCCGGCTTCCCATTTGCCTTCTGCACAATGACGTTCAATGAATGTCTCCACCAATTCTTGAACTGTCATTGCGTGCTGATCTGCCCTAGCGGAGTAGTGTAGTGTGTTGACCATATCATATCGGGGCTTTTGATAAATTCGTCCTTCTTTTTCAGCCTTTTCTACTTCAGGCAGAAGTAACAATGCCTCAGCCAGATTCTCGCAGGTGTGCCACTTCTGTTTTCGTTTACCATTTTTGTCACGATAATACTGGACGATTTTGGGCTTTTGTCCTTGCTTGAGCTTTTTGGGATGAATGGATGCCATGGTTAAGCTCCCTTCTTTCCATACAAGTATTCGTAAAAGCTGTCTTTCAGCACAAGATATGTACCCAGCGCAACAATCACTCGAAATGGCTGTTGCGTTTCGGCAGCCTTTTTCACCAGATTATATGCGGATGCTTGACTGATTCCCAGCACCTGCATTACATCGGTGACGCGAAGACACGCACAGGCGTTCGCATTCGGATTGGCAAGATTTAAATTGCCGGTTGCATTCATACATTATCCTTCCTTTCACAAAAATTCTAAATCGGGTACAAATCTGTACCCAAATGCATTATAAGCTATATTTTGTAAAAAGTCAAGAAATTTATTTGGCGAGAGGTAACATTCATGGAAAATAGATATAATTTCATGGAAAAAGTGGAAAATTCTGAAAATGAGGTCGGGCGCGCAATCCGAAGAATTCGATTAACCAGAAAAATGTCAGCAGATGCATTGGCAAAGCAGGGAGGTCTCAAAAAATCTGCTTTGCTGCATTATGAGAACGGCATTCGTTCCGTGTCAGAGGAGTCGCTAGCTTCAATTTCTGATGCTTTAGATGTTCCTACGACCACACTTCGCCCAAGACATATTGAATCTGTTGCCGATGCAATGCAGGTATTGTTTCAGCTAGAGCAAATCTTTGGGATTAAGCCAAACTCGGATGATGATAAGATTGCATTTGTATCTGATTCTCCGGATCTTACAACCGGCATTACAGCCTGGCAATCACAATATGAAAAATTGATCGCCGGCGAGATCACCGAAGAAGAATATCAAGACTGGAAAGATCGGTTTCCGCTGCAATACGGCACACAATCATCAGAGCAAGTCGCCAAAGTTCAGCGGAGATCTGCTGAAAATCCTGAACTAGAAGTACTGGCGCATGAAGACGCACGCTACAGGAGAAACGGCATTTTGCGAATGAGAACGCACGCGATGCGTGCCTTGACAGGCAGGAATGGTTCCTATGTTCCGCAAGATCTTCAGCAACGCATCTGTCAATTTGTTCGCTGCTCGGAGCGGTATTTGAATGATGAAACCATTGTTTCTTTTATGCCGCTGGATAGTCGTTCAGAGAATAACTCACAAGAAAATGAAGTCTTGATTGAGATCCTTAATATCTTAGATAAAAATGCTGATACAGAGCATTTCCGAATCATTCAGATTCAGCTTTCCCGAATTGTCCTGTACTATTTGAAACAAAGAGGTTTTGACCATGATGCTCTTCGCCTGAAAGAATTTATTTCGGATCAGATTGATTATCTCTATACAGGCAAAAAAGCCAAGCAGCACGGTGTGTATGTCGGCTTTGATTTCACACAGCTGACGCTGCTGCGGGAAGTGACGGGTATGTCGCTGCACGAAATGTTTACAGGTATCAACCGATAAAAAACTGTAACATGTTCGCTTACCCCATTATTCTTGTACGCTGATATGATATAGAAGGAACCACACGCCGTTCAGGACAATCCCTAAACGGCGTGTGGCATCTTTCATTTCCTCAACATACTTACAAACGGATGAAGCATCTGCAAAGACCCAGTCGTTGTTCATGAACCGCACTTGACAATTACCGCATGATATGTTAAGATTCTGACAAGAGGTGATCGGAATGATACGGACTGCGATCGTAGACGACGATGCGGTATTCTGCGCATTTGCCGAACAGTGCATCGCAGAATATGCCGCTGCTTCCGGTATTGAGATTGAAACAGAGGTGTTTTTCAGCAGCGAGGATTTCTTCGCGCACTGCGGCAGCGGTTTTGACCTGATTTTGCTGGATATTGAGCTCGGCGGCATGAACGGCATCGAGGCGGGAGAACGCCTGCGCCGAACAGAACAAAAGGAACAGTCGCAGATTCTCTATATCTCCGCAAAGGAATCCTACGCGATGGAACTCTTTCACAACAGACCGTTTGACTTCCTTGTCAAGCCGGTCTCAAAGGAGCGCCTGTTTGCTGCTTTACAGGAATATGTTCGCGTTTACGCTGCAAATGCGGAATTTTTCGTATTTACGCACGATCGAAAGCATCTGCGTGTGCCCGCGTCGGACATTCTGTATTTCCAGAGCAACCGAAAAAAACTGATTGTTGCGGCCGTCCACGAATACATTGAGGTCTACGAAAAGCTCGAAACCGTCCTGCAATCGCCGCAGGGCAGCAGATTTCTGCGAATTCACCGCTGCTATGCGGTCAACCCGCAGCAAATCGCGGCATTTTCCTATGAGGAAGTGACCCTCACAAACGGCGAACGCCTCGGCATCAGCCGTTCGCTTCGGCAGAGCGTCAGCGAGCGCCTGCTTGCAGCCGCGCATATCAGAATGCTTGAAGGGAGGCGGATACCGTGATTCGTTTCGGCGAGCCGGGTTTTGTTTTTCTGCTGATGAATACGCTCCGACTTTTCGCATTTTATAGGTATTTCAGCATCTGCTTTCCAAAAAAACAGACCCGCCCGGTTTATGAGCTTGCAGCCTATCTGGTGTGCCTGATTACGACAGATCTTGTTTTTCTGATATATGATGAAAAAATCTCCGATCGGTTTTCCGATCATATTGCCGTGCTGCTTGGTCTGACCGCGCTTTCGTTTCTGTATTCGCGCAGTTTTCTGCGAAATATCGGCGTTTCGTTGTCAGTTTATACTGTCTGGCGTCTGTGTGAATCCTTGCCGCCGGAGTTTTCAGTTTCGCTGCTGCGAAACGGCTCTTTCATCGTCAGCGTGCTGCTCTTTTTCGTCACGGCGCTGCAATGCGAACTGTTTGCGCACCGGCTGAAACGGAATCAAAAGCGTGCAGCAATTCTGCTCGGAGCTGATCTCGCCGCAGATATCCTGCTGATTGCACTCTGTGCATATTGTGAAGCAAGCTGTGATACGGTCATACTCCTGCTGACAGGTGAGATGATGCTGTATCTGTTTTTCTCTGTAATGGAGAAGCAGAAAGAGCAGCGTGAACAGGCATTGACCGCGGTTCAGGCAAAAGCCTACCGCAATCAGCTCGATATTCTTGCGGATTCGCAGGAGAAAATCCGCTTTCTGCGGCACGATATGAAGAATCACTTGCAGCAGATGTGCCTGCTGCTCGAACAGAACCGGCTTTCGGAGCTGCAAAGCTATATACAGACTTCGGAGGCTGCCCTGACCAATGTGCATGAGTATTCCCGCACCGGAAACCGCGACATTGACAGCCTGCTGAACTATAAATGTGCGGCAGCGGAACGGCTCGGTGCGGAGATTACGGTTGATGCTTCTGTTCCGAGTGCTCTGCCAATCGAACCGTTTGATCTGGCCGTGATTCTTGGCAATCTGGCAGATAACGCGATCACAGCGCTGCGCGGCGCGCCGGAGAAAATCCTTCGCATTTCTCTGCGGTATGACAAGAATATTCTGTTCCTTTCCGTGCAGAATTCCTGTGCAGAATCGCCTGAATTTGCAGACGGAAAACCAGTCCGGAAGCAGCCGGATGACCCTGCGCACGGCATCGGGCTCAGCAGCGTTGAGAACGCGCTGAAAAAATACCACGGCAGCCTGAAATTTTCCTGTGAGGATGCCCTGTTCACCGCGACTGCAATGCTCTATCTCTGATGCAGTTCGTACCGGTTTTGATGCAGTCCGTACCCGTTCGCGGTGCGGACTGCTTTTTTGTGCTATGATAAAGACACAGAAACCTGCATTTCTGCAAAGGAGGCACAAAATGTCAGAACCGATCATTACACTGCAAAATGTCACCAAGCAATACCAAGTCGGGGACAGCACGGTATATGCGCTTAAAGACTGCTCGCTGACAGTGCAGGCCGGTGAACAGATTGCCGTCATGGGCAGAAGCGGCGCGGGAAAATCCACACTGCTGCACCTGCTTTCCGGTCTCGATCTGCCGACCGCCGGAACCGTCACAGTCTGCGGTGAACAGCTCACAAGTCTTGAACCTGCAAAGCGCGCAGATTTCCGCCTGCGGCATATCGGGTACGTTTTTCAGAGCTACAACCTGATTCCGGAGCTGACCTTGCAGGAGAATATCTGTCTGCCCGCCCTGCTGCTGAACGGCAGCGTCAGCCGTGAGTTTTTCAGTGAAATCACGCACGCGCTGGGGCTGGAATCCCGGCTGCATCACTATCCGGCAGAGCTCTCCGGCGGGCAGCAGCAGCGCGCCGCGATTGCGCGGGCGGTCATCAACCGGCCGGCACTTCTGCTCTGCGATGAACCGACCGGCAATCTTGACAGTCAGACGGGCAGCGAGGTCATGACGCTGCTGACCGGGCTTGCCGACCGCTTTCAGATGACGCTGCTGACCGTGACGCATGATGCCGCAGTCGGTGCGCAGATGCAGCGGATTCTCCGCATCCATGACGGCGAGGTGCAGATATGAAGCGGCGGGACTGTTTCAGGCTGACACACCGCCTGATGACAAAGCACAGGATGCAGTATCTGCTGATGATTCTGTCCATCGGCATATACTGCGGCGCCTTTGTGCTCGTGCAGATCGTACAGGGCTGTCTGCTCTATACCGAGCAGGAGATGCGCCTTGACAAATTCGGGCATTTTTCCGGCATCATTGTGAATGCCCGCGCAGAAGCAGTCGATCCGGAGATTCTTGCGCAGGAGGACGGCGGTTTGCTGCGGATGCAGGGAACGATTTCCTCCGCAACCTACGGCAGCGCGGTCGTCCTCGGAGAAATGGATGAAAAAGCCGCAGAGATGCTCGGCGTATCGTGCAAAGAGGGCAGACTGCCGCAGACACCGGATGAAATCGCGCTGATGTACCGGGATTATATCCGGCTCGACCGGCTTGTTTTCGTCGGCGAAACGCTCACGCTGCCGGTGCAGGATACAGCGGGCAAAGTAACCGAACGCAGCTTCATTCTCTGCGGCATTCTGCATGATTACAACGAACAATGGGACAGCGCGTTTTCGGCGATTCCGGAGGCATTTCTGCCGACTGCGCTGACCTGCGGCGGCGAATCCGGCACACTCTGCGCAGTATACGGCGAGCGGTATTTCCGCCAAAAAATCTATACACCGGAAAACTGGTTCGGCGGCGACTATTATCAGAACTGGTTTCTCTTAAACGGCGACAGCGCAGAGCACGAACGGACAGACCGATACACTTACGCCGCATGGATGATGCGCCTGCTGCTCGCTGTGCTGCTGTATTTCGGGTGCAGGAGCGTGACCGAAGCATTTTACTGCAATCATTTCCGTACGACACAGCTTCTGCGCTGCATCGGCATGAATCGCGCGGGATTATTCCGTGTGTTTCTGTCAATCGCAGTGATGCTTTCTTTGTGCAGCATCGCAGCAGGAATTGCCGGCGGATGGGTGTTTTCGGGGCTTGCGGTGTGGCTATTGCGGCGCAGCGGCATCCGCATCAATTATCAGTTTTCGGCGGCGGATTCCTTGATTGCTGCGGCGGCTGTGTTTGTCATTTTGCTGGCGATTTTTGCGCTGCATATCAGCCGTTTTCTGAAAAAGCCGGAAATCACCGTGCAAATCCAGCAAAAGCGCAGAAAACCGCGTGAATACAGCAGCTTTTCCGCGCTGTATCGCCGGACAGTCGGGCGCGCAAGAAACCGGCAGATGCGTTTTCAGACCGTGATGCTGACAATGACCGCCTGCGTGTTTTTCTCTGCGGCATATTTCTCGGATGTCTATGCCGAGGATGTTTTTCATGAACTGAAACAGGAATCCGGGGCAATTCCGGCAGATTTTGCATTTCTCCCGATCGGCGGCGGCGCATATCCCGAATATCTGAATCTGGAACCGGTACGCGATTACGGTCTGACGTCAGAGCAGATCGAACAGATCAGCGCCGACGGCAGCGCAAAGGTCACGTTTGCCGTCACAGGGCAATATGCGACGGCATTTCTGCACTGGAATGATGCGATGCCGAACGCCGCGCTGCATCAGCTTCATGAGAGCCATTCATTCCGGCGGGAACTGAACGAAATGCAGCTTGATGCCGATGCAGTTTTCGCAAATGCGGGACTGACTGCCGCCGATAATCTGCTCACATACAATATCTTCGGCATTTCCGCAGAACAGCTCAAAGAGGCAGACCCGGTCAGCGGCTCACTGAATTTCTCCGCTTATCAAAACGGAGAAGAAGCGGTTGTATTTCAGGGCGACCACGCGGATTTTCACCTCGGTGACACGGTCGAACTATACATATTCGAGTATGACAATGCGCGGCTGCAAGAGTCGGGGTACAGACCCCGACTGACTTCAAAAACTGTTCGGATTTCTGCGGTATATGCGATTCGCGCGGAGGATGACAGCCAGCTGAACCGCTTTCTGCTGCGTTCTGCCGGAAATGCTGGGTGTCTGTTTGTATCCGATCAGCTCATGCTTTCCGCCGACCGTGAACTCAACTATGATACTGTTTTTGCTGACCGCTGCGATGCTTCCGCAGAGGCTGTGCTGCTTGATATTTACCGCGAATGCCGTCACGGGACATATGCCTTCCGGAATTATACCGATCTTGCCGGTCAACAGCGTGAAACTGCGGCAAAATACCGCATACCGTTTCTGATACTGGCATGGCTGCTCGTCGGCATGATTCTCTGCTCCTATATGGTTTCTGACCGCACCATCCGAAACATGAACGCAAAAAGCGATTTTCTGCTGACAGCGGTCGGGCTTCGCCGGAGAGAGAAGCTGCTTGCAATCTGCCAGAATCATCTGACGCGCTGCGCAAGAGCCTGCCTGTATGGATTTGGACTGTTTGCGGGCATCATCCTGATTGTACGGATTCCTGTGCATCTGCCGGTTCTGACGGGTGACTGTCTGAAAACCGTGATGAGACTGCTTGCGCTTTCCGCAGCCGTCACCGTGACCGGCAGCCTGTCCGCCGTACGGCAAATCTACGGCAGCGAAACCGCCGCTGGATTGCGGCAGGAGTAACCTGTCCGAATGAGAAAACGGTATATTTGTCAGCGCCTCATGCAGAACGGCTTTTTCATCTCAAAGCTGCGAATGATTGACTTTTTATATGAATATATGGTATTATGAGAGCGGCTTATCGCGGCAGGACAGCGCTAGCTGAAAAGCACGCTGTATCGTCAAAATCAGATTGGATAGGCAAAGCAGCATATTCATTTTCAATGTGGTTTTCACCCAAATAGTTGACCAAAAGTTGCCCAAATCACAACAAGACAAGCGAATATATCGAAAGCCCGTGCCAACAAAATTCATGTTAGCGCGGGCTGTTTTCATGATTATTAACTTGATTGCGGTATTAAACAGCGCTTCATTAAAGCGAGATCGACAGTATTCTCATCGCGTCACATTCCGCGGAAGAAATTGCCGTGCTCTGTGATACGGTCTGTGAGATGGACAAGGGCGTACTGACGAAGACTTCAGGGATTGAACATCAGAGTTCAAACCCTGAAATCTTCGTCTGATGATTACGAATCAGAAACCAAAGAGCCGTCTGCAATTTCAATGATTCTGCCGCACTGCTGCGCGATGCTCTTGTCATGTGTGACAATGATGATCGTTGTGCCGGTTCGGTTGAGTGCTTTGAGCACCTCCATGATCTCCGCGGCGGTTTTGCTGTCAAGCGCGCCGGTCGGCTCGTCCGCGAGAATCACCGACGGCTCATTGACAATCGCTCTTGCGATTGCGACGCGCTGTTTTTGTCCGCCGGACATCTGATTGACCGGCTTTTTCGCGTAATCCGCCATTCCGACCGATTGAAGTGCGTTCAGGGCAAGCTGTTTGCGGTTTGACTTTTTCTTTGCGGCAAAATCCAGCGGCAGCATGACATTTTCCAGTGCTGTGAAATCCTCAACAAGCGCAAAATCCTGCATGACCATCCCGATTTTTTCATTGCGGATCTGTGCCAGTTTTCGCTCTGACAGCTTTTTGATGAGAATGCCGTCGAGCAGATATTCACCCGAATCATAGCTGTCAATGCACGCGAGGATATGCAGCAACGTCGATTTCCCTGCACCGGATTTTCCGATGACTGCGATCATTTCACCGTCTTTGACCTCCGCTGTGATACCGGACAATGCCTGAAACGAATTATTCTTGCCTCTGTTGTAGACTTTTGATATTCCTTGCAGACGGATCATAGGATTACCCTCATTTCTTTCATACTTGTTTTGATGATTGATGGTACACACCGCTTGTTTTATTCTGAATTTGCCCGCAAAACAGAGCAAACATCATTCGTTTTCAGTGTCATATACGGAAACAGCGTTCCGATCCCGATATTCAGAATTGCAATCAGACAGCAGATTATTCCTGTTAACAGCAAATCCGATTTCATCTGAACATGTAGAATCATCTGGCTCATCAGAACGATAAAACCGGCGAAGATCCCTGCAATCAAAGACGCCGCTGTCAACTGTATCATACATAATACCGTACAGTGCTGTCTGGTTCCGCCGCATAATTGAATCATGGCATATTCCTTCAGATTTCGCTTGAAAACGGTTGTATTGATGCACATGGAACTGATGACGGTCAGCAGCAGCAAGCCGAGAAAGCCCGGCAGGATTGTCAAAAGCCGCATACCGATATAAGCCTTGCTGTTTTCATGGATGACAGAAAGATTCACAGCTACCGTTTGATATTTTGACTGTAAGAATGAAACGGTTGAAATCAGTTGTTTATCCGATGTTTCATCCGGAAGCCGAAGAATCCCATATGAATCGTCCATAAATGCGACGATATTCTGCCGGTCAACTGCTTCCTGTGACAAGATGATAATCAGGGAATCTTTATCGGTTTCGGATTCACGAAGCAGCGGCTGAAACAGCGAAAGATGACTGTGAAGTCCCTCCGCCGTACCGGAACCCCACAGAAAAGAATCCCGGTTCATGATTCCAGCGATTTTAAGTCGGACAGTTTTTTCTTCATTATCATAGGTGATTCCGACTGCTTCTTCCATGATCTCCCCAATTTGAAAATTGGTATCGGCTTGATAAACAACCACAGGGAGAATGTTATCATCTGTGCTTTCTGTTGTGAAAAGCTGCTCCCAGCTTCCGTCATCCAAATCCGGATGATATACCGAAAACACATTCTGACAATAGCTGAAAATACGAACTGACCTGTCTGAATCGGGAAATGACAGATATGGACGGTACCGCGCATAGCCCGTTTCGTGAAAATCAGTGAAGTCTTCGCCGTACGGTCCGTTATATCTGTAATCTAGCCTGACAGGCATTGTGAAGCGGCTTTCCTGATATGTCGAGGTAAAGCGCACAGCGACGCCTTTCTGACTCAATAATGCTTTCAGCGGTAGATAATACGCCACACACGAGTGAATGGAAAACACAGCATACGCACAGGCACAAAACACCAGCATCATCTGAATGATGACAAAGCAATATGTTTTCCATACGCGCTGAAAGAATCGCAGGGATAATCTGATCATTTAGTTTTTCCTCCGCAAATCAACCGGCTGAATCTTTTGGATTCGATGGATGACAAAAAACAGGCATATATACAGAATTGCCAGATAGCAAAGCAGCATCCATACGATGTTCTGCGGCGTGTAGGCATGAAAGCTGTATATGTATATATCTGTGATTTTGTTTTTGACTGCGAGCAGGTATACGACAGCTCCGGCAAAAAACGCAGGCAGAATCATCATTCCGCATTCGGCGAACAGATACCGATTGATATGATGATTCGCCGCACCGAAAATCTTGAAGATTGCAATTTGCTGTTTTCGCTTGGAAAAAATGTAGTGCATCATGATTGCAATAATGACGGAGGAAATGAGAGAGATTCCGACAATCAATGCAATCATAAGCAAATAAAATGTTCGGTTATGATGCTCAAATTCGATCGGTTTTACAGACAGTCTGCCAGCATACGCTTTTTCCAGCGCTTCCTGCAAATAAGTGTATTGAAGATGTGTGACCGGGAAGTCATACTGCAATGTCAGCGCATCCGGCATAATCGAAATCAGCCGTGCTTCATCCGGCAGCGCTGAAACCGGAATCTCAATATCAGTTCCATTCAGTACGCCGACGACTTGATACTGCTCCCCGAACAACTCAATCGTATAGTTTCCGCCGTAATCAAAGCTGCTGTCAACCGATGTGTTATAACCGCATTCTGTTTCATATTTCTTTTCCGTATACAAATCGTTGAATATTCCGATGCCGATTGCGGCATTCCGATGCTGTTCCAGATAATCGCCCTGATTGATATGCCTTCCTGAAATCGGCTGATCTCTGTACGACATAGCGCCGCTGTCGAGACTGTCCTTTTCATTCATATAAAACAGATTTGTCGATGAATCATACATATAGCGCAGACTAATCAGTGTCATGCCTGTGGCGAACATTCCGCCGGTCGATGCAAACTGAACCGTGATGTCATTGTGTTCCGTTTTAAATAATACGCCTGAATAAATATTGTTGCACCGTTCCAGAACGGAATTATCCAGCATGGACATCAGCTTTTTGAGTTCCCCGAAGGAAAGATATCCGTCATATGACTGCGCATACTCTGCGTATTGCGGATTCTGTTCCTGTTTTGCACGCATCAGGTCGGTGTACACAACAGAAAGCTCATATGACTCTGTATCACCGTATTCATTCTGCTTTTGAAAGTGTGTAATCGCACCCAGTGCAAACAGCAGCATAAACGATGCCGCAAAGCTGCATATCAGAATCAGTGCTGTAATTGCTTTTTCTTTTTTCAGCGAATGCTTCAAATTCAAAACGGCAAAATTCATAGGCGCCTCACTTTTTGAAAAACTTTGTAAAAAAATGTTCAGGCGGAGTGCGTTACTGATGCAAAGCCCTCTATATCATTAGACAACATTCCGTACGAAAAAGTTGCATTTTCAAAAAGTGAAGAAAAATTGGACGGATGAATCGCGTTGATAACACCTAGTTTTCTGACAAAACCCGTACCGGCGTCTGACGGCGCAGCAGGCGCACGGGCAGCAAAACAGCAAACCCAGCATAAATCAGCAATGCCGCAAACAGGGCGGCAAGCTGCACCCATCCGAGCCGGATCACAGAATCTGCAAGCAATGGCGTATGACGCAGCACCGCCGTTCCGCAGACTGTGACCGCCAGTGCCGCCAGCCCGATCATCAGCGAGGAAATCAGACTGATGAAAGCGCATTGTCTCCATTTCAGCCCGCAGATATAAAAGACCGCATAGCTGCGCAGTCCGCGCTTTGCGAGCAGCGCATTCACGCTCATGGCGCCGACCACGGTCATTGTCATCACGGCAATCAGAATCGGCAGCAGCAGACGGCACTGTGCAAAAATGTATTCCATGCTGTTTTCCCGCAGCGCGGCGAAATCAAGCGTCACGGTATTCGCAATCTGCTTCATATACTGCCGGTTCTGTTTTGCTTCCGCATCTGCCGAAGGAAACAGAATAAAACACGGTCCGTGGAACTGGTACAGTACGGTTCCGGTTTCTTCGATTGCACGCTGCGGAAAGAGAAAGAGCGTCTTTTCCTCAATGTCTGCATACCAGCTTGTAAACAGATTTTTCGATGAAAACGCTTCATTTTTCGGATGTGTGCAGGAGATGTATTCTGCCCCGTCTTTCATCACGCCGATGACAACGCCCTCGAGCTCATGCGCATCGCCGAACGGCAGAAACGAAACGGAATCACCGGGCTGCAAGCCGTAAGGATTCTGTGATACCACGACCGGAATCCTGCCTGATTTCATCGAATCTGCTGAAAACCATTCACCTGCATCCAGCTCCGGCACATAGCATGATAACAGCGCATCGTCATAGGCAAGGAATTGCGCGTTTTCGACCGCCTGTCCGTTCCGCAGATATTGCAGCCACGGCACCGCAGTCCCGATGATTTCCGGACTGCCCTGCAAGTGCTGCATCAGTTCGCTGCGCATCAGGGCATGACCGGTCAGCGGTTCCTGTGCATAAATCAGATCGTAAAACTGCCCGTCCGTTTCCAGCAGCTCGCGGAAAGGCAGATACGTCTCAAAACGTGAGCAGATACCGGATGTCAGGCTGATGATAATAAAAAAAGCGGCGGTCATTTGAAGGAAAATCAAGAGATTCAGCAGGGGATTGCGCAGGATGCTTTTTCGCGCCAGCCGCCAAAGTGTCCGGTTAATCATGCGCAGCCCCCTCCCTGACCGTATGCAGACCGCCGATTTCTCTGCGGATCAGCAGCATGAGCACGATTGTCGAGATCACGAAATAGATCAGGAATATCGTAAGATAAATCCGCAGACTGAATGCACCCGCCATATACGGATACAACCCCGAAAACTGCGGGCAGACGCCAAATGCAAACAACAGAACAGAAAGCAGATAGACCGGCACCATAAGCAGGCAGCATTCCGCATAGAACATCCGGACAGCTTTCCCTCTGGTACATCCGCAGATACGGAATACGGCAATCTGCCGTTTTCGTTGACTTAACAGATACTGATACAGTATGGAGAAATTGGCGGCTGCCAGCAGCGTAATCGCTGCACAAATCAGCAAAATGGTTCGGTAGAGATACCGTTCCGAGGTTTCCGGAATATCCAGTTCCGGCACATGAACGCCTTCGCCGAATGCTTCGGTCAGACGGTCACGAAGCTCCTCATACTGACTGCGTTTCATTACATTTCTGAAACCAATGAGAATTTCGCCTGAAAACCGGGTGTTATCATCGAGTGACATAAACGGAACAACCGGACAACCATACATTTTCTGTGTCCCGATGACCTCATATTCTTTGCCCTGTACGGTAATATAGCGCACGCCGTTTTCGATTCGGGATGTGATCGCTTCCGTGCAGGAATCCTCATGCCCGACGGGTCCGGCAAGTGCTGTTCGGGAACCGGTTGCTTCCTGCTGCGTATCAAAGTATCTGCCTGAGAAGAGTGCGCCGTTCTGCGTAATATTTGAGGCGTAGATTTCACAAGGTGCGATCATTGCGCCGACAACAGTAAACCGGACAGTCATCGTACCCCAGTCGGTCTGTTTGCTTTGAAACGGCTCGATCACCGGATGCGCGAGATACATGATCACATCGCCGTTTGTTTCATCTGATACGGAAACAAGACAGTCATGAAGTGCTTTTTTCGTGACATTCTCCGGCTTGACAATGCGGACGCGCAGCTCTTTTGCGGCACTTTCACCTTCTTCCAGAATGATGTGATAGTTCTGATACAGACCGTAGGCAAAATGAATCACGATTGCCGACGATGCGATACAGAGCACCAGAAGAAAGAATACCATGCGTTCCCGTCGGACGGTCAGGAACAGGCTGCGAAGTGTCAGTTTCATGGGAGCTGCGCCTCCTGCATTTTTATACTCTATATGACAACAGTTTTACAAAGAGTGTTACACTGTAGTGCTTTGTTTTATCACTTGTTTCAGCCAATCGTTCTATACCAACTGGAAAGAGGCGTTTCTTAAACGGTGTTCGTGGCTATTCTTTCTGTACTGATCGTGCACGACCGGTCATGTCTTTGTCTGTACATCAGAGTTC
This sequence comes from Oscillospiraceae bacterium, assembly GCA_016288755.1. Lineage (GTDB taxonomy): Bacteria > Bacillota > Clostridia > Oscillospirales > Ruminococcaceae > Firm-04. The sequence continues at coordinate 114,624 of JAEELE010000097.1, forward strand.
AAACCCTGAAATCTTCGTCAGCACGCCCTTGTCCATCTCACTGACCGTATCACAGAGCACGGCGATATCCTCCGCGGAATGTGACGCGATGAGAATGGTTTTGCCCTGTGCTTTGAGATCAAGGAGGTATTTGCGCATATCTGCAACACCGTCCTTGTCCAGACCGTTCATCGGCTCGTCGAGAATCAGCAGGTTGGGATTCTCCATGATGACCTGTGCAAGACCAAGCCGCTGCCGCATACCGAGCGAATACTTCCCGACATGACGTTTGAGGTCAGGGTCGATCCCGACCTGCTGCATCGTTTTGCGGATTTCCTCCCTGCCGATTTTTCGGTTAAGATCGGCAAGCATTTTCAGGTTTTTATATCCGGAATAATACGGGATAAATCCCGGCGTTTCGATAATCAGACCGACAGATTCCGGGAAATCACAGTCTTTGCCGATCTGCTTTCCCGCAACCGTTACCGTGCCGGAAGTCGGGCGCACAAACCCGCAGATGCACTTCATCAGCATGGTCTTGCCGCTGCCGTTTCTGCCGATTAAGCCGTGAATTTTACTGCGCTCAAAGCATACGGATATTTCGCGCAGAATTGTTGTTTTTTTCAGCGTTAGCGACAGGTTATTGATTGCAATCATGTTCCGGTCATCCTTCCGTATTCTGGAATTGCAGCCTGCGCACGACAAACAGATTCGCTGCAAACAGCATCCCATCAGCAAGCGCAAAGTATAAAAATGATACTGCAACCGGTGTCACGGGTTCCCGCAGAATCTCCTGATAATGCAGCCAGATCAGCAGATTTGCTGTCGGAAAATACCACTGTACCGGGGATTTTACCGCAGAGAGCGCCGCACCGACCGCCGTCAGCGCGGTGACAGAAAGAATCCCGGCAGTTTGCAGATACAGCATTTTCATCAGGCAGAGTATGAGTGCGATCATCCATAAAAAAAGCGCGAGCAGCGCGGCTGAATAGAGCAGCGCACGCGGCAGCGGAATCTGATTGTACAGATTCGGCGGGAGAAGCTGTGAAACAAAGCTGTGCGCTTCCTCCGGAAACCGGGCGCCGTAATGCGTGACAGTATCGCTCCAATTCTCGCCGAAAACGCCCCTGCTCATCACCGCACATCCCAGAAAGAGTGCTGAAACATATGACAAAATACACATGACAGAAAAGAGCATCTGCCCCAGAAACCAGTTCGTTTTCCCGGCGCGCACGACCGTCAGAAAGGTATTGCCGGTCATGACCGGAAAATCGCTCATCAGCAGAATGAACACGACCGGAATCAGCAGAACCGTCAGACCGGAATTGCATACGGCGAGAAACGGCTCAAATACTTGCAGCGGCTCGCCGTATTTTTGGGCATGATGCAGCAGCGGCTGCACGGCAAAGGAATGGATAAACACCAGCATGATTCCGACCGTCACAAGCCGCGGATCGGCGATCCATCTGATATATGCACCCCCTGCAATGTTCCGGACGGACTGAAATCGAACCTTACGCACCGCAGTCGCACCTCCTGTTCAGAATCATGCTGAATATGAGAAATGCCGCAATCAGCAAACCGGCATACAGCAAAACATGATTCCGCAGATCGTCACCGCCGGAAAACAAACGGCTGACCGCATCCGGGTCGATCATCGTCAGAAATGCAAGACGGGACTCGTCAATGTCCGCATAGTTCTCATAAACGGCTGTCTGCTGCTGCACAATATGCTGAATCAGCAGATATTTCAGGAAAAACGGAATGCTGATGACCAGATAGCGGTTGTTCAGCAAACAGGTCATCAGGCATGCCGGCACCGCAGATGCCGCGCCGTACAAAAACAGTTCCGCCGCACGGAGCACAGCAGTCCGGCAGATTCCTCCGCCGGTTTCCGGCTGCATCAGATGCGCAGTCTCATATTCGGAAATGTCCGGGAATGCCGTCACCGTGAACAGCGCAAACAGAAGAAACGCGCATAGCATGACCAGTCCGCCGGTCAGCATTGCAGAGAAAAATGTGCCGGTCTGATGCCCCTGCTTCGACAGCCTGACGCTGACAAACCGCAGCGCTCCGGTTTCACGTTCCCGGCAGTACAGGGGAATGAACGGAAAGGCTGCCGTCATCGGGATCAGCATTTTCACCCAGCCGCTGACGCATGACCGCAGAACGCTGTGGGTGCAGTATACGGGGTCACGCAGCATTTCTCCGCGGGACAGGCGCAGAAACGATTGCAAGATGGAAACAGAGGTGTCTGTATTGGAGTCATAGGTCAGCGGGCTGGTGATAAACAGAATGACCGTCAGCAGTACACAGGCGGAAAATCCGCAGCCTGTGACCGTTTTTTTTAGATTGATTCCGATGAGACGAACAGTTCGCATCGCATTTCACTCCGATCTCACCAGTATTTGTAATACTCAACCTTGCCGGTCTGCGAATGCACATAGAAAACATAATCATAGCCGTCATTCTGATTTTGTACCAGAAACTTCCATGCGGAATCCGCATTGCCGCTGCATTCGGTTTCCGCATAATGCGGCGTATAGACAAAATCTGCGCGCGAAATCAGCAGATCAGACCAGCCGGAAACGGCTTCTGACAGCTTTTGCAGGGCTTCATCATAAGAGATGACCGTCTGCTGCTCCTGCACATTGCTGATCTCGCAGGCGCGCAGGTATCCGTATGCCATAATCGAATCCAGTCGTTCAGATTCCATCATAAACGCATAACCCGGAAGCCGGATTTTTGCCTGCGTGTTGCCGTCCGGCTGCTCATGATTCAAGCCGATGCCTTGTTTCATCGGCGATGTGTCGATGCGGATGCCGTTGAATACGGAAGTCAGCCAAAGATGATATCCGTACACGCCGTTCCCCATATCCACAACCCAAGCCTCCGTTACATCCGGAACGAGCTGCGGATTCGCCGTTTCCCTGTCTGCTTCATTCACAAGCAGCTTTGTTTTTTCGATTGCATCCGTCAGCGGGAGGTCACGGTCAAGCAGATGCCGGGTCACGCTGCTCTGAAAGCCGGACTGCGGCACCGGAATCCGATCCGTCACGGTATTTGCATCTGCGGCACAGTACATCGCAACGGTTTTCGAGCCGGCGTTGTTGATCTGAAATGCAGCATCACAGGTCACAGATTGCAGAGAACCGTTTGGCAGCATCTGAATGCAGCCGCGGTCACAGTTAAACCACAGCCAGGGTGTCGGACAATCGCCGCTGAACAGCTTTTCTTTATTTCGTTCAAATCCGCCGACGGTCGGATTGCCGTCTGCATCATATTCTGTTTTCGGAAGCCAGTCGGCATCTTCACCCTCTCCGTCTTTGCCGTTCACATTATAGAGCAGTTTCTTTTGCTCCGCGGTGAAAACGTCCGGGTAGAAATACTCCACTTTCCGATCAAACAGATCATAGAGTGCCTGCATCGTCAGACTCGGATGTGCCGTCATGTCAAATGTGTAAACCTTGCCGCCCGGCTGCTCTGCGATATAATCATCACTGAACCGGATGTTTCCGTAAACGGGTTTTCCGGCAGAATCGGTTTGTGCTGCGGAGTCTCCCCGACAGCCGGTCGGCAAAACAGACGCCGCCGTCAGAAGAATTGCTGTGAATCCTGCCAGCTTTTTCATGATAACACCTCCTTGTTTGCGGGGGATTCCCCGTCTACTCCCTAAGACGCAAACGGTGCAGGAGTGGTCACACTTTGGTATACAATATGACTACTAAAATGTTTTCCTTTTATATATTCAATGTCACGATCCCCCCATTTCTAACCTCGTCTATGCGGATTTGTCTTAAATGTCAAAAAGCTGCACGATTTGCCGTTGACAAATTGTGCAGTTCGACGTTATTCAAAGAGACTGTACAGAATCTTCTCTGATTCTTCATAAAGCGTGGTGACTTTTCAGGAATATCTGTTTTCAAAAACCTGTCATTGATCCAGCAGCTCACGCTTTTTGCAGCCAGCACGTTACCGTCATCACAGACAATAACACAGTATGCACGATCATTGCAATTCCGTTTATCATTAACAACATGATATTCTCCGCTTCCTGAAACGGCACCGCGCCGTTCATGCTTATGCCGACCAGCATACTGCCGATGACCGGCGGGAGAAAACCGCCGAGCAGCGCCGGAATCAGAAGGATTCCTGCGAACAGGAGCACAGAAAAGCTCGCGCTGCGGATGCGGACGCACAGATATGCTGCCAGCAGACAGACCGGAATGCTCCACAGAATGCGGCTGATGCTTCGCAGCAGCATAAAGGAGCACAGCGTCAGACCGAGCCTTGAGCCGGAAAACGCCTGCAAACTGTGCAGCGGCGCATCTGACCAAGCCATGCCGCTGCGGGCAATAAAGCAGATGATTTCTGCAGCCTGAAATAACAAAGATAAAGCAAGTGCCGTGATCCATGCACAGTGCAGCTTCACGCGAATCAGCCGCGCTCTGCCGTGCCGTGATGCAAAGAGCATCGTCCGGATTGCCCCGCAGTCGGCAGTGAAAAACGGCACAATGACTGTGATGATGCAGAGCAGAAAGAGCCAGTCCGGGCTGTTGTCCGTCAGAAACGCATTCCACTCCAGGTCATAGAAAAAGACCGGAGGGTCGTCGTTTTCTGCAAATTCGCAGAAATATGCATATTTCGCACAGACTGCTTCAAAGGCTTCTTTTTTTCGGTCTGCGTCCCTGCGTGCCTCGCTGACGGCAAACTGCTCCTGCACGGTTTTGCCGTCTGCAATTTCGGCATTCAGCTCTTCATTCATCCATGCGGATTCGCCCGCAATAAACACCGCCGCTTCCGCTGCTGTCTGCCCCGCAAGCTCCCGCATATATTCGCGGTAAACCGCTTTGGAATACGGAACACGAACCGTATACGGCATGACCGACACACAGATTTTGATTGCCAGAATCACTATGAGGATGATGATATGCAGCGGCGAAAACAGCTTTTGCAGTTCATTCCGTATCATGCGCATCACCGCCGAAATAGTACAGATAAACGTCATCGAGATTCGCCGCTGTCTGCACTGCGTTTGCAAACGGCTGTTTCTCCGCGACAATGCGGAATCTTGCGGTATTCCCGATTGTGGAAAACGCCGTGACACAGTATTTTTCCAGGATTTCATCCGACTGCGCAGACGGCACACGCAGCTCCCAGACCTTCCGATCGAGCGTCTGACAGAGCTCAGCGGGCGGCTTCATGCATTCCATGACGCCGTTCTTCAGCAGAATAATCCTGTCTGCGATTGCAGAGATATCCGAGATAATATGCGTCGAATAGATCACGATGCGGCTGCGGCTGATCTGGTGAATGAGGTTGCGGAAACGGATGCGCTCTTTCGGGTCAAGACCGGCGGTCGGTTCGTCCAGAATCAGAATCTGCGGATTGCCGAGCAGCGCGATTGCTATGCCAAGACGTCGCTTCATGCCGCCGGAATATCCGCCGACCTTCCGCCCGCGTGCCTCCCGGAGATTTGTCTGATCAAGCAGGCGCTCACATTCCGCATCCGGTTCCGGAACGCCTTTCAGACACGCGAAGTACCGGAGCATTTTCTCGCCCGAAAAATGCGGATAAAAGCCCGGTTCCTGCGGCAGATAGCCGATCACCGCGCGGTAATCCGCGCCCAGCTCTGTAATCGGTCTGCCGTTATAATACACAGCGCCGTCTGTCGGCGTCAGAATGTCGCAGATCAGGTGCATCATCGTCGTTTTGCCCGCACCGTTCGGACCGAGCAGCGCATAAATGCCTTCCGTGCAGGTCAGGGAAACCGCCTGCAGCGCTTTTTTCGTGCCGTAGGATTTGGAGAGATTTCTGAGTTCAAGCTCCACCTTGCTTCACCCTCCTTCGGTAGAATCTGCGCGAAAATGCGCGCGTGTAAAGTGCATATGCTGCGATAATCAGAATTACCAGCAGGAGCATACTGCCTGTCAGGAGCAGATGCAGCCGGTAAACGGGCGTATCCCCGATCTGTATGACATACATTTTGCTGAAATAATACTCCGGGAAATTCAGTGACGCCGGCAGCCATGTCTGCGCCCATGAAATAAACGCCCCTTCGCTGTTTGTCTGTCCGATCGCGTGCACCAGTTCAATGCTGCCGATGCCGAAGACCGCACTGCCGATCATTGCCGGAAGCGTGCGCCGGAAAAGTACCGAAAACAGCAGCGCTGTCTGCACGGTCAGGAGATCGTAAAGGAGCTGCATACCGAATGCGCGCAGCAGAAAACCGGAATTGCTGACCGGAAACGGACACAGCGAGAGATCACGGTACATCATCTGTACGGTCTGCACGGAGGAGGACAGCCCGTGAATGCCGCACCAGCGCACGGCGTAGACTGCGATCGTGATGCCCCATGCCGCCAGCAGTACCGTGAACACCGTGAGAAAGCACGCAGACAGCTTTGCAATATACAGCGCTCCGCGCCCGTATTTTGCAGTAAATACACAGCAATAGCTGCCGTTCTCATGCTCGGAGGAAAAAACACCCGCCGTCAGAAAGCAGAGAATGAGCAGCACGATATACCGTGAAAAGCTGTTCCGGCTGAACAAGACCTGATCTTCCGTGAATTTGGACAGACCGTCCTGATAATAGGGTTCGAGGTGTAATTCACTTTGATATGCCTGCTCTGCGAGCTTTGCATATTGCAGCAAAAACGGATCGCTTTCCGTTTTGATGACCGATTCTGCATCCTTGGCAATCTGTGCACGACGCACATTCAGCGACTGAAAACGGACACACTGACTGTTCAGGTCGGAAAAGAGAATGCTGTCCATGCCGCGTGTCAGACCGTATTTGCCCGGGGCTTGCTTTTCTGTTTCCGAAAGCTGCATTTCCTGTTCGCGCAGGCGCTGCATTTCGTAGGTGACACGCCTAAAATACGCCTCGGAATACGGCTCGCTGTACTGTGCGAAGATGTTTTGCTTGTATGCCGGGAGCGAATAGTAGTTTTCAGAGATCATGTCCGGATGTGACCATTCATAAAGCAGTCCCGCAGCGTTCAGCGCAGAAAGCAGCAGGCAGATCAGCCCCGCAATCATTGCTGCATGTGCAAACCGCTGATGTGTAAGCTTATAGCATTCCATCCGGATCAGGCGGATCAAATTCATGTGTCTCCTCCGCAGTTCAGTATGACGGGCGTTCCTGTGATCATCTGCTGTTCCATGCGGTCAAACAGCAGCAAAACGGCATCATGCTGACCGTTTATGGTATCCGACAGCATGACCGGAATCCGCCAGAGCTCCGCTGACGGCTGATTGTCAAGATCTGCCGCATATTTCCCGTCAAACACATTAACCGGAGCACCGTCAATCAGGAGAATGAGACTGCACGATCCAGACGGCGCTTTGCAGTACAGATAAAGCGGCTGACCGTTCCTCATCTGCAAGCGCCAATTTTCCGCATCATCCGTGTTTAGCACTTCTTTTTCCGATAATTCCAGAATTGTCATGCCTTCATCAGACTTCACGGTGAAACGCTGCAGCTGCAGTTCAGAAAGGGACACGTTCTGACGCTGCAATTTCTTTTCATCCGGAGATGAATTTGAGGACGGAAGCAATTCCGAATTGACAAAAAAGTGTTTGCGGCTCCACTCTGCCCATTCCGGTTCCGTTTGGGGCAGATTTCGGTCAGAACAGACCGTTATACTTGTAAACGGAGCATTTTTATTCGAAAGCTCCACTGTGTATTCCTTGTCAATTTCCTCACCGACCCGATAAGGCGATGTATAAGCTTCTATTTCAGTTTCTGCCTGTTGAATCATGCAAAGCTGTCCGTCTGCAATGAAGAAATTTGTGACGCGTGCAGAATCATCAGAAAAGATTTGCTCTGTGACTGTCGCTTTTATCCGGATTCTTTCCTGTTTCTGTGTCAGATCGACAGGGTAGAAATCACTGATCTGAACGTCCTTTTCGGTTGAGGAATAGGGATCATATACCGGCTTTGTCCAATATGTAAAAATATGCAAGCCTATCATCTGTTCGGGCATAGATGCACTGGATTCATCATTCACAGATGATGAAGGCGGATCCGGAAGAGGATCCAATGAAACGTAACTGTTACATCCGCAGCAGATTACCAAAGAAAGAATTATCAGGATTCTGGCGATCTGTTTTTTCGGATCATTCATAAGTAAAACCCTCTCCGGATGACAGGTTCACGATTCTTCCGCCTTCAGCGGTATTCACAAAAAGCCATTCTTTTCCAATTGCGGTTATGCCTTCTATCTGACTGTCTGATGAATAAATGATCTCCGTTTTACTCCATTCAGGATTTCCGCGCAGAATCTCATTCCGATTATGATCAACCGTATAGACAGAACCGTTTTGCGGATAGAAGCCCTCAAACGGTGAAGTATCCATGATGAGCATTTTTTCTTTCTTCGCCAGGTCATATTTGCAATACTGTCCTATCAGATTGATATAATAGAGGCACTGATCGTCTGTCACCCATCCGTCTATTGTCGGATGATCATCCAGCGCATCCGTAATATGATGCTCTGCCCCCTCCGTGTACCGGATTCCGTATATCTCTCCATCAGATTTCATGCAAAAGAATTGATCGTGCGCCGCATCAATTTCGATTCTCTCTTCCCGAATACCGCTGTCCAGATATTGCAGCGTCCCGTTTTCTGTTTGATACAACACGCAAATCTTACAAAAAGTGTCGCTTTGGTTGTATCCATTCGCAAAGCACAGCAGCCATCCGTCATTCAGCTCAAAGATGCGTGTATATGCAACGGACTGCGGATCCAAAGCATTCTGATCAGAGTCAGCAGTAATTGACATTAATTCCGTTGTATTCCCCTGACGGTCGATTTTCATCAATTTGTTTTTTTCAGCAATATATAAGGTTTCGCCGCCGGACATCAGATGATGCGCAGGACGGTAGTACTGATATACCGGGCAGTTTGCTTGATCATGGCTGCATCCGGGTAATTTACACTGACTCTTCAAAGACAGGGAAGCTCCTTGTTTTTTCATCTTATACTCGCCGATATAAAACCATTCCCGGTCTTGCAGGAACAGATTGTTCTCGTTATCAATCACATTGATTTCTCCGGTTCCGCCGAGAAAATTCGTTTGTTGAGAATCGCTCTGCGAGGACGAAGAATCAGTATCGGAATCATCAAACATGAATCCTGACAATGGATTTGTCGAATCTTTCATCGAAGCCTCCGTATCAGAATGCTTGGGGGGGGCGGTGCATGCAGTCAGCAACAAGCCGGCAGCGAATAGAATCGATGCTTTCTTCATAGCTGGTCTCCTTTTATTGTATTCGGTTTGAAAAAACATAATGTAGCTTATATATCAGCCTGTCCACAAAGCCCCTCTGCGAAAGCAAGCAGAGGGGCAATTTCAGCGAAGAATCAAGCAAAAACGGATTTCCGGCAAGGAAAACAGATAATAACGGCATAAAACAGCGGCAGGCGGCGATCCTTTCTGAGGTGG
>JAEELE010000098.1 GCA_016288755.1 Oscillospiraceae bacterium
ACAAAGACCATGTCTCCGACGCTGTAGGTCGGCTCCATCGAGGGCGTCAATACTGTATAATATCGGATACCGAATAAGGATTTCTGCGGGCTGCGGTCTGCGGCAAAGAGCAGCGCTGCGACGATCACAGCAGCTGCGAACAGATACACAAAGACCGTCCGCACAACGGAGAAGATGCGGTAACCCGCGCCGGTCGGCTCTGCCGCCTCCGTTGCCTGTTCCTCTCGGCGGAGATCGTCGCTGATACGTCACACCTCCCGGAAACACTGATACCTCTAGTTATTATCTGATAACTTATTATAGCACATACCCGCTCAAAAGTCAATCATTTTCACGAAAAAATCAACATGCCCTCCGCCAAAAAATCCGGACACGGATTGTGCAAAGCGACTAAAATCGAACCGCTTTTATTTTCGATTCTGCAAAATGTGCAAAAACATTCCGATTTCAGTATTGATTTTTGACACGGAACCCGGTATTTCTGTGAGAACCGCGCAGCTCCGCCGCAGACTGCAGACGCGGCCCCGGTCCCCTTCGGATACTATATTATTAGTCCCTTTCAGGAATTATGCTGCTCAGATCAATCCGCATTCATTTCGCAGGAACACTTTTCTTGCAGGGAAGTATATCAACAAGCTCCGTGCTGCGCGCAAATTTCGTCATTTTGACTGTTCCGGGCGCTGTTTTACAGCATCGGATGCGCACTCCCGCTCAGATTCTGTGCAAAATACCCAAAAGTACACAAAATAATTCTACAGACCGGACAGCGCAATTTGCTTGAAAAACGTCCGGATCTATGGTATAATGAGTAAGATAGCAGTATTTTGGATAGCTTTCGATTATCGCACATCATTTTTCAGGAGGCGCAAGATGGGATTCAAAATAAAAGGCGGCGTTTTGCTGAAATATGAAGGTACCGGCGCGCTGGAGCGGCTTGGCATCCGCAAACAGGGCGAGACACTCTCTGTCCCCAAAAGCGTTACCTCGATCGCGGACGAGGCATTTTCCATGTCCGAGGTCAGCAGTGTCCATATTCCGCAGTCTGTCAGGCTGATCGGCGAGCGCGCATTTGCGCTCTGCGCCGAGCTCGAGTCCGTCGAATTGAGCGAGGGGCTCCGCGAGATCGGCACGAATGCCTTCGACGGCTGCCATGTGCTCCGTTCCGTCACGCTCCCCGACAGTGTCGAGGTCGTCGGCGCATGGGCATTCTGCAACTGCAGCGCACTGCGCAGGGTCACCCTTTCGGCAGGGCTCACATCCGTCGAGCGCGGCACCTTTTCGGGCTGCTCGCACCTCGAGGAGATCACCGTGCCCGCCGGTATCGAGCATATTGACAACCGCGCATTTTATGCGTGCACCGCACTCACCAGCGTCAAGCTGCAGCCCGGGCTCAAAACGATCGGGCGCGAGGCATTTGCCTGCTGCACGTCGCTGACGCAGATCTACATTCCCGAGACCGTCACCGAGATCTGTGAGGACGCCTTTGAGGGCTGTACGGAGCTCAAGAGCGTCATCATTCCGCCCTCCGTGACCAAGCTGCACCCCTATGCCTTCGGCACAAACCCCGCACTCAAGGTCGTGACGACCGTCACGGGCAGTGTCGCGCACCAGTTTGCAAAGGAGCGCGGCATTCTCTGCTACACCGAGCGCGAGGCGTCCTTGCTGCGCGGCAGCAATCCCGCATTTTTCATCGAGGTCGGCGTGCTCAAGAAGTATACGCAGGAGTACAATGTCCGCGATATCATGGTGCCCGAGGGCGTCATCCGCATCGGCAACCATGCCTTCGAGCAGAATAAGCAGCTTCTTTCGGTCGTCATCCCGGAGGGTGTCGTCGAGATCGGCGCCTATGCCTTCAACGGCTGCCGCTCGCTCCAGCGCATCTATCTGCCGAGCACACTGCGGCGCATCGGGCGGTTTGCCTTCCGCGACTGCCCGCTGATCGACGTCATTCTGCCGCAGGGCATCGAGGTGATCGAGAAAAACGCCTTCCAGAGCTGCACGGCGCTCCGCAGATTCTATATGCCGGACACGCTGGCGACGCTGGAAAACGAGGCACTGCGCGACTGCATGTCGCTGACCGAGCTGCGCTTCTCCGCCAAGCTCGAGGTCATCAGCGACGGCGTCTGCAGCGGATGCTCGTCGGTGCGGCAGGTCGTGATCCCCGAGGGTCCGAAGTATATCCAGCAGAATGCCTTCCGCGGCTGCTCCAGCCTGCGTGAAGCCTATATTCCCGACAGCATCATCGAGATCAACGGCAATGCCTTCGCCGACACGCCGCTCTTCCGCATGACCGCCGGGCACTACATCGTCGGCAGATTCCTCATCCGCGCCGACGGCTACAGCCCGATCCCGGTCGGCGTACACCGCATCGGACCGCGTGCCTTTGAGCGCGGAGGACTGCGCGCTGCGATCATCCCCGACGGCGTCATCAGCATCGGCGACAACGCCTTTGCAAACTGCGGCGTCCTCACGGATGTCATCATTCCGAAGTCGGTCACTGAGATCGGCGTCGACGCCTTTGCGTATACCCCGTGGATGACCCGGCGCACCGAGCCCTACACGATCGCGGGCGCCAACATCCTCATGCACGCGAATATCATGCAGCCCGAGGTCAATGTCCCGGTCGGCGTGCGCGTGGTCGGTCCGGCTGCCTTCGCGCAGCTCCCGATCCGCCTGATCCGCCTGCCCGAGGGCGTACTCCGGCTCCAGCACGGCGCATTCTCCTATTGCGACCAGCTCGAGTATATCGAGCTGCCGACGACGCTGCGCCAGATCGACGGCTATATCTTCCATAGCTGCACCAGCCTTAAGACCGTCGTGTTCCGCGAGGGACCTACGAAGGTCGGGCACGCGATGTTCTCGAGCTGCACCAGCCTGAAGACCGTCAAGCTGCCCGCGACGATCACCGAGATCGACAATGAGGCGTTCTATCACGCCGGCATCGAGAAGATCGTCATTCCCGACGGCGTGATCCGCATCGGACAGTCGGCGTTCAGCCACTGCGAGCATATCACCGATATCGCGATTCCCGCGTCTGTGACCGAAATCGCTGAAAATGCGTTTGTCGAGTGCCCCAAGTTCCGTATGCACGCGGAAGCCGGCAGCTACGCCGAGCGCTACGCGCGGTCACACCACGCCATGATGCAGTATGTGCCGCTCAACATTGAGCAGTTCCTCGCGGAGGAGCGTCAGGAGGAGCAGACTGCTGCACCGCTTCAGGAGGCACCGCGTGTTCCGCAGCGCCAGAAGCGGCAGCAGGTACAGACGGGCGACCCCGGATTTCTCTTCGGCGGCGAACAGCAGCCTGCCGCACAGTCCGAAAAGCCCGCGCAGCGTGAAAAGCCTGCGCAGCCTGCCAAGCCAATGCTCGACGACGCGATCTTTCTTGCACCGACTGCCGGCAGCAGCGAGGAAGACGCACCCGCGCGTCCTGCGCAGAAGCCCGCAAAGCGTCAGGAGCCGAAGCCCGCTCCGCCTGAGCCCGAGGAGGCAGCACAGCCGAAAAAGCCCGTCGCCTTCGACGAGGAGGAGGAGCTGACCTACGCCGAGCGCGTCAAGCGCGAGCTCGCTGAAGCACGGAAAAAGTCCGTGCCGGTCGACCCGAAGGCAAAGCTCCCGGTCATTCCGGATGAAACGGAGGAGGAGCAGAAGAAGCAGCCCCGCCGCCGCAAGAAGAAGGAACTCACCGAGGAAGAGCGCGAGCAGATGCTGCGCGCGAAGGAGACCCCGGAAGAGACGAAGGCGCGTCACCGTGCAAGTCTGCTCGACGATCTGCCTGATCTGCCCGAGGAGCGCGAGCGCAAGATGCGTGCCCGCGAGACCCCCGAGGAGACAAAGGCGCGCCACCGCGCAAGCCTGCTGAGCGATCTGCCCGAGCTCCCGGAGGAGGGACAGCGCCGCCCGGCACAGCGCAGAGCTGCCGCTGACGACGAGGAACCCGATATCCCGAAGATCGATGCTGCCGCGGAATCCGCAGCACGCAGCGGGCAGACCCCGCCGACCGACACGCCTCCCGGCGACGACGACACCCCGCCCGGCGACCCGAATGACGATCCGTTCGCAGATATCCACTGGAACGACGATCAGACGACCTTCACCATCCGCCTGTGATATGGGTCGCTTTCTGATCCGGCGCGTGCGCTCCGGGTACACCTTTCACCTGAAAGCCGGAAACGGCGCAGTCATTGCGACCTCGGAGGTATATGTCACCGAGAGTGCCTGCCGCAAGGGCATCGCGAGCGTGATGAAAAACGCCGCAACGACCGTCGTGCTCGACCTGACGCTGCCTGACCCGCCCCGCCTGCCGAATCCGAAATTCGAGCTCTACACCGACAAAATCGGCGCATTCCGATTCCGGCTCAAGGCGCGCAACGGCGAAGTGATCGCGGTGTCGGAGGGCTACCGGACAAAGCAGTCCTGTCAGATCGGCATAGTGAGCGTGCAGAAAAATGCCCCGCACGCGATAATCACAGACCCATAAACAAAGCCCCCGCATATCAGCTGCGGGGGCTGTTTTGTTCCTGTGCCGGTGCGGCGGCAGCATGGGAAAGAAAGAGGCACAGTCCGAAGACCGTGCCTCTTTTGTTGTGCTCAGTATCTGTGGATTACAGATCATTGGTGATCTCTCTGGGCTCTGCGCCGGTGCGGAGCTGTGCGAACGGATCAGCGTGCAGCTCGGTGCGCGGAGTGACGGAGTGACCGATCATATACTCGGAATCCCAATCGTACTCCTCCGGATCAACGCCGACGATGACCTCCATGTTGAAGCGGCGTGCAACGATGTTCGCATCCGGTGCGAGCAGATAGCCGAGACCGTCGTAAGCATCGCCGGCATAGTGGCTGTACTTCAGCAGGTTGATCGGGTTGCCGCTGCCGAAGAGGAAGCCGTCAAAGGTCTGGAACTGCTCGACATCGACGTCCAGAACGTTGATCATGTTGTTGATCTGGTTGATTGCGTTCGCATCCTTCGCGTCGATCACATTGTCGAGGGTCGCGTCGCCGCGGAGAACCAGAACGACAGTGATGAAGCTCTGCTTGTTGAATGTTGCGAGGGTCTGGCCGTTTGCGATGCTGTAGCGCTCGACAAGAGCAGCAGTCACGTCGGCAGAGGTCTTCTCGGTCAGAGTTGCCTGCAGAGCAGCCTCGTCCTTCAGAGCAATCTCAAGTGCATAGTAGTCAAAGCCGTGGAAGTCGAAGTCCTGCGGAGACTGCTGAACCGATGCAAAGTCTTCGGTCACATCAGTGTTGGTGACGGTGACATCAGTTGCATCATTGATGTTGGTCTTGGTCAGCTTCATGCTGACGGACAGGTTGGTCAGATCGAACGGAGTGGTCTCCTCAGACCAGTAAACAAGCTCCTTCACGCCAGCATCGCCGACGAACTCGAGCTCATATCTGTAATCGCCGACAACGACGCCCGGCTCGGTGGTCGTGGTCTCAGAGATCGTGGTGGTCTCCTCGGTCGAGGTCGTGGTCTCCTCAGTCGAGGTCGTGGTCTCCTCAGTCGAGGTCGTAGTCTCCTCAGTCGAGGTCGTGGTCTCCTCGGTCGAGGTCGTGGTCTCCTCGGTCGAGGTCGTGGTCTCCTCAGTCGAGGTCGTGGTCTCCTCAGTCGAGGTCGTGGTCTCCTCAGTCGAGGTCGTGGTCTCCTCAGTCGAGGTCGTGGTCTCCTCAGTCGAGGTCGTGGTCTCCTCAGTCGAGGTCGTGGTC
>JAEELE010000010.1 GCA_016288755.1 Oscillospiraceae bacterium
GATCCGGCGGGTCGTTTCGATGCCGTCGGTACCGGGCATCTTCCAGTCAAGGAGCACCATGCTGTACCCCTTTCCTGTTTTCAGAAGTCCGAGCGCTTCCTCCGCAGATCCTGCACAGTCGGCAGTCACACCGAGCGACCGCAGCGTATCGCCTGCGGTCTCCAGCTGTACCGGATCATCGTCAACGAGCAGAACGTCCATCGGCTCAAGCGTCATATCTTCCCTTTGATGCTCGGCAGCGGGGATATCGAGAACAACAGTGAATGTCGTTCCTTTCCCCTGCTCGCTCCGGCAGTCGATGGTGCCTCCCATCAGATCGACCATCTGTTTTGTGATGGCAAGTCCGAGCCCGGTTCCCTGGATGCTGTTCACGCGGCTGTCCGTCTGGCGTGAGAACGGCTGATACATATTCGCCATATACTCCGGACTCATGCCGATGCCGGTATCGGACACGATATAGGTCATCTGCACGCATCCCGGCTCCCTGCTCTCATCCTCGTGCATATCCACGCTGACCCTGCCGCCGGGTTCTGTGTATTTGATGGCGTTGGAAAGGATATTGATAAAGATCTGATTCAGCCGAAGCTGATCGGCATAGAGATACTCTGTTTCCATCCGACCGATGCGGAAATGGAAATCGATGTTCTTTTCCTTGATCATTGGCTGGGAGATGTTCACCAGATTTTCAACCGTCTCAACGATGGAGAAGGTCTGCGGGCTGAGGTTCAGTTTTCCGCTCTCGACCTTGGAAATATCGAGGATGTCATTGATCAGGGTCAGCAGATGATTGCTTGCCAGCGTGATCTTATGCAGATTCTCCCGGACAGATTCCTTGTCGTCGAGATTCTTCTTCATGATCGCAGTAAGTCCGATGATCGCATTCATCGGTGTGCGGATATCATGGGACATCGTAGAGAGAAAATCGGTCTTCGCTTTGTTCGCCGACGCGGCTTCCCTTGCCGCTGCATGGAGTTTCTGATTGAAGTACAGCATGACTGCCAGATCAAATACAAACAGGATCAGAAGCCCTGCGGAAACAAAGCAGACCAGCAGCCAGTTCTCGTTGTCAACACGAAGTTCCTGCATCGGCATAAAGCTGAGCAGCGCCCACTCCGCCTTTGCTGCGATCGGCGTATATGCCAGGATACATTCCTCACCGCGCGAATTGCGCATCGAAAAGGATCCTGTCGAAGACGTGATCTTCTCAAAGAGCTCCTGCGAAGAAGCAGGATCGGCAGCATTGTAGGACTTGTAAAACTCAAAGAAATTGGAATTTTTGAAGGAATGGTCCTTGATGATATAATTGCCGCCTGCATCGATCATGGAAAGCTCAGCGTTTTCATACTCTTCCTGCGGGAAGATCCATTTCTGCTCCAATTCGGTGACCGGCAGCACACGCAGCAATACGGCGATCCGGAGATCATTGGTCTCCGGATCATGCAGGGTGATGAAATTGCAGAATGCCAGAGACTGTTCGCCGTTGATCGGATTTGTATAGGCGCGGGAAATATTGATGGATTCCCCGATATCCGAGATCCAGCTCACATCGTTGAGAAGATCCGTCCGCTTATAAGAAACAGCATAATCGTCGGCAGCATCCTGTCTTGCCTTGGTAGACAGTCCGGACAGCGTATCAAGATACACAATATGAGCAGATGTGTTCGGCAGCACATGAGAGAGCCGGATGAAGGAAACGGCTTCCTCAATGGTCATGTCCCTGCTGTTGATATAGCGTGCCCACACATCGCAGATGCGCTGTTCGCCCTCCAGATAATTCTCAGTGACACGCTCCATCGTGAGCGTGGTATTTTCAAAATGTTCTACCTGTCTTTGTGATGCATCTTTGCTCTGAAAGTTGGAATACATCACGACAAAGATCAGCATAGCGATCATAATGAACACGTTAACGATAATGACCCAGGTTTTTTTCACAACGCATTCCACTCCCTCATGTTTTGAAACTCCGGTATATTACATGCAGCTGTTTCTTCCCTGCAATCATTTTGTAATTTCAAGAGCAGACTTCAACTTATTTTGTATCACTTTTGGGGATATAAGTCTATACTTATCTCCAGAATTTATTTTTTTATGCTGAATACTGAAAGGTGCTTAGATTACAGGCGGATTGCTAACTTATTTTGGAACTTGTATGGGACATATCGTAATGCATCACTGCAGTAGTAAGAATGCTGTTTTTGAATCGAAAATCCTGAACTTGGTATATATTTACACGATTCAAATTCACAGATTCCCTCTCTGTTTTCCTGTAATAGAGTAGGATTAGGTGATTCAAAAGATATCTTTTTCCTTATAACGTTTACTGGAATCTTCGGTAACGATCTGCATGACAGGCTCTCTGCACATTCCGATTGTATCCGTACCGGAATCTGCACCCTCGCATATAATGCCGATCTGCTCCGGAACGAGGTTGGCACACTCCCCAGAAACCGGATCATCCTCAAAATCAGGATGACAGCTGATGATGATCCCCGCAGAGATCTGTTTCTGCATCGCCGATCACTCCGCTGCCAGGCTGCACAGCTTTTCAAACTGTGCTTTGGCTTCCGCGAGCAGTGCAGAATGATCCGTATCTGTCCGGTTCCGGAGAAGCTCGGTCAACTCGCTGACGGGCTTTGTCAGCGGTGTCAGAGAAAGATTCGCGTACAGACCTTTGAGCGCGTGCGCGGTCTCAAAAGCAGCATCCAGATCGCCTGCCTGCAGCTGGATCTCAAGCTGCGACAGACGCTCTGTCTCTGCCGCCTTCCGGACGAGCATGAGATAGAAACTCTCATTGTTCATACAGCGGGCAAGCCCGTCATCCACATCAGCGCCAAATTCACGTAATGCATCAATTGTAAGCATGTTCCTTTGCCTCTCTTTCTGCTGTCAGCAGCTTATCGAAATCCTCCGCCGGAAGGGGTTTGGAGAAATAGTATCCCTGAATGATATCGCATCCCAGATCCTTGAGCAGATCCATCTGCGCCCTGATCTCCACGCCTTCTGCGATCACAGGGACTTCCAGGAGCTTCGCGATATCCATCATGATCGCAACGAGCTTGTACGCCTTTTTATCCGTGCAGATGTTCCGGATAAAATTCATATCCAGCTTCAATGCGTCGATCGGAAGGGAAGTCAGCATATTCAGCGAGGAATAGCCGCAGCCGAAATCATCCATTTCGATCCGGAATCCTCTGCTGCGAAGTGCCGAAACGGTGTCGATGATCTGGCGTGAATTGTCTGTATAGGCGGATTCCGTGATCTCCAGCAGGAGATTTTCGGCGGAAAGACCGTTTCTGTCGGCGATCTCGCACAGGATATCGCCCAGCTGCGGATTGAACACATCCACTCTGGACACATTCACCGATACCGGCAGATAGAAGCCGAAGGTCCTGTGCCATTCTGCGATCTTCGCAGCCGCTTCGTTCCAGACATAGCGGTCAAGCTTCTGGATCAGTCCGTTCTTCTCAAAGACGGGGATAAACTCACCAGGGCTGACCATGCCGAATTCCGGATGGAACCAGCGCACGAGTGCCTCTGCACTGGTCAGTACGGGCTTTGTGCCCTGAATGTTATATTTCGGCTGGTAGTAGACCCGGAACTGCTTCTCGGCAAGTGCCTGCTCCATATCGTTGATGAGCCGTTCTGCGTGAAGTTCTTTGCTGTGGAGCTCTGCATTATAGAAGTTGAAGCGTGTTTCATAGCTGTTGCGCAGCTTGCGTTCGGCAAGTCTGGCACGGTCAAAGCGGCGTTCCATATCCAGCTCTTCACCGTCATCGGAATATACGCCCATCCTAACGGTGATCTTGCGGTCGCCCAGCAGTTCACTCATCCTTGCGATATAATCCGGCAATTTCTCAGACAGATCTTCCCGATGCGGAAGGTAGACATAAAAGCAGTTGCCGTCATACCGACACGCAAGCCCGCCGGATCGTTCCACCAGTTCATGGATACTGCAACCGATTTTTTTCAGAACAAGGTCGCCGTACTGCTTGCCGTAGAGTTCATTGACGATACGGAACCGGTTGATATCCATGACCAACGCATCCATCTTCATATGGCCGTTCTGCTGATCGAGGCGTTTGCCGTACTCAAAGAAAAACTCTTTGTTGAACAGACCGGTGAGCGGATCGCGCTCGATCTCATGGATGATGATGCTGTCCTCGGCGAGTTCGATGGCATGACTGACTCGTGCCCGGATGATATCCGGCATATCATAGGGCTTGGTAATGAAATCAGCAGCGCCAAGCTGGAGGCTCTTCACCTCGGCACCGGCTTCGGAGGTCAGAACGATCACAGGGATGCGCCGGAGCTCACTGTCGGCACGCATGATCTGCAGAAGACTGTAACCGTCAAGTTCCGGCATGTGCAGATCAAGAATGACAAGCGACAGCGTCAGTTTGTTCTCGCGGATCATAGCAAGCGCTTGTGCACCGTTTTCAGCATATCGGACAGAATAGTCATTTTTCAGCATTTCTCCCAGTATTTCGCGTTCGATGAATTCATCATCCACGATCAATACGCTTCTGTGAAGCCCTTTTTTACGTTTCAGCAATTCCTGCATATTCTGACCTCCAGTCTTTCCTTTCATTGATTCTTTATCATTTGATGTCTGCTGACAGTGCAGTGGTCACATTCATAAAACACGCTGTCATTACCGGATGAAATGACCTCTGTACAAGCACTATTTAGCCTTATTATATATTATAACACAAATATCCGATGTTTTCAAGTGCTTTCTATGATTATATACACTAATTTGCGCGATTCTGTAAAATCGAAATCAGCTCGGAGTATCATTTCGAGTTAAAAGATTCTGTGTCTCACTTGATTCCGCAAAGCCCGTGGAATGCAAAGCACTGAAAAGCAACAAAATCACATGGTTTTTCATTATTCTTCTCGTGTTTCAAAACTTCACCCACTGGGTGAAATTGAATATAGCAATCAAACACGGGCTTTTTCGCAAAATTTCAATGCTTTTCGTTCATCGGTTGATTTGAGTTCTGCGGAATCAGGTTATTCATAGACTAAAAGCTAAGCAATACTCTTCATCATATGAAGAAACATCATAATGAAAAATAGGCAGAACTTCGTGGTAGAAGCTCTGCCTACTCTGTTTTATAGCCCGCTGTATAGGTCTTTACATAATATTGATGTCCCAACTAAATCTTGAAGTCATCTGCTTGTCTAAATGCCGATCTGCTGCGTCAGAAAACCTTGCCGGGCGCCAGCCCGGCGGCGGCTTTCTTCCTTGCATATCGACATTTATCCTGCGCATCTAATCTTCAAGACTTAGTTGGTACATCAATAGTGATTGAAAAACATCTATATTAGTACCGACCGAATGCCTGCGGGGGTGCTTTTTGGGCGGGGCTTTGCAGCGGCGCGATTGCCTTGACAAATCGCGAAAACCGGTGCTATAATAAAGCAAAAAACATGCAGAAGGGACGGATTATCATGCAGTACAAAACCCGAAGCAGCCGCTCGCCGCAGGGCTTGCAGCGCGTCTTTTTCACCGGCTGTCCCGACGATTTTGCGCAGTGGCTCGAGCCGCTCTCCGCGCAGATTCTCGAACGCCAGAACTGCGCCATTTTCTATGAGGAGGACCCCGAATCTCCCGCGGATGCAGAAAACTTCGAGAGCGACCTCTCGCGCATGCAGCTCATTGTAATACCTGTCAGCAGCCGGTTTCTCTACCGCGACTGCTTTGCACGGCGTGTCGTGTTCCCGTTTGCGATGGAGCGGCATATTCCCGTTCTGCCGATTCTGGTCGAATCGGAACTGGCGTTGGAATTCAACCGCATCTGCGGCGACCTGCAGTGCCTTGACCTCACTGCGCACGACGATACCGCGATCTCCTACGAGGAAAAGCTCACGCGCTATCTCAATTCCGTGCTGATCGGCGACGAAACGGCGCTGAAGGTCCGCGACGCATTCGATGCGTATATTTTCCTGAGCTACCGCAAAAAGGACCGCCGCTTTGCGCAGGAGCTGATGCGGCTGATCCACAAAAACGACTTCTGCCGCGATATCGCGATCTGGTACGATGAATTTCTGGTGCCGGGCGAGAGCTTCAATCAGGCGATTCAGGAGGCGATACGGAAAAGCGAACTGTTCGCGCTGGTCGTGACACCGAATCTGCTCGAACAGGGCAACTACGTCATGCGGAACGAATATCCCGACGCCAATTCCGCGGGCATGAAAATTCTGCCGGCGGAATTACAGCCGACCGACCGTGAAACGCTGGAGCAGCATTTCGACGCGATTCCGGCGTGCGTGGATTCGCACAATCAGGAAGCACTTGCGGATTCGCTGGCGGTGCTGCTGGCAAATGTCGCAAAGCCCGACAACGACGACGACCCCCAGCACAATTTCTTCATCGGGCTCGCATATCTGGGCGGCATCGACGTCGAAACCGACTATGACATGGCGCTGCGGCTGATTGAGGGCGCGGCGGAGCGCGAGCTGCCCGAGGCGATGCAGAAGCTCGTCGATATGTACAACAGCGGCGAGGGCGTCAAGCGGGATTACCACAAGGCGATCGGTTGGCAGAGAAGACTCGCGGATGTACGGGAAAAGCTGTTTGAAGCGGACCCTGCCGAAGAAAACGCGCTTTACTGGCTCAATGCACTTTGTGATCTCGGCGATGCGCTGCGTGCAGTCGGCAAGCCGGAGGAGGCAGGCGCTGTCTACGAGGAGATGCTTCACGGAACAGAACGGTGTGCGGAATTTAGCTTTTCCTTTGTGAGACGCTATCTGTCCGTCAGCTATAACCAGCTCGGTTTTATTTGTGAAGCGCAGGGCAGGCTGACCGAGGCGCAGCGGTATTATGAACAGTCCCTGCAGATCCGTGAACCGCTTGCGGAGGAAACCGGAACGGTCGAGGCGCGGCGTGATCTGTCGATCAGCTATGACCGTCTCGGCGGTATCTGTGAAGCGCAGGGCAGGCTGGCCGGGGCGCAGCGGTATTATGAAAAATCCTTGCAGATCCGTGAACAGCTTGCAGCAGAGACCGATACGGTCGAGGCGCGGCGCAATCTGTCCGTCAGCTATGACAATCTCGGCGATAACTGCAAATCACAGGGCAGGCTGACCGAGGCGCAGCGGTATTATGAAAAGTCCCTGCGGATCCGTGAACAGCTTGCTGAGGAAACCGGAACGGTCGGGGCGCGGAGCGATCTGTCCGTCAGCTATAACAGGCTCGGCGATATATGCCGGGCACAGGGCAGGCTGACCGAGGCGCAGCGGTATTATGCGCTGTCGCTGCAGATCGATGAACAGCTTGCCGAGGAGACCGGAACGGCTGCGGCAAGGCGCGATCTGTCCGTCAGCTATAACAAGCTCGGCGGCATCTGCGAAGCACAGGGCAGGCTGACCGAGGCGCAGCGGTATTATGAACAGTCTTTGCAGATCCGTGAACCGCTTGCGGAGGAAACCGGAACGGTCGAGGCGCGGCGCGATCTTTCCATCAGCTATGGTCATCTCGGCAGCATTTGTGAAGCACAGGGCGTACTGACAGAGGCTCGGCAGTATTACGAAAAGGTGCTGCAGATCCGCGAACAGCTTGCAGAGAATACCGGGACGGTCGAGGCACGGCGCGATCTTTCGTGCAGCTATGACTGTCTCGGCAATATCTGTAAAGCACAGGGCGGATTGAAATATGCATTGCAGTATTACAAAAAGGCGCTGCAGATCCGAGGACAGCTTGCCGAGGAGGCCGGGACGGTGGAAGCGTGGCGCGATCTGTCGATCAGCTATGATAAATACGGCAAAATCTTTATAGAACTTGGATTACTGACAGATGCACTGCAGTATTGCGAAAGGTCTCTGCAGATTCTCAGACTGCTCGCGGAGAAGACCGGAACGGTCGGTGCGTGGCGCGATCTTTCGTGCAGCTATAACAATCTCGGCGATATCTGCACAGAGATGAGCCGGCTGACAGAGGCGAAGCAGTATTACGAAAAGGCAATGCATATTCGTGAACAGCTTTCGGAGAAGACCGGAACGCCTGAGGCACATGACGATCTTGCTGTGTCACATTATAAGCTCGGCTGCATTGCAAAGCAGACGGATGACCGAAGAGCGCATTTCTCCGCGGCGCTGCGCATCTGGGAGCAGCTTGCCGCACAGTGCCCCGAGGTGCCGACATACGCCCAAAGAAGAGACATTGCGAAGGAAGCTCTGGAGGCACTGTGAGCCGCGCTGCAGGATCACCGTTTTCAGCTGGGAAACCGCCGATTCCATCGCATTGCTGCGCAATGCTTATGCTGGCTCTGCCGCGCACCTCGCTCAAGTGTCAAGCCTTTGGCAGAGGTTTGGGGACGGAGTACCCAATTTCAATCCGCCGAAGGCACTTTTATCCGTGTTTCCCTAGGGAACCACTGATTAAATCACGCCTTACGGCTTGGCACGCAATCTGCTTGCATATTTTCCGTCATCTTGCACGAAAACTCCTTGCCGGGCGCATGTTCCGCGGAGCGGAACTGCGCAGTTTGCTTGCAAACATGCGCCAGCCCAGCGGCGTCGTTTTCATACAATCTGACGAAAAATCTGACAGATCAAGCGCGCTTGATCGAAAGCATCCTTGCGCACCAGATTTAATCCGTGTTTCCCTAGCGCATCAGCTCCGCGCGGAGAAAGGTCAGGATCTTCTTCTCGCGGCGTGAGACCTGCACCTGTGTCATCTGCATGCGCACCGCCGTCTGCTGCTGTGTCAGCCCCAGCCGGTACCGCAGACGGATCAGCTCCCGGTCGGAAGGCTCCAGCAGCGCCAGCACCTGCTGCAGCGCCAGCCGCTCCTGCAGCGCGGTCTCCGGCGAGGGCACCGGAATATCCCATGCCCCCGTGCCGTCCTCGGTCAGCGCCGTCAGCGAGACCGCGGGCTGCGCGGCACAGAGCGCCTCTGCCGCCTCGGATTCGGTCAGCCCGAGTGCCGCTGCGACCTCCGCGACAGTCGCTGCAGCCCCCTTTTCCTGCGCGATCTCCCCGCTGACCCGCCATGCCTCCTGCGCGCGCTGCTTCAGCGCCCGGCTCACATGCACGCTGCCGCCGTCGCGGAACAGCCGCCGGATCTCACCCATGATCACCGGGACCGCATAGGTCGAGAAGCAAACCCCGCGCGAGGGGTCAAACGCATTTGCCGCCTTGACCAGCCCGAGGCAGCCCGCCGAATAGAGCTCCTCATATTCGATGCCGCGGCCGCGGAAACGGTTTGCGCAGAGATGCGCCAGCCCGAGATGCTCCTCAGCCCGTGCTGCCGTCTGCATGATGTATGCGCTTTCGCATCGTGACGGTCGTGCCGGTGCCGGGGCGGCTCGAGACCTGCAGCGAATCGGTGAAGCTCTGCATGACCGTGAACCCGAGCCCGGCGCGCTCCTCGCCCGGCGCCCCCGACCAGAGCGGCTGCATTGCCTGCCCGATATCCGCGATGCCGCAGCCCTTATCGGCGATGCGGACATAGATGACGCTGTCCGGCAGCAGCCGCACCGTCACGGAGATGACCCCGTCGGGCACACTGCGGTAGCCGTGCACAACTGCATTGGTGACAGCCTCGGAGACTGCCGTGCGCAGGTCGGCGAGCTCCTCGACGGTCGGGTCGAGCTGTGCAGCAAAGGCGCAGACCGCCGTCCGCGCAAACTGTTCGTTCTCCGATCTTGCCGGAAAGCTGCACCGCAGCTCATTGAGCGATCTCATGTGCCTGCTCCTTTCCCGTGCCGCATGCCGCATAGCTGCGAATGACGGCGAGCCTGTCCGCGCCGGAGAGCCGCAGCACCTTTCTGATCTGCGGCGCCGGATTGTGGATTTCGAGGACGCCGCCGTATTCCTCGAGCAGATGCCATCTGCCCATGATCAGCCCGATGCCGGAGCTGTCCATGAAGGTCACGCGCCGGAAATCGAGCACGAGCACCCCGGGGAGCTGCTCATGCACAGCCTGATCGACGGTTTCGCGGATATCCCGCATCCGGTGGTGATCGAGCTCGCCCTCGAGAAGGACGGTCAGCCTTCCGGGCTCTGCTTTGAGTTCTGTCATGTGATATCGTATCCTTTCCTTCTGTGCCCGTCTGTCGGGTCTCTTTTTATTTTACCGCGTCTGCGCTGCGAATTCTGTCGGTTTGCGGCGGGCTGAAAAAGATTCCGCATTCCCCGCAGCCGCATCTCATTTCTAACTTCTCACTTCTCACTTCTCATTTCTCATTGCTTTTTTCGTCGGAATGTGCTATAATGTCAGCAGAACCCCCACTGTTTCCGAAAAGGAGAGCTGATTCATGCTGCAACTGGAACAAAACTATGACGTGATCATCGCGGGCGCGGGCGCCGCCGGGCTCTATGCCGCACTGCATCTGCCCGCAGACCTCAGGGTGCTCGTGCTCGCCAAGCGCGAGGCGACGCTCTGCAACTCTGCCCTTGCACAGGGCGGCATCGCCGGTGTGTGGAATTCCCCCGACGACAACATCGAGCTGCACGCCAACGACACCCGCATCGCCGGCGCCTTCACCAACAACCCGAAGACCCTGCAGATCCTCGTTTCCGAGGCGGCGCAGGATATCGAGCAGCTTGTGGAATACGGCGTTGACTTCGACAAAAACCCCGACGGCGACTTCGACCGCACCCTCGAGGGCGGACACTGCCGCAGGCGCATTTTCCACTACCGCGATTCGACCGGCGCGGAGATTCTGCGCGGACTGCTTGCTCAGACCGCATTGCTGCCGAATGTCACGATCTCCGAGCACACCGTCATGAGCCGCGCGGTCAAGACCGGGACCGGCTTCACCGTCGAGCTGCTGCGCGGGGATACCCTCACCCCGGTCAACTGCCATTTTCTCATCATGGCGACCGGCGGCATCGGGCGTGTCTACGAATACACCACCAACAGCGCGATCGCGACCGGCGACGGCATCCGCATCGCCTATGAGCTCGGCGCGCGCATCAAGAATCTCAGCCTGATCCAGTTCCACCCGACCGCCTTCAACAACAAGCACACCCGCGAATGCTTCCTCATTTCCGAGGCGGTGCGCGGCGAGGGCGCCTATCTCAGAAACTGCAACATGGAGCGTTTCATGCAGCGCTATGACGACCGTCTGGAGCTCGCCCCGCGCGACGTCGTCTCGCACGCGATCATTCTGGAGAGTCAGCGCACCGGCTCGCAGGATTTCTGGCTCGATATCACCCACGAGGACCCCGAGGAGGTCAAAAAGCGCTTCCCGAAGATCTACAACAAGCTGCTCGAGCAGGGCTACGACCTGACGAAGGAGCCTGTGCCGATCTATCCCTGCCAGCATTATCTCATGGGCGGCATCGACGTCGACTCCAACGCGCAGACCCGTGTCGACCGGCTCTTTGCCTGCGGCGAGTGCGCGCACACCGGCGTGCACGGCAACAACCGTCTCGCGAGCAATTCGCTCCTCGAGGCGCTGGTCTTCTCGCGCAGAGCCGCGCAGGAGATCGCAAGGGAAGCCGCAGATATCAGCCCGCGCTTTGAGCAGGGCAGCTTCCCGGAGATCACCGCGACCGAGCCGATCCCGCACGGCATCCGCACCGAGCTGCGCAAGATTCTGCAGGAAAACTACTTTGTCATTCCCAACACCGAAAACATGCCAAAAGCCTATGCCCGCGTGACCGAGCTGATTCAGCTGATCGCGTGCGAGGACTGGAAAATGGACCTTGACTATCTCGAGGCGAAATCGCAGGCGACCTGTGCCTATCTGATTCTGGAGGAACAACTGTAATGGAGCTGCTGCAATCCTATGTCGACAAGGTGATCCTGCACGCGCTGGAGGAGGATATCACCGGGCTCGACGTGACAACCGACTTTCTGCTCGACGAGGCACACGAATCCGACGCCTATCTGATGGCGAAGGACGCGGGCGTGCTCTGCGGCATGGAGATCGCCGCGCGCGTATTCGCGCTGGTGGGCGAGGGCGTGACCTTCACCGCAAAGGCAAAGGACGGCGACCGTGTGAAATACGGCGATATTCTCGCGGAAATGCACGGCAGAACGCGCACGCTCCTCAAGGGCGAGCGCACGGCGCTGAATCTGCTGCAGCATCTCTCGGGCATCGCGACGGAGACGCGCAGATGCGTCGATATCGTTGCGGGCACGAATGCCTCGATCGCCGACACGCGCAAATGCCTGCCGGGCATCCGGGCAATGCAGAAATATGCCGTGCGCTGCGGCGGCGGCAAGAATCACCGCTTCAACCTCTCCGACGGCGCGATGCTCAAGGACAACCACATCGACGCCTGCGGGGGCATCATTCCCGCGATCACGCAGCTGAGACAGCATATCGGGCACATGGTGCGGATCGAGGTCGAGGTGCGCACGCTGGACGAGCTCGCAGAGGCGCTCGAAGCGAGAGCCGATATCATCATGCTCGACAACATGGACAACGACACGATGCGCAGAGCCGTGGAGATCACGGCGGGACGCGCCGTGCTCGAGGCGTCGGGCGGCATCACGCACGAGACGCTGCGCGGCGTCGCGGAGACCGGCGTCGATATCATTTCCATCGGTGCGCTGACCCACAGCGTCAAGGCGTTCGACATTTCGATGAAGTGGCGGCGGTGAGCGAGAAATGAGAAGGTAGGAGGGAGCAGGTCAAGTTAGGAGTGAGGAGTGAGGAGTTGTTCCGTCACTTTCGTTTCCTCTGCTGAAAAAACAATCAGCCGCCCCGAATATGGGACGGCTGATTCTTTATTTTCGCGGCGGCGCGCCATGATTCCGCATTCACTTCCTCCCTCCTGCTTCCCCCTCCTCACTTCTCATTTAGGCATAGTATTCCATTACGGGCTGTGCAAGGCGGACGCCCGGGATCGCTTCGAGCTCCTCGCAGAGCTGCTGCAAGCCTTCGTTGCTCGCCGGGCTGAGAAAACGCTGCACCGCATCGTCCGAGAGCTCCAGCCCATACCAGCCGTATGCGCTGCTGAAATCATTATGAGTCTCCAACAGCCAATACGAATCGCCCGGGATTCCCGACATTTCATCGACCGTGCCGTATGCGGAGAGTGCCCCGGGCACGGCGGCTCCGTCCGGAATATGCACATAGAATTCGTAGATTTCGTCAATGATCGGCTCCGGCAGACCGAAGCTGCACTCCTCACCGTACACAATGTCCAGCAGCACGGTCTCCGGCTTTTCGGCAAGCGCACGGATCAGCTCTGTGTAATCGCGGTAGACCGCGCCGCCGGGCGTACAGCAGATCGGCGCCTGCACCGATGCCATGCAGACCGTCCAGCCCTCCCGCGCATATCCGGAAAAATCGTTCATCACGCGGCACTGTGTCTGCTGGTCATAGCGAAAGCTGAACGAGTGCCCGGTGCCGGACATTTCCATCGCATTGTCACCGCCATACTGATATACAAAGCCCGACACCGGCTGCACAAGGCAGTTGTCCGCCGACGCGCCGTTCACATAGCCGATGCCGCTGCCGCCCGCATCCGTCCACGCGCCCTCCGACCAGTTGACCGGATACTGCCCGATCATGCCTGCCTTCAGTGCTTCGAGATCGCTGTCGCGGCAGAGAAACGCCACGCCGTATGGCACACAGTCGATCTCGCAGGGCAGATGCGCCTCCGCCTCGCCGCTCCGGAAGACCCGCTCCGCATCCCAGTCAAAGCCGTGCAGATAACCTGTCTTGAGCTGCTGAATGACCGCTTCGGGGTCTGCCTGTGCGGGCGGCTGTGCGGTCGTAACCGTCGATTCCGTCGTGCGCTGCGTCGTTCCGGTCGTTTTCGCTGTCATCTGCTTCGCTGTCGTCTGCTTCGCTGTCGTCTGCTTCGCTGTCGTTTGGGTCGTCTGCTTTGCCGTCGTATTCGTTGTCTGACCGGTCGTTCCGGCTGTCTCCGCTGCCGATCCGGTCGTCTGCTCCGTGACCGCCGCTTCGGTTGTCTGTTCGGTCTGCGAGACGGTCGTCACTGTCGTCTGCGTGCCGGTCGTGTCTGCCGATGTGCTGTCTGTCTGCGTATCGGACACTGCTGATTCAATGAGGTTGTCGGAATAGCCCGGCGCATAGGTGATGCCCTGCTGCCTGCCGAGCCAGCGCATCCCGAAATAAATTCCCGCACATGCCGCCGCGACAGCAGCAAGAGATGCGGTCACGCGCAGCAGCACCGGTGAATTTCTGGTCACAGGCTGCTCTGCCTCCTCGACAAAGCCCCGGTCGACCCGGGAGAACGCCTGCAAAAGCTCCTGCTCGTTCATAGCCAGTCCTCCTTTTCCAGAAATGCCCGCAGCCTTTTTCTGCCGCGGAACAGCATGGATTTGACCTTTGCCTCGGAAATCTGACCGTGCGCTGCGATCTCGCGCACACTCTGCTCGCGGACATAGCGCAGCACCATGACACGCCGCATCTCCGCGGGCAGCGCCGTGAGAAAGCGGTTGAGCGCAGCCGTCAGCGCCTTCTGCTCGACATGTGCCGCGACATTATCCTGCGCGGGCAGGCACTCTGCGAGCTCCTCGAGCACCGCGGGACGCTCCCCGCCGCCGCGCTTCTGTGCGCTGTCGCGGTGATAGCGGTTGATCGCCGTGCGCTTTGTGAGTGTTGACAGAAACCCGAACAGATCGTCGGGCTCTGCGGGCGGGATCGCCTGCCAGACCTGCATCAGCACATCGCTGACGACCTCCTCGGCATCCTCCGGGCACGATACGGATCGGAGCGCTGCGGTCCGCAAGCTCCTGCCGTATTTCCGGCGCAGCTCCTCCAGTCCGCGTTCGTCGCGGGCTTGCAGCAGCCCAATAATATCGCGGTCCTCCATCGGCGCTTCCTCCTTTCGTCTGCGGCTCAACCGGTATCGCCGCTGCCCTTCACTTATTATATCAGAAAATGGGGGCGATCGGTTGCATGGAATTGACTTTTTTAGCAGAATCGGCTATAATAGAACCGGAATATTACAGAAGGGAGCGTAACGCCGTGGCAGCCGCAAAACCGCCCGAGATTCTGCGTATGCAGGAGATACCGGCAGAAATCTTCATCGTGCGTTCAGCGCGGAAAACGGTCTCCGCCAAGCTGACCGAGGACGGCAGACTGCGCGTCGGGGCGCCGACCGGGCTGCCGCGCGCGGAGATCGAGCTGTTTCTGCGCAAGCATGCCGCAGAGATCAATGCCATGCTGAAAAAGCAGAAGGAGTCGCAGAAAAAAGCAGCCGCGCTCCCGCCGCTGACCTATGCCGATCTGCTGCGCCTCGCCGAGGAAGCCTGCCGGGTCATCCCGGCGCGCGTGCAGCATTATGCAGCGCTGCTCGGCGTCACCTACGGCAGGATCACCGTGCGCAACCAGAAAACGCGCTGGGGCAGCTGCTCGGCAGAGGGCAATCTCAATTTCAACTGCCTGCTCATGCTCGCGCCGCCGCAGGCGCTCGACAGCGTCATCGTGCACGAGCTCTGCCACCGCCTCGAGATGAACCATTCCAAGGCGTTCTATGCGCATGTCTACCGCGTGTTCCCAGAGTATGACAAATGGCACAAATGGCTCAGGGAGAACGGCGGCGCGCTCCTGCAGCGCATGAAAAACGGCGCAGACCAACCATAACCGAAACGGAGGATGACCTGATGAAACACTGTTCCAAACTGACGGCAGCAGTCACGGCGGCTGTGCTGCTCTGCGCCTGCACCCCGCAGGATTCCGGCAGCCCGGCTGTCACCGACCAGACCAAGCTGTCCGATGTGACGACCCTGACCGACGTGACGACTTTGACTCTAGCGACCGCGCTGACCGATCTGACGACACTGACCGAAGCGACCGCGCTGACCGAAGGAACCACGCTGACCGATCTGACGACGCTGACCGACGGCACGACCGCCGCATCACGGAGCGAATCGGCTGTGCAGACAACGACCGCGGCGGGGAATGTCACGGAGATCAAGGATCAGCGCGATGTGCTCGATATCTTCGCGAAGGGCAGCAAATCTGCGCTCACCGGCAAGGGCTATGTGTTTGCACGCAGCGGGCTCAATCTGCGCGACAAGCCCTCCGCGTCCGGCAAAAAACTCACGACGCTCAAACAGGGCACGGAGGTCACGGTCAGATCCGTCACCCGCGCCAATGTGCAGGGCGATTTTGACGCGGAAATCTGGATGGAGGTCGAGGCGGCGGGCAAAAAGGGCTATGTCTCCGCGGAATTCGTCGCCTTCTCCTGCACGGACAAGCCGGAGAGCCTCAGCGACGGACAGCGCGCCGCACTCGGCGTTCTGCTCTTCCAGCAGGCGCGCAAGCTGCGGAATTATTTCTTCCAGGAGGGCGGCATCCGCGCGACCGGGCTGGGTCAATCAGACACAGAGGGCTGGTGTGCCGTCGAGCCCAAGAGCATGACGCTCGCGCAGGTGAAAGCCGACTATAACACATATTTCGCGACGGAGATCTGGGGCGGTCTGGACGGCGTCTACAAGGAAACGGGCGGCAGGCTCTATCTTCAGCCGGCAATGCCCGAAAACCCCTACACCGACCACGAGGAGCTCACAAAGATCACCGGCGCCGCCGCCGACAGCCTCACCTTCTGCATGCATACGAAATGGTTTACCACGGGCGAATTTGTCATGGTCACCGAGAACGACGGCGTCACCGAGGAGCCGTTTACGGTGAAATATCTCGACGGCACATGGAAGGTGACGGACTTCACCGCAAACCTGTAATGAGAAGTGAGAAGTGCGCGGTTCGGATCAGGAGTGAGCAGCGAGGAGTGCGGAGTTGTTCCGTTTCTTCGCTTCTGCTGTGCAGCATGATACAAAAATGCCCCCGGTGTCCGGGGGGATGGCGATATTGGTGTGCCCGATCAATTTGAGAGCCGTTTCGCGCAAGAAATGAGAAGTGAGGAGTGAGGAGTGAGGTGTTGTTCCGTTCCTTCGCTTCTGCTGTGCAGCATAATACAAAGAGGAAATCGCCCGCGGGGGCTGCCCCGCAAAAAAAGACGCACCGTCTCTGTGCACGGGCACAGAGGACGATACGTTGAGTGAGTTTGCCCCCGCTGCCAATGCGCCGGCAGCATGTGGGAGCAACATGAAAAAAGGGGGATTCCGGGAGCGGCGTAAGCCTCCCGAGAAAGAAAATGTCAGATGATACCGGTTCGCATGATGCGCGAAGGCAGATCAGTGAACCGGATTGCAGAGGTAAGTGCCGAGCGCCTCGGCAAGAGCATGCAGCGAAGTCTCATCGGTCGTTGCGACCTCAAGACGGAGCGGCTGCTCACGGTCGAGCGTGAAGATGCCCATGATGGACTTTGCATCGACAGAATAGCTGCCGACCACGAGGGTTGCCTCAAAGGGGAAACGGCTCATGATATTGACAAAACGCTCAACATCGGTGATCTCGGGAAGATAAACGGTGACTGCAGACATCGTTTTTACCTCATTTCTCGAAAGCAGGTGGTGAACGGGCTCGCCGGCTTGCAGCGTCAGGTAGGGGAAACGCAGCAGCGTGCGCTGCCCGAGCACCGAAAAGCGATATATTTTGGAAGGGCTGTCATGAATTCACCCTGCGTTAAATATAGCACCGCAAGGGGCTTTTGTCAAGCAAAATCGTGCTATTTTGTACGAGTGACCGAATTTTGCGGGTGAAAGCAAACATCTTTTTTGCATTTCCCCGGATACTGTTTATGGTGCACAAGGGTTTGATGTTGAATTTGTGCACAATACACAAGGAGAAACCATGAATTACCAGATCATCACCCTCGGCTGCAAGGTCAACCAGGCCGAGAGCTCCGGGCTTGCAGCCGTGCTGGACAGCCGCGGGCTGCGTCGTGTCAGACAGGCGGAGGATGCCGACGTCCTGATCGTCAACAGCTGCGCGGTCACGGGCGAGAGCGTGCGGAAGGTGCGGCAGCTGCTGCGTTCGCTCAGGCGCCGAAACCCCGGGGCGCTGCTGATCCTCACGGGCTGCTGGCCGCAGGCGTTCCCGCAGGACGACTTTTCCGGGGCGGACCTTGTCACCGGCACGCGCGACCGCGAAGCCATGCTCGCCCGCATCGACGCGCTGGCAGCGGCACGCCCCGGGGAGACCGAATCGCATATTTCGCCCTATCAGCGCGGCGACAGCTTTTCCGCGCTGCCCTGTGCCGACACCACGCGCACCAGAGCCTTCCTCAAGATTCAGGACGGCTGCAATCAGTTCTGCAGCTACTGCATCATTCCCTATGCGCGCGGGCGGTCGCGCTCCATGCCGGTCGGACGGCTGCGGGAGGAGGCAGAGACGCTCAGTGCGCAGGGCTTCCGCGAGATCGTGCTGACCGGCATCAACCTCTGCTTCTACGGCGACGACATCGGCGCGACGCTTGCAGAAGCCGTGCGCATCTGCGCGGAACAGCCCGGATTTCTCCGGGTGCGGCTGGGGTCGCTCGAGCCCGAGCGCATGACGCCTGAGCTGCTCGCCGCGCTGCGCGGCTGCGGGAAATTCTGTCCGCAGTTTCACCTCTCTCTGCAAAGCGGCTCCGACGCCGTCCTAAAGCGGATGCACCGGCACTATGACACCGCGCAGTACCGCGCGCTGGCGGCTGAGATCCACCGGCTCTTCCCCGATGCCGCGCTGACCACCGACGTGATCGTCGGCTTCCCGGGCGAGACAGAGCAGGAATTCGCCGAGAGCTGCGCATTTGTCCGGGAGATGGGCTTTGCGAAGGTGCATGTGTTCCCCTATTCGCAGCGGGAGGGCACCAAAGCCGCGGAGATGCCCGGGCAGATCGCACCCGCGGTGAAGGCTGAACGTGCCGCAGCGCTGTCGGAAATAGCCGGTGCGATCCGCGCCGGGCGCCTTGCCGCGATGGTCGGGACACAGCAGCAGGTGCTCGTGGAAAACCAAAAGCAGCAAAATGCACAGAGCTTTCACCAAGGGCATACAGGCGATGGTACACTTGTGAAAATTTTCTCGGAAAATCGCGAAAAGGGTTTGCAGAATTCCGTCGTTTGTGTTACAATAAAGGGGTATGAGCAGGATGCGCTCATTGCCGATCTCAACTGACCGAAGGAGGTTCACGCCATGAACAAGGCAGATTACGCCGCTTCCCTCAAATCGCAGATGAACTGCTGTCAGGCAGTGCTGCTCGCCTATGCGGACGAGCTCCGGCTGCCGCCGGATACGCTGATGCGTCTGGGCTCGGCATTCGGCTCGGGCATGGCGACGACGGAGGGCACCTGCGGCGCGCTCGTCGGGGCGGAGACCGTGCTCGGACTGCTCGGCAAGCAGCCTGTGCGTGCCGATGCAAGACAGCTGTTCACCGAATTTGAACGGCTCTGCGGCAGCACGGTCTGCAAAACGCTCAAGGGCATCGGCACCGGGAAGGTGCTCTGCTCCTGCGAGGACTGCGTGCGCAATGCCGCAGCGGCTGTTGAAAAGCTGATCTGAACGGCGCCGCATGATTTGTTTTCCATTTCTCACTTTATCATAAGCGGAGGTAAATTGATATGGCAGTATTTCGCATTTACACAGAAAAGAAGCCGCAGTTTGCGGTCGAGGCACAGTCCGTGCTCTCCGATCTGCGCACGGCGCTCCAGCTCGATGTCCTCGGCATCCGCGTGCTCAACCGCTACGACGCCGATCACATCACGGAGGCGGATTTCAAAGCGGCGATCCCGACCGTGTTCTCCGAGCCGGCGGTCGATCTCACCTACGACAGGCTCCCGCTGCTCTCCAATCAGGAGCGCGTGTTTGCCGTCGAGTATCTGCCCGGGCAGTTTGACCAGCGCGCCGACTCCTGTGAACAGTGTATTCAGATTCTCAACGGAAAAGACCGCTGCCGCGTGCGCAATGCGAGAGTGTATATCGTCACCGGCGCGATCTCCGATGCCGAGTTCGACCGTCTCAAGCACTATCTGATCAACCCGGTCGAGAGCCGCGAGGCTTCGCTCGACACCGTTGACACGCTCGACACCAACTACGCGCTGCCCGAGACCGTCGAGACGCTGGAGGGCTTCATCGCGATGGACGAGCAGGGCAGACGCGATTTTCTCCGCACCTACGGGCTCGCGATGGATTACGACGACATCACCTTCTGCCAGAGCTATTTCCGCGATGAGGAGCACCGCGACCCGACGATCACCGAGATCCGCATGATCGACACCTACTGGAGCGATCACTGCCGCCACACGACTTTCCTCACGACCGTCGACAAGGCGGAGATCGCCACTCCCTATATCCAAGAGACCTACGACGAATATCTGCGCATCAAGCGCGAGCTCGGACGCGGCGACAAGCCGGTCACGCTCATGGATATGGCGACGATGGCAATGCGCAAGCTGAAAGCCGACGGCAAAATCCCCGCGCTCGACGAGAGCGAGGAGATCAACGCATGCTCGGTCAAAATCAAGGTCGAGACCGATCACGGCACCGAGGACTGGATCCTCATGTTCAAGAATGAGACGCACAATCACCCGACCGAGATCGAGCCCTTCGGCGGCGCGGCGACCTGTCTGGGCGGCGCGATCCGCGACCCGCTCTCGGGGCGCAGCTATGTCTATCAGGCAATGCGCGTGACCGGTGCGGCAAATCCGCTCGTGCCCGTTTCCGACACGATCCCCGGCAAGCTGCCGCAGCGCAAGATCACGGTCGGCGCGGCAAACGGCTATTCCTCCTACGGCAACCAGATCGGTCTGGCGACGGGGCATGTCACCGAGGTCTATCACCCGGGCTATGTCGCAAAGCGCATGGAGATCGGCGCGGTCGTCGGTGCGGCTCCCGCTGAGAATATCCGCAGAGAGAGACCCCAGCCGGGCGATATCATCATCCTGCTCGGCGGCAAGACCGGCAGAGACGGCTGCGGCGGCGCGACCGGCTCCTCCAAATCCCACACGCTCGAATCGCTGACGCACTGCGGCGCAGAGGTGCAGAAGGGCAATCCGCCCGAGGAGCGCAAGCTGCAGCGCCTCTTCCGCGACCCCGAGGTCACGCGCCTCATCAAGCGCTGCAATGACTTCGGTGCGGGCGGTGTCTCCGTCGCGATCGGCGAGCTGACCGACGGGCTCGATATCGACCTCAACGCCGTTCCCCGCAAATATGACGGTCTGGACGGCACCGAGCTGGCAATCTCCGAATCGCAGGAGCGCATGGCTGTGGTCGTCGCGCCCGAGGATGTCGAGGCATTCATGGCAGCCGCGGCAAGAGAGAACCTGCAGGCGACCGTCGTCGCAGTCGCGACCGACACGAACCGCCTGCGCATGAACTGGAACGGCAGAACGATCGTTGATCTGTCGCGCACCTTCCTCAACTCCAACGGTGCGGAAAAGCACACCGATATCATCGCGGCAGCACCCGCGAGCAAGGCCGAGACCTACGAATCCGCCTTTGAGGACACCCCCGAGGGCTGGCGCGAGATGATGAGCAGCCTCAATATCTGCTCGCAGAAGGGTCTGGTCGAGAAATTCGACTCGACGATCGGCGCGGGCACAGTGCTGATGCCGTTCGGCGGCGCCTATCAGCTCACCCCGGCGCAGGCAATGGCTGCGAAGATCCCGGTGCTCTCGGGCGAGACCACGACCTGCTCGGTCATGGGCTGGGGCTTCCACCCGACGCTTTCGGAGCAGTCGCCCTATCACGGCGCAATGCTCGCGGTGATCGAATCCGTCGCCAAGGTGATCGCGGCGGGCGGCTCGTGGCATCAGTGCTGGCTGACCTTCCAGGAGTATTTCGAGCGCACGCAGAATGACCCCAAGCGCTGGGGCAAGCCGTTCTCGGCACTGCTCGGCGCCTTCAAGGCACAGCTTGAGCTCTCCTGTGCCTCCATCGGCGGCAAGGATTCCATGTCCGGCACCTTCGAGCACATCGACGTTCCGCCGACGCTCGTGTCGTTCGCGGTCTCCACGGCGGACACAAAGCGCGTGGTGTCCACGGAATTCAAGGCGGCGGGGCACACCGTCATCCGCATCGCCCCGATGTATTACAGCACGGGGCTGCCCGAGTGGGACAGCATCCGCCGCGTGTTCGATCAGGTCGAGCAGATCATCACGGACGGCAGAGCGAAGGCGGTCTGGACGGTCTCGAACGGCGGTGTCGCCGAGGGTCTCGCCAAGATGGCAATGGGCAATCACATCGGCTTTGAATTCACAAAGCAGCTCCCCGAGACCGTGCTCTTCCAGCCGATCCCCGGCTCCTTCCTGATCGAGCTCGAGGGTCCGGCGAAGGACGGCGAGGAGGTCATCGGCAGAACGACCGCACAGTACAAGATCTTCTCCGACAGCTACACGATCAGCATGGACACGCTCCAGAAGGCATGGGAGGGCAAGCTCGAATCGGTGTTCCCGTGCCGCATCAAAACCGAGTTCAAGACGATCGAGGCGTATACGCATAAGGCGGCATCGCGCCCGGCACCGGCTGTCAAGGTCGCAAAGCCGCGCGTGCTGATCCCGGTCTTCCCCGGCACCAACTGCGAATACGACAGCGCAAGAGCCTTTGAGCGCGCGGGTGCCGTGCCGCAGGTGCTGGTCATCCGCAATCTCTCCGCATCGGATATTGAGCAGTCGGTCGAAGCAGCGGTCAAGGCGATCGAACAGTCGCAGATGATTATGATTCCCGGCGGCTTCTCCGGCGGCGACGAGCCCGACGGCTCGGGCAAGTTCATCACGGCATTCTTCCGCAACCCGAAGGTGACCGAGGCTGTGCACAGGCTCCTCAAGGAGCGCGACGGTCTGATGCTCGGCATCTGCAACGGCTTCCAGGCGCTGATCAAGCTGGGTCTGGTGCCCTACGGCGAGATCACCGAGATGACGGCGGATTCGCCGACGCTGACCTTCAATACGATCGCGCGCCACCAGAGCATGATGGTGACCACGCGCGTGGCATCGAACAAGTCTCCGTGGCTGGCGGCGTGCAAGCCCGGCGACCTGCACAGCATTCCGATCTCGCACGGTGAGGGGCGGTTCATCGCCTCCGGCTCGCTGATCCAGCGGCTCGCGAAGAACGGGCAGATCGCGACGCAGTATGTCGATCTTTCCGGCACGCCGACGATGGATATCCGGTTCAACCCGAACAGCTCGGTCGATGCGATCGAGGGCATCACGTCGCCGGACGGCAGAGTGCTCGGCAAGATGGGTCACAGCGAGCGCATCGGCGGGATGGTCTGCAAGAATGTGCCCGGCGAGAAGGATCAGAAGATCTTCGAGAGCGGCGTTGCTTATTTTGCGGACTGAGAATAATGACTCCCCCGCGGTTTTACCAGAGACCGTGGGGGATTTTTTGTTTGTGCGGTAATGATTGTGAGCGCTGTTATCTCCGGTTCTTCGCTGAAATCGCCCTGCGTGCGGCTAGCACGCACAGCGGGAACGAAAGATATGGCTTATCAGGCATACAGGGAACTTAGATTTACGAAACAGAGAGAGGGAGAGATAAGGAAAGAGAGCGCGAGAGAAAACCTTAAGAGAGGGGGAGAGACCGCGAGCTTGCGAGCGACTCTTCCCCTCTCTTGTGGTTTCCTCTCGCAATCGCGCCCCGCGCCCAGCCAGAATTACAGCAGGAACTACGATAAAGAACAAGGAACCAAAGCGCTCACAATTATTCCGCATAAACCAAAAATCCCCCGCAGCCCACAAAAGCCGCAGGGGGATTTCTCATTTCTAATTTCTCACTTCTCACTTCTCATTTTCCGCTTCTTCTTTCGCTTCTTCGCTTCCCTTCCGAAAGACCACCAGCTTGCTGAATACATAATTGAGCGCGAGAATGATAAACTGCGACGCGAATGTCATGATGACATATCCCGTATCGCCCCACCCGAAGATCACGGGCAGTTCCATCAGCCCGACCTCAAGAAAAAAGGTCACTGCTCTTGCACCGAAAAAGGTCCCGATCTCACGCAGCAGATCGCCGCGCTCGGTCGTCTTGCTGTGAAACACGTATTTCTTGTTGACCACAAACGCGAATGTCGCGCAGATCACCCACGAGACCGTCGTGTTGATGCCGTTTGCGAGCGCGTTTTCGGCAAGCGAGATGCCGAAGAGCCCGAAGAGCCACTTCCCCACCAGCTTCGTCACGATCGAGAGCAGCGTCGTCCATGCGCCGTAATAGCAATAGCGCCAGACGCTCTCGTATTTGTCCCACAGATTTTTGATCGGCT
This sequence comes from Oscillospiraceae bacterium, assembly GCA_016288755.1. Classification (GTDB taxonomy): domain Bacteria; phylum Bacillota; class Clostridia; order Oscillospirales; family Ruminococcaceae; genus Firm-04. The sequence goes on from JAEELE010000010.1 coordinate 24,019, forward strand.
TCGGCATCAGCCGGATGATGAGCTGCAGCAGTGCCTCCAGCATGTCGTTCCCTCCGTTCCGGTTTTCTCCCGCTATTATAACACGAACCGCCGAAAAATGCAATAGCTGTTGAAAAATCATGTGCCCGCAGCTGTGCTTTTGCAACCGCTTCTCCGCCCGCGGAGCGCCCGTTTTTCAAGAGAGCCCACAAAAACCGCACCGTGCAGCTGTATTTTTCTGTCGGATTTCGGGAAATCTGAGCTTGACACAACTGTCTTTTTGTGTTATACTGTTGATGTATCGTATTCTGCGAGAAACGAACCGGGAGGGCAATATGAAAAAACGACTTCTGATCGGCGTGATCGTCTGCGAGACCGAGCAGCTCATGCAGCGCCGTCTGATCAAGGGCATCACCGCACAGGCATTCTCTCTGGATATGGATGTCTGTGTGTTTTCGTGCATCACCAACAACAAGGACATGACCCGTCATCAGAAATCGGAATTCAACCTGTTCCGCTACATGAATTTCTCCATGCTCAACGGCGTTCTGTATCTGCGCAATTCCATCCACTGCGAGGAGGAGAAGCGGATCCTCGACAGGATGCTCGCGGAGCAGAAGATCCCCGTGCTCGTGCTCGACGACGACACGCCGGATTTCCACCACCTGACGATGGACGACCGCACCGGCTTTGCCGCGATCACCAATCACCTGATCAACGTGCACGGTCTGACCGACCTCATCTGTCTGACCGGTCAGGCTTGGCAGTATACCGCGCAGCAGCGCGTGCGGGGCTTCCTCGACGCGATGAAGGCGCATCACCTCGACGTGCCCGAGGAGAATATCATCTACGGCGACTACTGGTACGACTCGGCAAGGGCGCTCGCGCAGGAATTCATCTCCGGGAAGCGAAGGCTCCCGCAGGGCGTCGTCTGCGGCAATGACCCGATGGCAAAGGCGCTCTGCCACGAGCTGATCGTCAACGGCATCCGCATCCCGCGGGACGTGATGATCACCGGCTATGACGCCTCGCTGACCGAAACGCAGAGTCTCATTGCACTGACCAGCTATGTCCGCAAGAATTTCCGGCTCGGCGCACAGGGCGTCGCAAAGCTCTATGAGATGATGACCGGCGAGAGCTGCGTGCTGACACAGTGCGAGCGCATCGAGGTCATCACCGGCGATTCGTGCACCTGCGGCGTCGATACCGACTATCTCCGGCATCAGATCCGCGTCGACGAGCGGCAGGAGAACTTCCGCACGATGTTCCGCATGAGCAATATGAACATCATGGTCACCCGGCAGGAGACGCTCGACAGCTGCATGGAGGCGATCGCGGGCATGATCTATCTCATCCGCGACTGCAAGGAGTATTTCCTCTGTCTCTGCGAGGACTGGGAGGGCGGCGGCGCGCTCGAGAATCCGTCGGAATACCGCAGAGAGGGCTTCCCGAAATACATGATCGCAAAGCTCTTCAACGAGCCCGGCGGCATTGTGACAAAGCCCTTCCCGACCGTCAAGATGCTGCCGCGTCTGCACGAGGAACGCGAAAAGCCCGGCTGCTATTTCTTCTCGCCGCTGCACCACGACGACCGCTTCTTCGGCGTTTCGGTCGTCAGCTTCGGCGAGCGCCTCGACACCTACGACCAGATCTACTGCGACTGGGTCGCGGCGGTCAACACCGCGCTGGAATATGTCCGGATGCAGAGCTATCTCAAGCGCTTCAACAACCGCATCTATCTGTCGTCCATCCGCGACGCGCTGACCGGTCTGTACAATCAGCGCGGCTATGAGAAATTCGCGCAGGAGTGCTTCGAGGCTGCAAAGAACGAGCACAGGCGCTTTCTGCTGCTCTATGCGGGCTTCGATTCGCTGCGGCAGATCAACGAGACCTACGGGCATTCCGAGGGCGACAGCGCCGTCACTGTGCTCGCCAATGCGATGAACAATTCCTGTACGACCTATGAGCGCTGTGCGCGCACGCAGGACGGCGAGTTTGCGATCGTCGGCTATCAGGACTACGAGACCGACGCCTGCCAGAAGATGATTAACGCGATCACGGGCTATCTGGAGCACTACAATCAGAGCTCGCTCAAGCCCTACAAGATCATTGCGTGCTTCGGGTGGTTCTGCGATTATATCCCCGCAGACGGCACGCTCGCGGAAATCTCGGCGATCGCGGCAAAGCATCTCGCCGAGAGCCGGGAGTCCCAGCAGAGTGAGAAATCCTCGCCCTATTACCGCGAATTTGTCACCCTGCGCGAGCGCATCTACAGCAACCCGCAGGAGGACTGGAGCATTGACGCGATGTGCCGCGACCTGATCCTGAGCCGCGGCTATTTCCAGAAGCTCTATACGCGCTGCTTCGGCATTTCGTTCACGCAGGATGTCATCAACAGCCGCATCGAACTCTCCAAGCGGCTGCTCTCGAGCACGGATTTCAGCATCGCCTATATCGCCGACCAGAGCGGCTACAGCAATTATGTGCATTTTATGCACCAGTTCAAGAAGATCGTCGGCATCACCCCGACCGAATACCGCCGCCGCAAGCGACAGAGCGAAACGGAGTAGTGAAGAGGCAGGAGGGAGAAGGTAGCAGGTCAAGTTAGGAGTTAGAAGTGAGGAGTGAGGAGTAGTTCCGTTATCCGAGTTTCAGCCGATAAAACTATGGACGCAAGCTCCATTATTCTTTATTCATTATTCTTTCTTCTTTATTCTTTTTCCCGCCCCGCCCATAGCTGACACTCAGCGTCAGGAATTACGGCGCCGGAATCATTCCGCATTCCGCATTCAAACATACAAATAACGCCCCCGCCGTTCAGTCCGGCGGGGGCGATGTGTTACTGTGCCGTCACGGCGAGGATCGCGTTCAGCAGCTCGTCGTAGGTCTCGAATGGGGGATACTGCGGGAAATCGCGCTTGATCTGCTCGGTCGTGCGGAACAGAAAGCCCGCCTTCGACGCCTCGATCATGCCGAGATCGTTGAAGCTGTCGCCGCTCGCGACCGTCTCAAAGCCCATCGACTGCAGCGCGCGCACGGTCGTCAGCTTGGACTTTTCGCAGCGCATCCGGTAGCCCGTGATCGTGCCGTCCTCCGCGACCTCGAGCTCATTGCAGAAGATCGTGGGCATGCCGAGCTTTTTCATCAGCGGCGCTGCAAACTGCGAGAAGGTGTCGCTGATGATGATGACCTGTCCGTGCTCCCGCAGCGCATCGAGAAATTCACGCGCACCGGGCATGGGGTCGATGCCCGCGATGGTCTGCTGAATCTCGCGCAGCCCGAGCCCGTTCTCTCTGAGGATCGCGAGACGGTACTGCATCAGCTTGTCGTAGTCGGGCTCGTCGCGGGTGGTCTTGCGCAGCGCGGGAATGCCGACAGCATCCGCAAACGCGATCCAGATCTCCGGGACCAGCACGCCCTCTAAATCAAGACAGGTGATATACATATTGCATTGCTCCTTTATCAAAAATAATCCTGCTCCCCCATTATACCACAAACCGGATAAAATTGCAAGAACCTATCTTTCCGTCACCGGCAGCTGCACGGTGATGGTCAGGCACTCGTCCGCGTAGTCGGCATTGATCGTGCCGCCCATCTGCCCGGTGACCGTGCGTGCGATCGCCAGTCCCAGCCCGGTCGAGTGCTGTGCCGATTCGACCGTGAAAAACCGCTCGAACAGCTTTTGCAGGTCGGTCTCACTGAGCGCGGGCGCATGATTGACAAACCGGATGGCGCCCGTCTCCGTCATTGTGATGCGCAGGTCGCCGCTGCTGTATTTGAGCGCGTTGTTCAGCAGATTTGCAAAGACGCGCGCGAGGGCAGACCGGCTGCAGACGGTATAGACCCGCTCCTGCGGCAGCGATATTTCCGGCTCAATGCCGCGCTGCTTCAGGGCGGCGTAATAGCCCGCGATGCTCTCCTCCAGCAGCGCATTGACGCAGACGGTCTCGGGCTCACCGGCGGGGTCCTCGTCCGAGAGGATGAGCGCATAGCGGAAGAGCTCCTCGGTGAGCTGCTGCATCTGGGCGGTGCGGCTCGCGATCACGTCGAGCTGGCGCCGGACATCGGCGGAGAGGGGCACATCGGAGAGCAGCTCCAGATAGCCGGAGATCGCGGTCAGCGGGGTGCGCAGATCGTGCGAAATGCTCGTGACCGCCTCGCGGAGCTTCCGGTCGCCGCTGATATATTCGAGCTGCAGTGCGCGCAGCCTGCGCAGACGGGTGTTGAGCTCTGCGGCAAGCCGTCTGACGCCGCGGTCGCCGCCGGAGACATAGAGGACGTTGTTGGTGTCGCTTTCGAGACGGTCGCGGAGCTGCGTGCAGAGCGCGTTCAGATCGCGGCGCACCCCGAGCAGATGCAGTGCCAGAGCCGCCGCCGTGATGCCGGATATCCCGCAAAGAATCCATGCGAGCATACAGAAAACCCCCTTTTCCACGTGCTATGATGCTATTGTAGCACAAATTCTCCGTGAATGCAAGCGGCAGGGCGGAGGGAGGAGGTAGGAGGGAGGAGGGAGGAAGGAGGAGGGCGCAGGTCGAGTTAGAAGTTAGGAGTGAGGAGTGAGAAATGGTTCCGTCACTTTCATTCCTGTTGCTGATTGAGAACAATTTGGGGAGTATCGCGTTATAAGAAGGCGCGCCAGCGCCGTGCATTGTGTGAAACTGGGAGGCTCCGCAAAAGGTCACCGGAGGAAATCGCCAGCGCGGGCTCCGCGCTCCCTCCTACCTCCTACCTGTTCCCTGCTCCCTGCTCCCTCCTCTGTCCAATCTGCTCCTTCCCCCCTCCTGCCTCAGAAATTGTCAGTTTTTAGGCAAAAAACCGCGATTGTCCAATCTGGCTTGACAGATGCGGAAATCTGTGGTATAATTACAGCACACAGTGTGCTAGCACACATTGTGCTGCACAGAAAGTGCTGAGCGCTGTGCAGTTGTCACCGAAAGGAGCCGATCCCGATGGCAGAACAGGCGCGCATCCACGACGCCATCTCCGAGGAAATCATTCAGGCAGCCGCCGATATCGCCAGAAACGAGGGCGCACACCGTGTCAACGTCAGCAGGATCATGAGCGTGCTCGGCGCGACAAACCGCGTTTTCTACAATCGCTTCAGAAATGCCGATGAGGTGCTGCGCATCGTCTATCAGCGGGCGGTCGAGCAGACCCGCGAGAACATCCGCCCCGATTACACCGACTGCCGCAGCTTCGTCGATTTCTGCCTCGACACCGCCGAGCGCGTGCTGGTGCGCTCCTACGACATCAAGCTCCAGTTCCGGCGCTATGTCTTCGAGCACGATTCCCTCACCGAGGAGAACCGCCTCTGGTGGGATGCCCACATCCGTGAGCAGTACCGCATTGCGCGGGAGCGCGGCTATGTCCGCGACGTCGATCTCGACGCGCTCTGCTATGCGCTCTGGTGCTTCTGCCGCGGCTATATCACCGATGCTGCCGCACGGTCGGTCTCGCTTGCCGATTCCGTGCGCAATTTCCGCTTTGGCTTCCGCTGCCTGCTCGGCGGCGTGCTGACAGCATCGGCTTTACAGGAGATTTCGGAATGAGTATTGAGATCATCGGGACCGGCGGCTATGTGCCGGAGAAAATCATCACGAACGACGACCTCTCGCAGATGGTCGAGACCTCGGATGAATGGATCACCCAGCGCGTCGGCGTGAAGGAGCGGCATGTCTCCGTCGATGAGACGACCGCAGACCTCGCCGTCAAGGCAGCACGGCAGGCGCTGGAGGCTGCGGGCATTCAGCCGGAGCAGCTCGGGCTCATCATCACCGCGACGGTCACGGGCGACACGCTCTGCCCCTCGACCGCGGCGCTCGTGCAGGCGGCGCTCGGTGCAAGCTGCCCGGCGTTTGATATCAGCTCGGCGTGCAGCGGCTTTCTCTTCGCGCTCGATACCGCGGCGGCGTTCATCGCAAGGGGCGGCATCGACTATGCACTGGTCATCGGGGCGGAGCGCCTGAGCCGCGTGCTCAACTGGCAGGACCGCTCGACCTGCGTCATCTTCGGCGACGGCGCCGGTGCGGCAGTCGTCAGACCCGGAAACAGCTATCTGTGCTCCAAGCTCTTCACGTCGGGCAACGATTCCGTGCTCTCGATCTGGGCGGGCAAGGGCAATTCCCCGTTCTATACGCGCGAGGAGCCGCCCTATCAGGTCGTGATGAACGGGCAGGAGACCTTCAAATTCGCAGTGCGCCGCATCGTCGACGACTTAAAGCAGATCTGTGAGCAGGCGGGCATCACGCCCGATCAGCTCGACTACATCGTGCCGCATCAGGCAAACAGCCGCATCATTGATCTGGCGGCGAGAAAGCTCGGTGTGCCGATGGAAAAATTCGTGCTCAATATTGACCGCTTCGGCAATACCTCCTCTGCGAGCGTGCCGATCTCGTTCAATGAGCTCGTGCGCAGCGGCAGGCTCAGAAAAGGCGACCTGATCGCACTGTGCGCATTCGGCGGCGGTTTATCCAGCGCCGCCTGCATCATCCGCTGGTAACCTGCTGTATTCCCGCAGCGGTTCCGATATATCAACCACATTTTTTCAGGAGGATTTTGAATCATGGACAGCGCAAAGATCATTGAGGTGCTCGCAAACCATCTGGAGATGGACCCGTCTGAGATCACCGAGGAGACCACCTTCGCAGAGCTCGGCGTCGATTCGCTCGAGGCAGTCGAGATCATGATGGAGATGGAGGATGAGCTCGGCGTCGGCGAGATCAATCCGCAGGAGGCAGGCAAGTCCGTTAAGGAGCTTGTCGAGTACATCAACTCCAAGCAGGGCTGATCGGAATGGCACAGGCAGCAGCGCTCTGCGGGCTGCTTGGGATCCGCTATCCGGTGCTGCAGGGCGGCATGGCGCATATCTCTGACGCCCGCCTTGCGGCAGCGGTCTCGGAGGGCGGCGGGCTCGGCATCATCTCCGCAGCCCACGGCGATCCCGGAAAGCTCGCAGAACAGATCGAAGAAGCACGCGCACGGACTGACAAGCCCTTCGGCGTCAATCTCATGCTGCGCGGTGAACATATTGACGCACTCGCGAAGGTCATCGCGGAGAAAAAGGTCTCCGTCGTGACGACGGGTGCGGGCGACCCCTCACAGTGGATCCCGATGTGGCGCGAAGCCGGCGTGAAGGTCATTCCGGTGATCTCGACCGCCGCCATGGCACAGCTCATGGAGAAATCCGGTGCCGATGCCGTCGTCGCGGAGGGCACGGAGTCCGGCGGGCATGTCGGCGAAATGACCACGATGGCACTCGTTCCGCAGGTCTGCGACGCGGTGAACATCCCGGTGATCGCGGCAGGCGGCATCGCGGACGGCAGAGGGCTCGCGGCATCGCTGATGCTCGGTGCCTGCGGTGTGCAGGTCGGCACGCGCTTTCTCGCGGCGACCGAGTGCAGCATCCACCCCGAATACAAATCCCGCGTGCTCAAGGCGAAGGACTCGTCGACGGTCGTGACCGGCAGACGGCTCGGGCATCCGGTGCGCAGCATCAAGAGCCCGTTCTCCCGCGCCTACGCGAAGGCGGAATACACCGATATCCCCGATGAGGAGCTCGAGCAGATGGCAGTCGGCACGCTGCGTGCGGCGGTCGTTGACGGCGACGCAAAGCGCGGCTGCTTCCTCGCGGGACAGATTTCCGGTCTGGTGACCAAAGAGCAGCCCGCGGCAGAGATGGTCGCGGAGATCGTGCAGGGCGCGGAACAGCTGCTCGGCGTCTCACTCGATTTCGGACAATAACGCTCCCCGCTAAAGCTCACGCAGAAAACACGGATTGCTTGTGCGGGGCAACCAGCCCCTGAGAATCCCATTATGATGAAAATGACGTATTTTCTTTATTCCCACTAAAAATGGGATTTCAAAGGGCTACTAGCCCTTTGGTGGGGGGTTGGGGGCAAAGCCCCCAATAAAAAACACGGAGGAACTATGGGAAAGATTGCATTTCTCTTTGCGGGGCAGGGTGCGCAGTACCCCGGCATGGGCAGGTCGCTCTGCGAGACCTCTGCCGCGGCAAAGTCGCTCTACGACACGGCGGAGGCGATCCGTCCGGGCACGATGGCGCAGTCCTTTGAGGGCACTGCCGAGGAGCTGAAACAGACCGCCAACACCCAGCCCTGTCTCTATCTGGTCGATCTGGCAGCGGCACTGGCGCTCGAGGAAGCGGGCATCCGCGCGGACGCCGCAGCGGGCTTTTCGCTCGGCGAGATCGCGGCGCTTGCCTTTGCAGGGGTCTATTCCCACGCAGACGGCTTCCGCATCGTGACGGAGCGCGGCAGGCTGATGCAGCAGGCAGCGGAGCAGGCAGATACCGCCATGTGCGCGGTCGTCAAGCTCGACGCACAGACGGTCAGCGACACCGCGGCACAGTTTCCGCAGCTCTATGCCGTCAACTTCAACTGCCCCGGTCAGACCGTTGTGTCCGGTCTGAAAACGAGCATGCCCGATTTTCAGGCGAAGATCAAGGAGCTCGGCGGCAAATGCATCCCGCTGGCAGTCAGCGCGGCGTTCCATTCGCCGTTCATGAATGCCGCCGCGGCGGAGTTCGGCGCATTTCTCGCGTCGCAGACCTTCTCCGCGGGGCGCATCCCGGTCTATGCAAACCGGAACGCAGAACCCTACGAAGCCCCGGACAAGGCGGCACAGACCATGTCCGCACAGATCAGCAGCCCGGTGCGCTGGCAGACCACGGTCGAAAACCTGATCGCGGCGGGCTTTGATACCTTCATCGAGGTCGGCGCGGGCAAGACGCTCTCCGGGCTGGTGAAGAAGATCTCCGCAGATGTGCGCATTTTCAATGTCGAGGACGCAGAGAGCCTCGCAAATACGGTAAAGGCGGTAACAGAAGCATGCTGAACGGAAAAACCGCAGTCGTCACGGGCGGTGCAAGGGGCATCGGCGCGGCGATCTGCAAAAAGCTCGCGTCTCTGGGCGCGGATATCGCGATCGTCGACCTCAAGGTCACCGAGCAGGCTGAGGCGCTGCGCGATGCGATCACCGCAGAATTCGGCGTGAAGGCGCAGTGCTATGCGTGCAATGTCGGCGATGCGGAGCAGTGCAGGGAAACGGTCAAGGCAGTGCTCGCCGATTTCGGGAATCTGACGGTGCTCGTCAACAATGCGGGCATCACCCGCGACGCGCTCATGCTCTCGATGAAGCAGGAGGACTTTGACGCGGTCATCAGCACGAACCTCAAGGGCACCTTCAACATGACGCAGGCGTGCTATCGCCCGTTCATGAAGGCAAAATACGGCAAGATCGTCAATCTGGCGTCGGTATCGGGCATGCTGGGCACGGCAGGTCAGGCAAATTACGCCGCGTCGAAGGCGGGCGTCATGGCGCTGACGAAGGTCACCGCGAGAGAGCTCGCATCGCGGCATGTCACCTGCAATGCCGTCGCGCCGGGCTTTATCGCGACGGACATGACCGCTGCGATCAGCGACGAGGCAACTGAGAACTATCTGAAATCCATTCCGCTGGGACGCGCCGGCAAGCCGGAGGATGTCGCGAATCTCGTGGCATTTCTCGCAGGTCCCGAGTCGGATTATCTGACCGGCGAGGTCATCCGCATTGACGGCGGTCTCGCGATCTCATAAGGAGAACACACATGAGCAGAAGAGTAGTCGTGACCGGCATGGGCGCCGTCACACCGCTGGGCTGCGGGCTTGCAGCCTTCTGGGACGGGCTGGTTTCCGGCAAAAACGGCATTGATTTCATCACCCGCTTTGACGCCTCGGAGCTCAAGGCGAAGCTCGCCGCAGAGGTGAAGGATTTTGACCCCAAGGCATTTCTCGACGCAAAGCTCGTGCGCCAGACCGACCGCTATCAGCAGTATGCAATGGCGGCGGCGATGATGGCTGCCGAGGACGCGGGCATCGAGGGCAAGGTCGCGGGCGAGCGCTTCGGCGTGTATTTCGGCTCCGGCGTCGGCGGCTTCGAGACCTTCGTCAGGGAGCACAGCACGCTGCTGGAGCGCGGCGCGTCGCGTGTGTCGCCGTTCTTCATCACCAAGATGATCTCGAACATGGCGGCGGGACAGATCGCCATCCGCTTCGGCGCACAGGGTCCCTGCCTCGACATCACGACCGCATGTGCGACCGGCACGAACGCGGTCGGCGAGGCAATGCGGGCGATCCGCCACGGCTACGCAGATGTCATGCTCGCAGGCGGCGCTGACGCGGTCATTCACCCGCTGGCAATGGCAGGCTTCATCAACTGTCAGGCGCTGACCGATTCCGAGGACAAGGACTGCGCCTCCATCCCGTTTGACAGGCGCAGAAACGGCTTCGTCATGGGCGAGGGTGCGGGCGCGCTGGTGCTCGAGGAATATGAGCACGCCGCTGCACGCGGGGCACATATCTACGCGGAGGTCGTCGGCTACGGCTCCACCTGCGACGCGTTCCACGTCACCGCGCCGGACAGCGAGGCGAAGGCGTCCTCGAAGGCGATCGCCGATGCTTACGCAGAGGCAGGCGGCAGCTTTGACCCCGCACAGATCTATATCAACGCGCACGGCACGAGCACGCCGCTCAACGACAAAACCGAAACTGCCGCGATCAAGCGCGCATTCGGCGAAGAGACCGCCGGAAAGCTGCACATCAGCTCGACCAAATCGATGACCGGGCATCTGCTCGGCGCTGCCGGTGCGATTGAGGCGATCGCAGCGGTCAAGGCACTGGAGACGGGCATCATCCCGCCGACGATCGGCTACCAAGAGCCCGACCCCGACTGCGACCTTGACTATACGCCGAACAAGGCGCTCGAAACGCCGCTGGCGCTTGCGATGTCGACCTCGCTGGGCTTCGGCGGGCACAATGCCTGCGTCGCCTTCGGCAAAATCTGAGCGGGGTGCAGAAACGATGCCGGAATCACTGACCGAGGTGCTCCGCCGCGTCAGCGTGCTGAACCGCGACGACGGGCGGCGCTTTACCGTGACGGATCGGCTCGATGCGATCGCAGAGCTGCTCAGGGAGAGCCCCTACAAAAGAGTGGAGGCGGACGCGCTCTGCCATCTCTACGCGCAGAAGCCGCTGGATGCGCTGCCGCATTTTCTGGTGCTGGTGTCGGCGCATGTCGACGTAGTGCCGGAGATCACGGAATGCTTTGTTGAGGATGCCGGCGGCGGGCTGCTGCGCGGAACCTTTGACAATGCCGCGACCGACGCTGCAGCTGTCTGGCTGATGTGTGCGCAGAAGCTGCCGGAGCATGTGATCTTCGCCTTCACCGGCGATGAGGAGGAGAACGGCGCAGGCGCCGTCACCACTGCACGCTTCCTGAAGGCACAGGGCAAGAAGATCCGGGTCGCGATCGTCACCGATGTGACCGACCGGGCGTTTGATGAGGCGGATTTCACCGTCGAGAACGACTTATGGGATGATCTGCTCGGCAAGGATGTCATCCGGATCGTGCAGTATGCAGGCAGATGGAAATTTGTGCCGGAGGACCCCGAAGAGCTGCCCGACTATGTGCCCTATGACCGGATCATCCGGGACGAAGCCGATTCGGACGAGTCGTAGGATTACGACGACGAGGAGGTCTGCGCGTTCAGCTTCTGCGTGCCGGTTTCGGGCGATATGCACAGCAATGCCGGCGTGCTGATGCACGCCCGGAGCTTCCGGAAATACACAGAGACGCTCGGGGCAATCCTGCGCGGGCTCTGAATCAGAGAGAAATGAGAGGTTTACCGCATGGACAGACAGGAACTCATGGAGCTGCTGCCGCACCGCAGTCAGATGCTGCTGCTCGATGAAGCAGAGCTGACCGACGGTGAGGCACACGGCAAAAAATATATCACCGGTGAGGAATTCTTCCTTGACGGGCATTTTCCGGGGAATCCGGTCGTGCCGGGGGTCATCCTCTGCGAGATCATGGGGCAGTCTGTCTGTGTGTGCATCCCGCGATCTGCGGACGGCAAGCCGCCGATGACCTATTTCACCGGCATCGACAAGGTGAGATTCCACCGCCCGGTCGTGCCCGGCGAGACCTTCGAGACCAAGTGCAGCATCACCAAGCGCCGCGGTCCGTTCTATTGGGCGAAGGGCGAGGGCTATGTGAACGGCGAGCTCTGCGTCAGCGCCGAGTTTTCGTTCATGATCCAAAGATCGGAGGAGCAGAAATGAGCATTCTGGACGGAATCTTCAGCGGGCGGTCTGCCGCCGACAAGCAGCCGCCGAGAGTCTGCAAAAAATGCGGCGCCGAGACCGATTATGCTGCCTATCTTGAGAATCACTGCATCTGCCCCTCCTGCGGCGCCTATCAGAGAATGCGCGCGGCGGAGCGGCTCGACCTGACCGTCGACAAGGGCAGCTTTCAGGAGATCGACAAAAAGCTCCGCGGCAAGGACCCGATCGGCTTCCCGGACTATCAGGGCAAGCTCGAAAAGGCGGAGAAGTCCAGCGGGCTCA
>JAEELE010000099.1 GCA_016288755.1 Oscillospiraceae bacterium
ACGACCGCCGCAAGCGAGACATCGACCGGGTCTGCTCTCACGGACACGACGGCATTCCCGGCGGAACCGGCGCAGACTGAGGCCACAGCGAAAGGAGCGGACGGCGCATGATCATATTCGGCGTTGATTTCGGCGATGTGCGCACAGGCTGGGCAGTCTGCGGCGAATCGGAGATGATGGCATCGCCTGCGGGCGTGCTGACCGAGCGCAGATTTGACGTCTGTGCCGGGAAGACCGCAGAAGCCGCCGTGCAGGCGGGCGCAAAACTGATCGTGGTCGGGCACCCGAAGAATATGGACGGCAGCCGCGGACCGCGTGCGCAGCTCTGCGAGGAATTTGCCGAAAGGCTGCGCGTGCTGACCGGACTGCCGGTCGAGCTCTGGGACGAGCGCTGCACGACCGTCACGGCGCACCGCTATCTCAACGACACCAACACGCGCGGGAAGAAGCGCAAGGCGGTCGTCGACGCAGTCGCCGCAACGGTCATTCTCGAAAGCTATCTGGATTACCGCAGAAACACCGGGAAAACCGGCAAATGATCAGTGCAGGATATCGGAAATGCTGTCAAAGACCGCGCCCAGCGCGTGCACGGCTTTGACCGTTCTGCGCCTGAGCCGCGATTTTTCGCTGCCGGTCGCCGCAGAGACCAGATATCCGACCATGCCTGCCGCAGCACCGACCGCGAGACCCTTGGTGATCGCCTGAAGCTGCATTGTGATCGCTCCTTTCCTTCGGGGATACTGTTATTTTTTCACGGAGCGCCCGACAAATACACGGCAAATCTATCATGCGTGATTTGCCCGAAAGGAAATCTATGTCAAAATTACATCTGGTCCTCGTCGAGCCGCGCATCCCGCAGAATACGGGCAGCATTGCGCGCACCTGTGCAGTGACCGGCGCAGTGCTGCATCTGGTGCACCCGCTCGGCTTTTCGATCGACGACGCAAAGCTCAGACGCGCCGGGCTCGATTACTGGGACAAGCTCGAGATCCATCACCACGGTGATCTCGAAGCGTTTTTTGCGGAATATCCGCAGGCGCAGGGCAGCCCCGACCCCTTTTTCTACTTCACCGCAAAGACCGGCACGCTCTACACCGAGGTACAGTATCCGGATGAGTGCTTTCTGCTCTTCGGGCGCGAGGACCTCGGGCTGGATGACGCGATACTGGCGGCACACCCCGAGCGCTGCGTGCGCATCCCGATGCGGGAGACACTGCGCTGCCTCAATCTCTCAAATTCTGTTGCCGTCGCCGCCTATGAGGTGCTGCGACAGCATGATTTCGCCGGGCTCACCCGCGACGGCAGATATGCAAAGGCGGGCTGGGAGCCGGCAGAACCGCGAGCATTTGACATAAGTCAAACCTGATTGGAGGAAATGAGAAATGCGAAAGCAAATGATCCGGCTGATGACCGATTCCGTCAGCGATATCACAAAGGAGCAGGCAGAATCGCTCGGCATCCGGCTGCTGTGCATGCCGATCACTGTCGACGGCAAGCCCCTGCGCGAGATTGAGGATTTCACCAAGGAGGAATTCTACCCGATGATCGAAAATTCACGGGAATTCCCCTCGACCGCGCAGCTCACGCCGTTTGAGATCGCCGAGGCATACGAGAAGCAGGCAGCAGAGGGCTGCACCGACCTGATCTTCGTGACGATCGGCTCCGGCGGCTCGGGCACCTATGCCAACGCCTCAGCCGCGCGTCAGACCTATTACGACGAGCACCCCGACGCGGCAAAGCGCATGCGCATCCATCTGGTCGACGGGCGCAACTACACCGCGACCTACGGCTATGCCGTGACCGAAGCCGCAAAGATGCTCCGCCGCGGCGCCGGCGTGCCGGAGATCACTGATTTTCTCGAGGACTGGTGCACCCATGCCGGGCTCTATTTTGTCCCGATGACGCTGAAATATGTCAAGCGCTCCGGGCGCGTCAGTGCGGCTGCGGCATTTGCGGGCGAACTGCTGGGTCTGAAGCCGTTCTGCCGCATCGTCAACTGCAAATCGACCGTGCTCCAGAAGATTCGAGGCGAGCAGGCGATCATCCCGAAAATGGTCGAGACTGTCAAGGCGGATATCCAGCCGCACACTCCGTACATCGTCATGCAGGGCAAAAACCAGAAGCTCGCGCAGGATTTCGGCGCGGCACTGACCAAGGCACTGGGCTATCCGCCCGCCGCCTACTGGAGCATCGGCGCGGCGATCTGCTGCAATGCCGGTCCCGACGTGGTCGGCTTTGTCATCAAGCGCACCGATGCCGCAGCAGAATGAGAATTAGAGGTTGGCGGTGAGAGGTTAGAAGTAAAGGTGACGGAACAACTCCTCACTTCTCACTCCGAACTACAACAGGAGGTTTGTCGATGATTCACCACATTGTTCTGTTCCGCCTTGCCGACAAGAACGGCAAAACCGCCGCGGAGTGGGCTGCCGAGGGCAAAATCCGCGCCGAATCGCTCCGTCAGACCGTGCCGGGCGCGGAGACGCTGCAGGTCTTTGTCAACAGCCCCGACGCGGATGCGGGCAATTATCACCTGATGCTGCACGGCACCTTCGCGGACATGACCGCGCTGCATGATTACGCCGTGCACGAAAAGCATCTGGAATTTGTCGCGTTTATCAAGTCAGTGCTCGCCGAAAACGGCAGAGCCTGCATTGATTATACAGAATAAGGAGGATTCAGGTATGGACAAGATGACAAACATCGAGGTCTGGGTGCCCGAGAAATATCTCGACACGGAGAGCTATGCCCCGGAGACGCCCGGCATCTACCGCGACCTGAAAAAGAACGCATTCTGCATCAGCGTTGCGGCAGACGTCATGCCGCGCTATCCGCTGCGCCCGGTCATGGAGCACTTTCACCTGCGCTTTCCCGGGCACGAGGGCGATGTGCACGCTGCGGCGGTCAACGGCAAAAAGCGCAAGGTGATCGAGCTGGTGACCGGCGATCTGAAGGAGGATTCGCTGAAGGCGATCCGGACCTTTGCGACGATCGACGGAAAGACCGTCGTCAATTACTATCTCAGCGGCTTCGATGTGGTCTGCACACTGTTCGGCGAGGCAAACTGCACGATCAACGGCAAGCCGGTCGAGGCACTGGTGCTCGGCGCACGCTGCGACTACTTTGGCGATTATTCGCCCTTTGACATGTACGATTCCGAGCGGGAGCTGATCCGGCAGTTTACGGACGGCAGTGTGCTGGAATTCCCGCAGATCTCCGAGAAGGCGCGCATCCGCGGCATCATCGCGAAGAAGGATTTTCTCTATCTCAATTATCTGGAAAAGAATGTCAACAAGGCGCTCGTGTTCAATGCGCAGGGCTTTTACAAGCTGCTGGCAGGCGAGGACCTCGAGGACGAGGTCGTGCACGGACAGTTCAAGGACCCGCAGTGAAGTGAATCACACAAACAGCCCTTCCGGTTTCAGACGCCGGAAGGGCTGTTTTTTGATCCAGTCACGAGAGAGGAGAGGGAAAGAAGCGCGGTATCACTGCGCGATTCTGAATCAGCAGGACCTCATGCAGCAGCCTTCGGTTCAGCGGCGAACATGAGGATAACGGGACAACTCCTCACTCCTCACTGTTCACTCCTCACTCGACCGCCTGCCTGCTGCCTTCTCTCTGCTCACTCCGCCTCGACCCACTGCTTCCACACGGCAGCCGCCTCCCCGACGGTCGCGGCTCTGCCGTTGCGCACGATCGGCGTGCGGAGCATGTCGGGCTCCTCGAGCAGCTTCTCGAACTGGGCGTCGGGCAGCAGATATTTCCACAGCGGATAGCTTTTGTGCTTTTCGTCGACCAGCTTCTCCAGCCCGCCGACTGCCTGCACCACGCTCTCGAGCTCGCGGCGGCTCATGCCCTTCTGCCGCAGGTCGACCGACTGAAATTTCACGCCGCGCTCCTTGAAAAAGCGCTCCGCCTTTTTCGTGTCAAAGCACTTCGGCTTTCCGAAAATCTGAATATTCACGCAGATGCGCTCCTTTCCTCAGCCGAGCTTCGAGCCGATCACGGTCTCCGGGTAATATTCCGCAAAGAGCTCGAGGATTTGTTTCACCATGTATTTCGCATTCTTGCCGCCCTCGATCATGCCGCAGAAGGCGATCTCGGGATTCTCCGCGGGCGCGTAGCCGATGACGAACGAATCGGTGCCGCGCGGCGACTGCGGCGTGCCGGTCTTGATCGCAACGTCGAAGCCGAGCTTGTTCAGATCGTATTCCGCAGGCATGGCGGTCTGTGCCGCGCCGATCATGCCCTCCTCGATCACCTTGTAGACATCGTCGCTGGTGAGCTCGATGCGCGCGACGACCTCGGGCTCCTTGACCGCATGCAGCTGCGTCATCGTGTTGTTCCAGCTTGACTGCACCAGATGCGGACGGTAGCGCACGCCCTCGTTCGCGATGGTCGATGCGACGGTCGCCATTTGCAGCGGCGTAACCTGCACCTCCGACTGCCCGATCGCAGCCTGCAGCAGATTGCCGATATACCACGGGATGCCGAGCTTTTCGTAGGTCTCCGGGCATGCGAGATAGCCGCCGCTGTCGCCCGATTCAAGCCCGAGCGGGCTTCCGAGCCCGTAATATCTCTCATATTCGAGCAGGCGGTCGAGCCCGAGACGCTGTGCCAGCTCGTAGAAATAGATATTGCAGGAGACGGTCAGTGCCTTCGAGGCGTTGATATAGTGGTGCTCGCCGGTGCAGTGCACGACCGTGTCGATGAATTTGTAGTTGCGCGCGCAGTAGAAGCTCGTGTTTTTGGTGACGACGCCGGTGTTGAGCCCGGCGGTCGCGGTGATCGTTTTGAAGGTCGAGCCCGGACGGTAGAGCCCGTCCGTCGCGCGGTTGACCAGCGGGGTATTCTTCGTTTCGGCGACGGCACTGTAGTCCGCGAGCAGATCGCTGAGATTATAGGTCGGCAGCGTCGCCATTCCGAGCACGGCGTTGTCCTTCGGGTCGAGCGCGACGATCGCGCCGCAGAAGGCATTGCGGCAATCCTTCTCCGTTGCGCGCAGATGCGCACAGTAGTCCTTCAGGATCGCCTGCAGACCGGTCTGAAAGCCGCTGTTGACCGTGAGCTGCACGGTCTCGCCGCCGACGGGCTCCTCGGTCACGCGCACTGAGCTGACCTCGCCGTTTGTCACAGTGATCTGACGGGTGCCGTTTTTGCCGCGCAGCTGCGATTCGAGCGCGAGCTCCAGCCCCGTTTTGCCGACATAGTCCGAGAGCGCATAGTCGCCGCCGGAATCGCGGAGATTCTGATATTCCTCGCGCGAATAGATCGGACCGACATAGCCGATCTCGTGCGGGATGACGTCGCCGCGGACGACCTCGCGGGTCGCCTCCTCGACGATATTGACGCCCCTGAGCCTGACGCGGAGCTCCTTGATGCGCATGACGAGCTCCAGATCAATGTCGTTCGCGAAGTAGAAGACATTGGACATGGAGAAGCCGCGCAGGAGCATCTCGTAGCGCAGCCCCGCGATCAGCCGCCGCTCCGACTGCGAATAGCTGTCGGCGATCTCATAGTCCGAGATCAGCTTGTCGACGCAGTTTTCTGCGGTCGCATAGCGGTTGACGTTCAGCAGCGTCTTCATCGCCTCGACGTCGCTGTCGCGCTCGGCTTCAAAGGTGTAGGGCACAGTCTGCGAGACCGGCATGGTCTCGTTCCATCCGTAGCCCGCCTCGCGCAGGATCTTGGCGGTCTGCAGCAGGATCTCGTTGCCTGCCGCGTGATCGCTCGGGAAATACGCCTTCTCGATGATGAGCTGATAGCCGATCTTGTTCGAGACGATCGGGTCGCCCGCCGCATCGACGATATCGCCGCGGGTCGCGGGGATCACCTGCGAATAGACGACCTGATTCGTCGGCTTGCCGCTTAATTCGCCCGCCTCTGCGATGCGCAGGGTTATCAGCCGCCAGACCGCCAGCGCCGCTGCGAGCAGCACGAGCACGATCAGAAAGCTGTTTCGTATCAGCTCGGAGAGCTGCCGGAAAAATTCCTTCATTGGTTTGCTGCCTCCGGAAAATATCTCGGGCACGGCTTTCTGTCTGCACGCCGTATCCCATTCTAGTATACAACTTTTCGCGGGGATTGTCAACCGCCCGCGAAATGAGAATCCCCGCAGCTGCATGCGCACAACTGCGGGGTTTCGTTTCTGAATTGTCAGTCAGCTGATATGCACAGCGCACAGATAGACCTTTGTGCCGCTCTCCTGCTCGACCTGCTTCTCATAATGGCTGGATTGGTCAAAATAGCCGACCTTCGCGGTGTGTGTGCCGTTCATGCTGACGAAACGGCTGGCTGCATTGTTCGCCGTGATCTCCGTATCTCCGAGCGCCTGCCCGAGCGCGGCGAAGAGCGCAGAAAACTCCGCGTAGTAGTCGGCAGAGGCATCGCCCTGCGTCACGAGCTGCGCATAGGTCTCCGCAGCGGTCTTTCCGCCGGCTGCCTCCGAGGTCGGATAGCTCTCAAAGGCGAGCTTGACGCCGAACGGGAGCGTATTGCTGCTGTCGGTGCCGTCAAACCGGACACCCTCGCGGAACCGGAACAGCTTTTCATAGCCCGCTCTCATGCCGTCCTGCTGCGGAATCAGGTCTTCGGGCTCCCCGCGCAGCGGCAGATTCTCCAGCAGATATTTCTCCGCTTCCTCGCTGCTTTTCTTGTTCAGGCTTTCGGCGAGCACCTCGGCGACCGTTTTGATGCTGACGGAATTTTCGTCCGCCCTGCTGTCTGCCGGGGCTTCGCTCTCCGCCGCAGCACTGCTTTCCGCCGCCGACGCGGCTGTATCCGTCTTTGAACCGGCACTGCCGGAGCTTTCCCTGCTGCCGCAGCCGGTCAGCAGGCACGCCATCATCGCCGCCGCGGTGAGAATCACAGAAGCACGTTTCATGTTTGCACATCCTGGTTGTTCAGAATCCTGTCATCAAGCGGTGATCTCCGCCGTGATATGTGCGGGGTCGGAAATATCAAAGCGCCAGATCTCGCCGGAGGCATTCTCCGCGAGAATATGGCAGCCGTGCACCTCCAGCCCGATGAACGGTCTCGCGAAATCAAAGCTCGCGACAAACACCGAACGCCCGGGGGCGAATGCCATCACAAAGCCGAGGTCTGCCGTGTCGGTGCGGACCGTGCCGCAGATGACACGTCCGCCGACTGCCGGGAGCTGCGCCTCTGCGTGAATCTTCGTTTCATATTTGCCCGCCTCGCGCGGCGGTGCAAAGCGCCCGAAGCTGCCGGTTTCCGTGAGCGTGCGGTCGCCCTTTGCGTCGCTTTCGACGGCATAGCGCCGCAGTGTCATGTCGCCCTGCCAGATGCCGTTCAGAACCGGCAGACCGTGCGGGTCAAGTGCCATAGGTAAACCTCCGATGAAATGAGAAATAAGAAGTGAGAAATGCGCAGCCTTTCCGAGGTAGGAGGGAGGAGGGAGCAGGCGGTCCGCCGCTTGCATTCCCGCACCGCGCTCAGCCGCCGAACTGATCTGCCAATGAGATTTCGGTGAAATCCGCGGTGATATTCTCAGCCGTATCGAGCCGGACGGGCTTCTGCTCGCCGGAATCCATATTTTTCAGCCTGCCTGCGCCCTTTTCGAGCTCATCGGAGCCGAGCACCAGCAGATATTTCGCGCCGAGCTTGTTGGCGTATTTCATCTGCGACTTGAACGGACGCCCGACCAGATCGAACTCCGCACGCACGCCCATATCGCGCAGTGCGGCGGCAAGCTGCATCGCCTTCTGCGTGCCCGCTGCCTCCATCGGCGCGAGATAGACCTCGCAGCGCGCGGGCTCCATGAATTCGCAGCCCTGCGCCTCCATCGTGAGGATCAGACGCTCCAGTCCCATGCCGAAGCCGAGCGCCGGGACCTGCTGTCCGCCGAGCTGCTCGATCAGCCCGTCATATCTGCCGCCCGCACAGACCGTGCCCTGTGCGCCGATGCTCGTCGTGATGAACTCGAACACGGTCTTGGTGTAGTAATCCAGCCCGCGCACGATCTTCGGGTTGATGACGAATTCGACGCCCATTGCCGTCAGCGCGGACTTGACTGCCTCGAAGTGCTCCGCGCACTCCTCGCAGAGATATTCGAGGATGACCGGCGCGTCCTTTGCGATCTCGCGGTCCTCGGGGCTCTTGCAGTCGAGCAGGCGCATGGGGTTGCGCACGAGCCGCTCCTGACAGGTCGGGCAGAGCTGCTCTTTGTGCGGCTCAAAATACGCTCTGAGCGCCTCCTGATATTTTGCGCGGCACTTCGGGCAGCCGATGCTGTTGAGGTTCAGCACGACGTCTCTGAGGCCCACGCGGTCGAGCACGGTCTTGCCCAGCAGAATGACCTCTGCGTCGGCATAGGGGGAGGCGGCGCCTGCCATCTCGACGCCGAACTGGTGGAATTCGCGCAGACGTCCTGCCTGCGGGCGCTCATGCCGGAAGCACGAGAGCTGATAGAAGACCTTCTGCGGCAGCGCCTCGGCGAGCATGCCGTTCTGGAGCATGGCGCGGATGGTGCCCGCGGTGCCCTCGGGGCGCAGGGTATACTGCGTCTCTCTGGCGATGACCGAATACATCTCCTTCTGCACGACGTCGGTGGTCTCGCCGACAGAGCGCTGGAAGAGCTCGGTCGATTCAAAGGTCGGCACACGGATCTCGGAGAAGCCGAAGCTCTGCGCGACCTCGCGGGTCACGCGCTCGACGGTGTGCCACTTGTGTATGCGCTCCGGCGTCACATCCTCGGTGCCGTTCGGACGCTTCAAATAGTTTGCCATAATTCTGAATCCTTTCCGAATCATGAGAAATGAGCCCGGAGCCCGGGCGGGCAATTTCCTTCGGGTACTTTTTTGCGAAGTCTCCCCGTATCACGCAGCATGCGGCGCGAAAGCACCCTCTGACAGGGCTGTGCGCCCGGCGTCCGGAGCAGGGGAGCAGCAGGAATCCGCTGCACAATCATTTCTCTCATTCTCAAATAGAATTGCCCCTTCGCGTGAAAGGGGCAATCTTGCGTTGCGTATCACATGACCGGATTCCCGATCTCACGCCAGTCCAGGTCTCCGCGCTCGAGCGCGAGAATCAGCGCCTCAGCCGTAGCAATATTGGTCGCGACGGGCACATTGTGCACATCGCAGAGCCGGAGCAGGTTGAGGTCGGTGGGATTGTCGGAGTTCTTCGAGTTGATCGGGTCGCGGAAGAAGAGCAGCACATCGATCTCGTCGCAGGAAATGCGTGCGGAGATCTCCTGCCCGCCGCCCTGCGCGCCGCTGAGAAAGCGCTTGATCGGCAGTCCCGTTGCCTCTGCGACCTGCTTTCCGGTTGTTCCGGTTGCGCACAGGTGATGACGGCTGAGTACAGCCTTATAGGCGGTGCAGAACTGGATCATCAGCTCCTTCTTGGCATCGTGGGCAATCAGAGCAATCGTCATATTCCAGTCATTCCTTTCTGTTTCGTAGTATTAGTAGGTTTGTTCTGTAACAGTGTCAAAAATCAGCCGATCTTGACGGTCAGCGGTGCATTCTCGCCGCGCAGTCTGCGGGAGATCGCGTCGAATGCCGCAAGGCTCGGTGCGGTCGAGGGGATCGGCTCGCCCTTGCCCGTTGCAATGACAAGCTGGTAGTCCTCGGGGATGACACCGATGAGCTGCACACCGATCGTGTCGATGATCTCGTCGAGGTCACGCACGAGCTCGGCACCGATCGCCTTCTTGCTGACCTTGTTGATGATCAGTCTCTGGCGGCGGTTGCCGCGCGCATAGAATTCATCGGACATCATCTGTGCATCGCGCACGCAGATCGGGTCCGGCGTCGTGACGACGAGGATCAGGTTTGCCTGCTCCACGATGTCGAAGACGTGGTTGTTGATGCCTGCGCCGGTGTCGATGATGATGTAGTCGTAGTATTTGCGGACGGAACGGCAGATATCAATGATCTGCTCGACCGTGACCTGCGTGAAGGGGTTCTTCGGTGCACAGAGCACATAGAGGTTTGCTGCCATCGGCACTCTCGCGACCGCGTCGAGCGCTGCGACCTTTCCGTCGAGCACGTCGCTCAGGTCATACTTGATCTGCCCGGTCATGCCGAAAATGATGTCGATGCAGCGCAGACCGAAGTCGAGCTCGATGATGAGCGTGCGGCTGCCCTGCTTTGCGAGCGTGTAGCCGATGCCGGCGCAGATGGAGGATTTACCGGTGCCGCCCTTTCCGGAGGTCACCGCAATCATTTTTGACATAAAATGCTCCTTTCAATGCCGCCCCGGGACGGGGAATGTCAGCATAGTTAGTCTGGATCAACACATGCAGCCGCAAAGAGCCGCACGCGGTCTCTTATATTATACCACAAATGGCAGATTTGTCAAATCCCTTTTTGCAAAAACGCGAAAGATTGTTAGGAATGTGATATTTCATGAACCGGATTTGTGCACTTTGACTATAACCTATTCCGGTTTTTCCCGCAAAATCTCTGCGAGGGACGGATTCAGGGCTGCGCGGCGGTCATCACGACGGTGTTGAGGGTCGTCTGCGTCTGCTCCGTGACCGCCGGAGCCGTCGTCAGAGAGGTCTGCGGAGCGGTCGAGACCGTGTCCGCAATGACGACGCTTTTGATCGCGCTGCGGAACATCTCGTAATAGCCCGGGAAGGTCTCGGCGTGGCTCTTGCAGGTGATGATATAGGTCTCGTTGTCCTTGATCATGACGCCGGTCAGGCACTCCATCACCTGCTTTGCATCGGGCGCGACGATCGCATAGCGGAACTGGAGCATTTTGCAGAGCACGCCGTTGACGTCGACGGTCTCCTCCTTGACGAGCGTGTACTCGTCCGCGGTGCTCTCATACTGCTTTTTCATGTTGTCGGCGTAGCGGTCGAGCTGCTCGCCTGCGATCACGAGCTTTTCACCGGTGACGATGATCGAGGCATCGCGGAAGACGTAGTATTTGTCGAACGCCTTGGAGCCGGTCTCCGAAAAGCCCGCGGGCACCTGCATGCTGAATTTCTCCGGCATGACCGCGGGGACGAGCACCTGCTCCGTGACCTGCGCGATCTCCGATCCCGTACTGCTCTCGCCGGTGTTCTTCCGATTTTTCGACGCGGCGGAGAAGGCGACGCCGAGCACGACGACCGCGAGCACGGCGATCAGTGCGGTGCCGATCAGCTTGTTTGACATATCAGTCGCTCCTTCCAAACGAAGTGAAAAGCCGATGCGCTGCCGCATCGGCTCATGACGTGACCAGACCTGTAAGCCGGGTTCTGTGCAGAATAC
This sequence comes from Oscillospiraceae bacterium, assembly GCA_016288755.1. Taxonomy (GTDB): domain Bacteria; phylum Bacillota; class Clostridia; order Oscillospirales; family Ruminococcaceae; genus Firm-04. The sequence continues at coordinate 11,226 of JAEELE010000099.1, forward strand.
CGTGAAGATACCCTGTGCAGCCATTTATCTAGGCGTACCGTCGCCGGCACGCTCAAGCCGCCTCTGCAAACGGTCCGCCGAGCAGACGTTATGACCGCTTGCACCAATCAGCGTTGCATCGGACAGGGTTTACACAGCAGCATATTCTCATATGCTCTGGTGGGCTCTTACCCCGCCTTTCCACCGTTACCGCATCCGTGAGGACACGGCAGTCTCATCTCTGTTGCACTAGCCCTGGAGTCGCCTCCGGCTGCCGTTAGCAGCTGCCCTGCTCTGTGATGCCCGGACTTTCCTCGTCAGCTGAAATCGCTGCCGCGGCTGCTCAGTCTGCTCACATTCCTATTGTACCACATTTTTGCCCGCTTGTCAACGGGGAATCCCCGTTTCATGTGTCCTTTTCCAGCACAAAGGTCATATATCCGCCCGCCTGTGACACGGTTTTCCGCTCATGCCCGCTGTTATTCCTTCACGCCGTACTGCTCACGGTAGGCAAGCATCTGCGGGAGATATGCCTTTCCGTCGACCACGCCTTCCTCGATCGCTGCAATGATATCGCTGACGGTGACGATCGAACAGACGTCGATGCCGAATTCCGCCTTGACCTCCTGCACGGCGGATTTCTCGCTCGTGAGCCCCTTTTCCTGCCGGTCGACCGTGATGACCATGCCGGTGATGTTCACATCCGCGACGGCTTTGAGCTTGGGGTAGACCTCTCTGAGTGCCTTGCCCGAGGTCATCACATCCTCGATCAGCACGACCTTTGTGCCGTCCTCGAGCTTCGAGCCGACGATCATGCCGCCCTCGCCGTGGTCCTTGACCTCCTTGCGGTCGTAGGCATAGCCGACCTCGATGCCGTGCTCGCGGTAGAGTGCGATCGCCGCGGCAGCCGCCAGCGGGATGCCCTTGTAAGCCGGACCGAAGAGCACGTCGGCTTCGAGCCCGTGCTCCTGCATGCAGGCGGCGTAATATCCGCCGAGACGGCAGAGCTGCGCGCCGGTCTTATAGTTGCCGGTGTTGATGAAATAGGGCGCCCTTCTGCCCGATTTCAGCGTGAATTCGCCGAAGGTCAGCACGCCGCATTCGGTCATGAACTTGATGAATTCCTCTTTGTAGGTCATAGTGATACTTCCTTTCTTTTTTGCGTGAGGAGGGAGGAGGTGCGGTATCGCATGTTTGCAAGCAAACTACGCGATGGATTCTGAACGGGGCTTCGCCGCAACCCCAGTTTTCAGCCGTCGTTTCAGCGGCAGAAGTGAAGATAACGGAACAACTCCTCACTCCTCACTTCTCACTACGTACTCTTCCGGCAGACAGATGCGGAATGCGGTCGGGAGGGCGGTCTCGCAGCCGAGCTGCTCTGCGGTCACCCATGTGAACCGCTCCGGCATATTCGTGCAGAGGATATGCGCACATGCCATATGCCATTCAATATGCGTAAATATGTGCTTTTTCTGCCGTGTCGACAGCATTTCGCATGTGCCGGTGCCCCAGTCTGCGATCGCGTCGAGCGCCTCCTGCGCGCGCAGCCTGCCGTCGAGATGCGGCAGCTCCCAGAGCCCAGCCAGCAGACCGGTTTCCGGGCGCTTCTGCAGCGCAATGCGGTCGCCGCACTGCAGAATGAACACGGTGTATTCCTCGATTCTGCGTGCTTTTTTCGTCTTCCGCACCGGGTATTCCGACGCCGTATCGGTGCGGTGCGCCTCGCAGCCCTCCCGCAGCGGACACTGTGCACAGTGCGGGGCGCCGTTCGGGACGCAGACCGTCGCGCCCAGCTCCATGAGCGCCTGCGTGAGCATGCCGCAGTCCTCGCATCGGCGATAGACCGCGCGGAGCTGCTCGCGGATATCGCGTCTGACAGCCTGATCGTCGGTGCAGCGGCTGTCGCCCTTGAGCCTTGTCCAGACGCGGAGCACATTGCCGTCGACGGCGGGCTCGGGGAGGTCAAAGCAGATCGATGCGATTGCACCGGCGGTGTAGTCGCCGATGCCGGGCAGCGCACGGATTTCCCCGTAGGTACGCGGAAATTCGCCGCTGTGCTTCTCCGTGATGACCTGTGCGGCTCTTTGCAGATTGCGCGCGCGGGAATAGTAGCCGAGCCCCTCCCAGAGCTTCATCAGCGTGTCGGGCTCGCATGCGCTGAGCGCCCGGATATCGGGCAGCGCCGCGAGAAAGCGCGCATAATAGGGCTTGACCGCCTCGACGCGGGTCTGCTGGAGCATGATCTCCGAGAGCCAGACGCGGTAGGGGTCCTTGTTTTCGCGCCACGGCAGCGCGCGGTGATTCTCCGCAAACCACTCCAGCAGCGCTTCCTGCAAGGGGCTCACTCCTCCGGTGCCGGTCCCGCCGAGAGCACGGCATGGATCCGGTAGTCGTAGCACAGGCACGGCAGATACACTCCCATGCAGTCAAAATGCGCGATGCGCAGCCTTGTCACCTCGCCGGAGACCTCCAGCACGGCGTCCGGGTCTTCGAGATAGGGTGTCAGATCGACGTCGGATGCCACGAGGATGCTGCTTTTGGAATCCTTTGCCGCGGCGTAATAGGTGCCGTCTGCGCGCTGCTTTGTAAAGCCGGAAAGCCGCAGTGTGCGCTTGTTCGCATAGCACGGCAGATAAATGCCGGCTGCGGCAGCGATCAGCAGGATCGCCCCCGCCGGGAGCATCAGGATCTTTTTCGCCTTCGTTTTCATACTGTCACATCTCCGTTCAGAACCACGCATCCTGCTTCTGAATCTGAAAATCCGCGCCGAGCTCCTGCGATGCCTGCACATATAGCGTATCTGCCCTTGCGTTGAGCGCAGCAAACTGCTGCGGGGTCAGCCGCGGGCGATCGTACGGGTGCTCGGGCGATTTCAGCGCGATATAGTCGGCATACAGCGCATGAACTGCCGCAGCGGTCTCCGGTGAGACCGGCAGCTTCTCCGGCGGGATCCGGTAGCCGAAGCGCTCCTCTGCGGCGCAGCTCCAGCTGAAAAAGTATCCCTTGTCGGGGCAGAAGGTGAGCAGATAGCGCGGGGTGTGCAGCTCACCGCGTGTATGGCGGAATTCGTCGAGCGCCGTGCGAATGAGCGCCTGCGGGCTCATGCCCTTGGACTGCGCATACGCCTTGATATCGGCGATTTTTTCCTTGGTGCTCTCCAGCACGAGCGTGTCGTATTCTTCGGCATCCTTCCGCCGGAGCTCTTCCAGCATCTGAATCTGACCGCAGATACGCTCAATATATTCCGCAAGCGTGTCCTCGTCAAACCAGCCGCTTTTCCGGTCAATCTCATAGAGCTTCTCAAAGCCGTAATGCGCAATCAGAAAATACCAGCCGTCTGCGGTGATATATGCGTCAAGAATCTGGCAGTAATCGAACACATGCTCCAGCTTCTCCGGGTCCGTGAGCTCCTCTGCGGTGTATTCCCGGTAGCTCCCGCCGGGAACTCCGGGGCAGCAGTGATAAGCAAGCAGCTTCATCGTCAGATGTTATACAGGATTTCGGAATAGCACGGGAATGGCCACTTCTCCTGCGGCACAAGCACCTCAAGCGCATCTGCCGTCGTGCGCATGCGCTCCATTGCAGGCACGACCAGACTGCGGTATGCCTGTGCGGTCGCGATCGTGCCCTCGGCGCGCGCAGCCGCGTCGATCTGCTCGCGCAGGTCGCCGATCGCGTCGTAGAGCGCAGCGGTCAGGTCGCTGATCTTTGCGGCAAGCTCCTCCTCCACGCGCGCATGGATGCGGATTTCGTCGAAGAGGCGGTGCTTTAAGTCAATCGAATCCATCAGCTCCTTGGTGTAGGAAATGACGGCGGGCAGAATCTTCTTGCGCGCCATGTCGAGCATGGTCTTTGCCTCGATGCCGACGGTCTTGCTGTAGTTCTCGAGCAGGATCTCCTTGCGCGAGGTGATCTCCGCGCCGGTCAGCACCTTCTGCTCCTCAAAAATCTGCACGAACTCCGGTCGGTCATACTGCATCAGTGCCTCGACCGTCGAGGGGTAATTCGGCAGACCGCGGCGGCGGCATTCGTCGAACCACTCGTCGCCGTAGCCGTTGCCGTTGAAGATGATGTCCCTGTTCTCGCGGATGGTGCGCACGAGCAGCTCATGGAGCGCGCTGCGGAAGTCCGCCGCCTGCTCGAGCTCCTCGCAGAAGCCGGTGACGACCGACGCAAAGACCGTGTTCATCACGAAATTGAAGCAGGAGATCGAATCGGCAGAGCCCAGCATACGGAATTCAAACTTGTTGCCGGTGAATGCCATCGGCGATGTACGGTTACGGTCGGTCGCATCCTTGCGGAACTGCGGGATCGCATCGACGCCGAGATTGAAGCGCTCCTTGCCGTTTGCATCGAGCGGCTTGCCCTGCTCGATCGCGTCGAGCACGCGCTGCAGGTCGTCGCCGACAAAGACCGAGATGACGGTCGGGGGTGCCTCGTTGCCGCCGAGACGGCAGTCGTTGCCCGCGGAGGCGGACGAGAGACGCAGCAGCGGCGCGTATTCCTTGACGCCCTTCAGGATCGCGCAGAGCGTCAGCAGGAAGATCATGTTGTCCTGCGGGGTGTCGCCCGGGTCGAGCAGATTCTGCCCGTCGTCGGTCGAGAGCGACCAGTTGTTGTGCTTGCCCGAGCCGCTGATGCCCGCAAAGGGCTTCTCGTGCAGCAGGCAGACCAGCCCGTGCCGGAGCGCGGTCTTCTTCATCAGTTCCATCGTGAGCTGATTGTGGTCTGCGGCGATATTCGACGTGGTGTAGACCGGGGCGAGCTCGTGCTGCGCCGGTGCGACCTCGTTGTGCTCGGTCTTCGCGTAGATGCCCAGCTTCCAGAGCTCCTCGTCGAGCTCGCGCATGAAGTCGGAGACACGCTGCGTCAGGTTGCCGAAATAGTGGTCGTCCATCTCCTCGCCCTTCGGAGGCATGGCACCGAAGAGGGTTCTGCCCGTGAGGATCAGGTCCTCGCGCGCATCGAAGCTGGATTTGTCGATCAGGAAATACTCCTGCTCGGGTCCGACATTGGTCAGCACGCGCTGCACGCGGTCATTGCCGAAGAGACGCAGCATCCGCACGGAGGCGCGGGAGACCGCCTCCATTGAGCGCAGCAGCGGGGTCTTCTTGTCGAGCACCTCGCCCGTGTAGGCGACAAAGCCGGTCGGGATGCAGAGGGTGCGGTCCTTGATGAACGCATCGGAGGTGGGGTCCCATGCGGTATAGCCGCGCGCCTCGAAGGTCGCGCGCAGACCGCCCGAGGGGAACGACGACGCATCGGGCTCGCCCTTGATGAGCTCCTTGCCGGAGAATTCGAGGATGACGCCGCCGCCCTTGGGTGTGAGGAATGCGTCGTGCTTTTCGGCGGTGATGCCGGTCATTGGCTGGAACCAGTGCGTGTAGTGGGTGCAGCCCTTGGAGACCGCCCAGTCCTTCATGGCGCCCGCGACGACATCTGCGGCATCGCGCGGGAGGGGCGTGCCAAGTCTGCGGGTCGACATGACCGCCTCAAAGACCTTGCGCGGCAGCCGGTTCGCCATCACATGCTCGTTGAACACATTGTCGGCGAAATAGGTGTCGGGCGTTCTGAGATTCTCTTCCATTTCTTGCTCGTATCCCGGGGTATTCGGGGGATACGCCTCCTTTCAGTTGCATTCGGATGATGCATGACACCTTATTATAGCACATTCTCCTGAAAAAAGCAATGGGAGAATGCGCAAAGAAGTTTCCGCTGCCGGACAAATGAAGCCGGTATCCCCGAAGGAATACCGGCTTTCATGATGTTCCGTTGATCTGCGTTCAGCGATAGATCATATCGCTGCGCTTGGGACCGGTCGAGATCATCGTGATCGGGCAGTCGATCAGCTTCTCGACGTATTCGACATAATCCTTTGCAGCCTGCGGGAGCTCGTCCCACTCGGTGATGCCCATGATATCGGTCTTCCAGCCGGGCACCTTCTCGTAGACCGGCTTTGCCATATCGAGGCGGTCGCCGCTCGGGAATTCGGTTGTGCGCACGCCGTTGATATCATACGCGACGCAGACCGGAATCTCGTCGAGATAGCCCAGCACGTCGATCAGCGAGAGCGCGACATCGGTCGTGCCCTGCATCGCAACGCCGTATCGGGTCGCAACGGCATCGAACCAGCCCATTCTGCGCGGGCGTCCGGTCGTTGCACCGAATTCGCCGTCAGAGCCGCCGCGGTGACGGAGCACATCTGCTTCCTCGCCGAAAATTTCAGTCGTGAAGGGACCTGCGCCGACGCAGGAGGAATATGCCTTGACGACGGTGATGACGCGCCGGATCTCGTGCGGGGGCAGGCATGCGCCGACTGCGCCGTAGCCTGCAAGCGTCGAGGAGGAGGTCGTCATCGGATAGATGCCGTTGGTGATATCGCGCAGTGCGCCGAGCTGCCCCTCGAGCAAAATGGATTTGCCGTCCGCCACTGCCTGACGCATCAGCGAAGCCATATCGCAGAGATAGGGCTTGACATATTCGCCGACCTCCCGGAGATAGGCGAGGATTTCGGCGGGCTTGAGCGGCTCTGCATCGGGATAGAGCCCGGCGATGGTCGCATTCTTGATCGTGCAGACGCGCTCGACCTTCTCCTCAAGATTCTGATTATAGAGCTCTGCGAGCTGGAAGCCGATCTTCATCGCCTTATCGGAATAGTGCGGAGCAATGCCGGACTGCGTCGAGCCGAAGCTGTGCTTTCCGAGGCGCTGCTCCTCCAGCTTGTCAAAGAGCACATGATAGGGCATCACGAGCTGTGCACGGTCGGAGATGCGGACATCGGGTGCGGGGACGCCGCCGGCTTTCAGTGCGTCGAGCTCCTTTTTGAACGCCTCGGCATTGAATGCAGCACCCGGACCGATCAGGTTGACGGTGCCCTTCTGGAAGACACCGGACGGCAGGATGTGCAGGACATACTTTCCGTACTCATTGATGATGGTGTGACCGGCGTTTGCGCCGCCCTGAAACCGGATGACAAAATCGGCATTCTCGGCAAAGACGTCTGTCAGCTTGCCCTTGCCCTCATCGCCCCAGTTTCCGCCTACGATTGCAGTAACCATAGCTTTGCATTGTTCCTTTCTGTTTGAAGGTCAATCTTGGGGGCACTGCACCGGATGCGCAGCCATACCCTTCCTTATCATACCACAAATCCGTTATTCTGTCAAGCCGCCCGGAGCCCGGAGCCCGGGCTGGCGATTTGGCTCCGCGAGCCGTTTTGCATTCTCACCCAATTTGCGTAACTGCACGGCGCTGAACGCGCCTTCTGTGGCGTGATACTCCCAAAATTAGGAAAGAAGAAAGAATAAAGAATAACGAATAAAAAATAATGGCGGTATCCGCTTCGCGGATGGATTTGAATGGGGCTCCGGGCGCGCGCCGGAGCCTTATTCCAGTGCGCGCAGGCGTTTGACCGCCTCGATCTCCTCAGGTGCGGTCACGCCGTCGCTCTCCGTGATGATATCGCAGATCAGGTGCAGCAGCTCGAGATAGGCGTCCGCCAGCTTCTCGCTGGTCGTGCGCAGCCGCGCAAGGCTGCCCTCAAAATGCGCATCGAGCGATTCCCCGAGGGAGTCGCTGCTGTCGTGCCAGACCTCCGCAAGCTCCTCCGGTGTGTATTCAAACCCGAAGCAGCGGTTGAGGAACTCCGCCTCCTTCTCCGTGACCCTGCCGTCTGCCGCGATCAGGCGGATGACCGCGCCGGTCAGCTCCAGCTCGAAATAGACGTCCATTTCGCCGTTGATCTCGGTGTCCCATTCGTCCGCTTCTTCAACGGCGTCGCAGCTCAGCAGGAATTTCTCCCACTTCAGCTTAAAGCTCTCTGTCAGTTTTTCCAGATTATGCATGTGAAATACCTCCGTTTATGATGACCGGACATGCCGGCGGATTCCGTTTGTTTACAGCTCGACCTTGACTGCCACAAAGCCGTAGGGTGGCAGAATGACCTCATTGCCCTCGATCTGCCCGTGCACGGTGTCGAACATCGTATAGCGGTCGGTGAAGGGCGTTTTGTCCACGTCAAAGCGGATCTCGCGGTCGGAGCGGTTCAGCGCGATGACCATTGCCTTTCTGCGCTGCTCGCGGTAGCGCGCAAAGACGATATAATCGTCGTTCAGCGTCAGGAATTTCAGGCTGCCGTCGATGAACACCTTCGACAGATGGCGGATGCGCGAGAGTTCCCGCGTATATTCGATCAGCTCGTGATCCTCGCGCCCCCACGGGTAGCAGCGGCGGTTGAAGGGGTCGCCGTAGCCGTCCAGACCGGCTTCGTCGCCGTAATAGATGCTCGGCACGCCCGGCAGGAAGAACTGCAGCACCATCGCGCACATCAGCTTCTTTTTGCCGATCGCATACTGCTGCGGATTGAGCCGGCGTTCTGCCATCCAGTCCTTGTTGTGCCCGTGCGAGGGCTCGCCGCCGAAGACCGTGATCGCGCGCTCGATATCGTGCGTCGAGACGAAATTCATCAGCACGTCGACGACGCATTTCGGATAATTCTCGAGGATGGTCATGATCTGGTTGCGGAAGTCATAGGGGCTGCACCCGCCGAGAAACTGCATGATCGCAGTGCGGAAGGGGTAATTCATGACCGAATCGAGCTGATTGCCCAGCAGATAGCGCCGCTTGATGCCGTAAGCCTCCTTGGTCGAGGCATCCTCCCACACCTCGCCGATCACGATATGCTCGCCGTCGGCGCGCTTGACACAGTCGTGCAGGCGGTCGAGAAAGGCGTCGGGCAGCTCGTCGGCGACGTCGAGGCGGAAGCCCGCTGCGCCGAGGCTCATCCAGTATTCGAGCACGCCGCCGCGCCCGGTGATATAGTCCGTGTATTCGGGCTGGTTCTCGTTGACATTCGGCAGCGTGTCGATGCCCCACCACGCCTCATAGGTGTCGGGGTAATGCTGGAAGGTGTACCACTTGAAATAGGGGCTGTTCGGGGAGTTGTAGGCGCCCTCGGTGTCGTAGCGCCCGAACTTGTTGAAATAGATGCTGTCGGCGCCGGTGTGCGAGAACACGCCGTCGAGAATGACCTGCATGCCGTGGCGCGCCGCCTCGGTGCAGAGCCGCTGGAAATCCTGATTGGTGCCGAGCAGCGGGTCGATTCTGCGGTAGTTTGCGGTGTTGTAGCGGTGATTCTCGTGCGCCTCAAAGATCGGGTTGAGATAGATGCAGGTGACGCCGAGCGATTCGAGATAGGGCAGCTGCTGCACGATGCCCTCTAAATCGCCGCCGAAATAGTCGTTGTTCCAGACATGCCCGTTCTGGTCGGGCTTATACCACGGCGTGCCGTACCAGTCGTCGCGGAGCACGCGGTCATTCGGCACATTGTCATGCGGCAGACCGCTTTTGCAGAAGCGGTCGGGGAAGATCTGATACATCACGCCGCCCTTGAGGAATGCCGGCGTTTCAAATGCCTCGTCATAGACCGTGAGTTGAAAGAGATCGCCGTGCCCGTCGACGCCCTCGTGACAGGCAGCCTTTTTGATATAATGCCACTGCCCGCCGGCGATGAAGGAGAAATAGTAATAATGCACGCCGGGGATCTTCGCGGAGGCAGTTGCGGAATAATACACATCTCCGCCGCTTTCATAGACAGTGTTCATCGGAATAAACTGTTCCTTCATGCCCGGGCGGTAGAGCACGAGCATGGGGTTGGAATCCAGCCCTGCCGATTTCGGCAGGCAGATCGTAAAGGTACAGGGCTCATTCTGACGGAGCGCCCCGAATATCGATTTGTAGGCGCGGTCCCAGCTGTCATAGATACGTCGCATGAACATTGCTCCTTTCAGATTCAGTCTTTGCACAGAACGGGGTACATATACGGCAGCGGATTGCGGAACGGCAGGAACATCAGGCTGCCGTCAGGGGAAGCGCCAAGAAAAGAAGGTGCTGCTTTGTCATACCGGATCATCCTATGCCGGGCTTTGCCCGTGTCATACCAGATCCATCATCACGGGGATGAACTGCATGATCAGTGCCGCCAGCATTCCGAAGATGATGGAAGCGTAGCAAAGCACTTTATTATTGCTGTAGTGTGTGGAGAGGAATTTCAGGCTCCTGCTCGGGTGCTGCTTCGAGAACAGAGGCTGACACACATAATGCACCGTTCCGATCAGATAACCCAAGCCGAAATCCAGAACGAAAGCGATTATGAAAAACGACGCAATGCCGAGCAGCAGACGCAGCACCAACAACAGCACAGGCATCACGATACAGGTGATGAGTCCCTTTTCAAAGTAGGCATACAGAATGAGCCCGTCTGCGATGCAGGGAGAGAACACCACGATACAGATCAGGAGCTTCCGAAAAAAGCCGCTGCATCCGCTGAAGACTTCGCCGGGACCTGTCCAAAAGGATACGGGAGTGCCGGAATCAGCCCATACGGTATCCTCGCTATCCGCCCGATCGAGGAGAAAAGAGGCGAACAGCCCGTACATAACAGGGACCAGAAGAATCAGCACAATCGCCGTCACCACGCCGCAGAGCACGATGCCTGTCATTTCGCCCGGATGCGTCAGAAAGCGGAAGAGGCAGCGAAAATAAGCAGCCCAATAGCTTCGGAACACATGATCCTGATCGGGCAGCTCGCCGACGAGCAGATCAATTTCGCTGACAGGCGCCGTTGTTGCTTCGGCAAAGGCGGGCACCGCGCAGACGCGGAAGAGCAGAAGCGGCAGAACCAGCACCGTCAGGAGGCGCAGTGTGTGCCTATATTTTTTCACAGTCATCCCTCGATTCCGTAAAAGAAAATGCGGGCGATTGCCACCAACCGCCCGCACTCACACATTGTTATTTTTGTATTGCGGCTACAGCAGCGCTGCCGAATCCTCCCAATTCCGCATTCTGCATTCCGCATGATCTTCAAAGATGCCAGATGTTCTTCGCATACTCGGTGACAGCGCGGTCGGCGGAGAAGATGCCTGCGCCTGCGATGTTGTTGAGGCTCATGCGCGCAAAGCGGTGCTTATCCGCATAGCACTGTGCTGCATAAGCCTGCGCGGCGCGGTAGCTGTCGAAGTCCGCGAGCACCATATAGGGATCGACGGTGCGCAGCGACTGCGCGATCTCCGGGAAGCTGATATCGTTGATGCCGTGCTGAATACGGTCGACGCAGGCACGGATGATGCCGTGATTGTTGCAGATATCCTGCGGACGGTAATGCGGCTTGCGGGAGTTGACCTCCTCGGTCTTCATGCCGAAGATGATGATGTTTTCATCGCCTGCGGCGTCCTTGATCTCGATATTTGCACCGTCGAGCGTACCGATCGTGACAGCACCGTTGAGCATCAGCTTCATGTTGCCCGTGCCCGAAGCCTCGGTGCCCGCGAGCGAAATCTGCTCGGAGAAATCGGAAGCCGGCATCAGCAGCTCGGAGAGCGTGACGCAGTAATTCTCGAGGAAGACGACCGACAGCTTATCCTTGATCTTCGGGTGGCGGCGAATCTCCTCGGAGAGCGCCCAGATCATCTTGATGATCTGCTTTGCGAGATAATAGCCCGGGGCTGCCTTTGCCGCAAAGATATAGGTCTTCGGCGCGAAATCCATATCCGGATTTTCGAGCAGCATCAGGTAATCCGCGAGGATGTTGAGCGCATTGAGGTGCTGGCGCTTGTATTCGTGCAGACGCTTGACCTGCACGTCGAAGGCGCCGTCGGGATTGAGGATGATGCCGTTCTTCGCCTTGACATACTTGGCAAACTCCTCCTTGTTTTTGCGCTTGACAGCCGTCAGCTTGTCGAGCACTTCGGCGTCATCCTGGAACCGGCGCAGCTTTTCGAGCTCAGAGGCGTTCTTGAGGAAGCCTGTGCCGATCGTGTCGCGCAGGAGCTGCGTGAGCCCCGGGTTCGACTGATACAGCCAGCGGCGGTAGGCGATGCCGTTGGTGACATTCGTGAACTTCTCGGGCGTGTCGCAGAATTCATCGTGGAAGACGCGCTCCTTGATGATCTCGGAGTGCAGCTTGGAAACGCCGTTGACGCTGTGCGATGCCGCGACGCAGAGGGTCGCCATGTGGATCATGTTGTCCTGAATGATCGACATGCGGGTGGTCAGCTCGCTGTTGCTGGTCTTCTCGAAGATGCGTGCGCAGTAGCGGTTGTTGATCTCGACGATGATCGAGAAGATGCGCGGGATGACTCTGCGCACAAGGTTGATATCCCACTTCTCGAGCGCCTCAGCCATGACCGTGTGGTTGGTGTAGGCGAAGACTCTGGTGGTGATATCCCATGCCTTATCCCAGCCGTAGCCGCAGTCGTCGAGCAGAATGCGCATCAGCTCGGGGATGGCGAGCGTCGGGTGGGTGTCGTTGATATGGATCGCGACCTTGTCGGCGAGGTTGTCGAGCGTGCCGTAGACGCTCATGTGGTTGTTGACGATATCGCCGACTGCCGCCGCACAGAGGAAATACTGCTGACGCAGGCGCAGCGACTTTCCCTCGAGATGGTTGTCGTTGGGGTAGAGCACCTTCGAGATCGCGTTTGCGATGGAATTCTGCGCCAGTGCCTTGGAGTAGTCGCCCTGATTGAACATCGCCATATCGAAGCTCGGTGCCTTTGCCGCCCACAGTCTCAGCACGGAGACCGCGTTGGAGCCGTAGCCCGAGACATACATGTCATAGGGGATCGCGGTGACGGTCGAGTAGTTGACATGGGAAACGTGGTGATACTGCTGATCCCAGTATTCCTCGAGATCGCCCTCGAAGTGGACCTCGATCGCCTGCTCGGGTCTGGGGTCGAGCCAGACCTCGCCGCCGGGGAGCCAGTTGTCGGGGAGCTCGGTCTGCCAGCCTTCCTCGAGCTTCTGCTTGAAGATGCCGTACTCATAGCAGATCGAGTGACCGGTCGCCGGGTAGCCCGTGGTCGCGAGACCGTCGAGATAGCATGCGGCGAGACGCCCCAGACCGCCGTTGCCGAGACCCGCGTCGGGCTCGTAGTCGTAGATGCGGTCGAGCTTGATGTCAAATTTCTTGAGAAACTTCTCGATATCCTCAGCCAGCTCGAGATTATACAGGCTGGTTTTGAGGGAACGTCCCATGAGGAACTCCATCGAGAGGTAGAAGATCTGCTTCTCGCCGGTGGAATTGACATGGTTCATGAACTTCTGACGCTTGGTTCTCATCAGCTCGCAGATGACGGAGGAGAGTGCCAGATAGATCTGCTTGTCGCTTGCCTCGTCGGGCGTGACGTTGAACTGTGTCTGCAGGCGGTTCAGGAAATCCTGCGTGACCTTTTCGGAAAATTTGGACATTGCTTGACTCCATTCTCCGGTATGCATATGGAATCTGACGGACCCGCACCCCGTGCGCGGGAGCTGCTGCCGGCATACCGGACTGTACGGCAGCAATTTGTTGTGAAGGGATGCACATACGCTCTTATTATACCCGATTTTGCAGGAAAAAGCAATAGCCGAAATTGACAAAAAAACGACATGATTTCCGGTGAATAGACGAAAACGGCACTGCTTTGCCGTCATTTTGCACAAACCGAGCGCCGGTTCTTGCAGCAAACTGACGAATTTCGCAGAATTCTTGCTGCTTTGCAGCCGCAGCGGCGGGGGAGCGGTTTTCCGGTGAAATTGTGCGGAGCGCGGGCGAAAAGATTTGTTTTGCGTCTCGCTCCATGTGTAAAGCGATACCGTGAATCTGCACAAATGCGGAGGCAAATCCGAGCGCATAATCAGATGATGCTACAAAGTTTCGGAAATGCTGTTATTCCGCGCACCGGTTTTGCCATCCCGGTTGACAGAGGGCAAAACACGAAAGGAGCGATGCCGATGAACCGCAAAACAAAAACGCCCGTTCTGACCGTCCGGCGCGATCTGACGCGCTGTGCATGCACGGAAGCGGGTGACGGCGGATGATCAGGCTGACCAACCGCCGGCTCGGCTTTCTCACCGCGGCGGTCGTGCCGGTGATGTATCTGCTGCGGGTGACGGACGATGAGGAAAAGCAATCATATTTCAGGATTCTGCTGAACGGTCTGCTCAGCAAGGCGAACTGCACCGCAGGGGGAATGGTATATTCCTCCGACCTGTGGTTCACGATCCTGATTCCGCTGCTGATCGCCGTGCCCTTTCTCTTCCCGCTGGAGGATGCCCTGCAGGGCGGCTGCTGGCGGCTCCAGGTCAGCCGGACGGGCATCCGCGGCTTTCTGCTGCGGTCGCATCTGTCAAATCTGCTCGCGGGCAGCAGCTTTGTCACAATGGGCTATGCCGCCTTTGTGCTGCTGTGTTACATCTGTCTGCCGAATCGATTTGATTTCAACTACGACACCGGCGAGGTGATCTATTACCGCACCTTGCCCGATCTCGCAGAGCTCGGAGGGATTCTGCTGCGGCTGCTGACATTTGCGCTTGCCTGCGCGCTGACCGCGTCCTTCTGCATGCTGACGATGCAGCTCACAAAAAACAAGTTCCGCGGCATCGGCATCCCGATGATCCTCAATTATCTGCTGGACACGCTTTCGGGCAAGCTGGTCGTGCAGACTGTGCCCTTTGACAACCGCTGGGAGCTGCTCTCGCCCTCCGCGCTGCTGTCCAATACGGACGCATGGTTTTCGCGCACTTTTTCAGCGCCGTTATGGCTGCTCTATGCCGGTGTGCTGCTGCTGATTCTCCTGCTGAATGCCGCCTCCGCCGCACTGATGAAAAGGAGGGTACGCTGGTGAAACGACTGTCACTCATGCGCTCGGAGCTGACCCGCTGGCTGCGCTCCGATAAGCAGATGCTGCTCGCGGTCACGCTGATCTACAGCACTTCCTATATCCTGCTGCCGCTGCGCGAAATATCCGCATATTTCAGGGAGTCGCTCAATCTGTTCGAGGGCTTTCTCACTTTGCTCGGCAACGGCTTCTCCATGATGGTCGTCGTGCTGGTCTATCTATTCCTCATCATTGATTATCCCGACCTGACCGGCAATGCGCTCTTTGTGATCGCAAGGCTTGGGCGGAAGCGCTGGCTGCGGAATCAGCTCGCATTTGTGTATCTGACATCGGCGTTCTATCTGCTGGCGGTGTTTCTGTTTTCGCTGCTGCTCACGGGCGATCTCTCCTTTGTCGCAAACGGCTGGAGCAATACGATGCGGCAGCTCCTCACCGAGAGCAACGCCGATCTGCGCACACAGAACATGCTTGCCGTGCTGCATGAATCCATCCAGAATTATTACCGCCCCTACGAAGCAATGTGGAAAAGCACACTGCTGATGTTTTTGCAGATCACGCTGTTCGGGCAGCTGCAGATCTGCCTGACGGTGCGGTTCAATAAGCTCGCAGCGGTGTTTGTCAATCTGTTGATTGTGTCGGCGGGCGCGCTTTTCTGGAATGCGCGGCACTGGGCACAGTGGTTTTTTCCGATTTCCAATGCGACCGTCGGCTGGCATCACGCGGCATTTTTCAATCAGGAGATTTTTCCGCTCTGGGGCTCCGCACTCTATCTGATCGCCGGAAATCTTCTTCTGCTGCTCTATTCCGGTTACTGTGCAAAGCGCTGTGACTTTATGCTCGGGAGGAACTGAAATGATTACGGTACAGAATCTACAGCTGACGATCAAAAAAACAGAGATACTCAAAGGCATCTCCGTCACATTTGAAAAGGGGAAAATACACGGCCTGATCGGCAGAAACGGCAGCGGCAAAACGATGCTGATGAAGTGCATCTGCGGGTTTGTCCGCCCGACCGCCGGTACAGTTATCGTCGCGGGCAAGCATATCGGCAAAGACTGCGACTTCCCCGAATCGGTCGGCATCATCATCGAGACACCGGGATTTATCCCGTATTATTCGGGGTATCGCAATCTCAAGCTGCTTGCCGACCTCAACCGCAAAATCGGCAAGGAGGAGATTCGCGCCGCCATGCAGAAGGTCGGGCTCGACCCCGATCTGAAGCGCCATGTGCGGAAATATTCCCTCGGCATGCGGCAGCGGTTGGGGCTTGCACAGGCGATCATGGAGAATCCAGACCTGCTGATTCTTGACGAGCCGATGAACGGCCTCGACAAGGAGGGTGTCGCGGATATGCGGCAGTATCTGCTTGATCTCAAAGCTCAGGGCAAGACCATTCTGATCGCGTCGCATTCCGCGGAGGATATTTCTGTGCTTTGCGATACCGTCTGCGAGATGGATAAGGGTGTACTGACGCCGCTGGAGGGCTGGGCATCGGCGGAGACCGGTGCGTGATTTTGCGCGCCCCCATTGCGTTTTCCGCCGCCCCGTGCTATAATATAGACAATCCTTCCTTCAGAATCGATTGTGAGGCAGGAGGGAACAGGTGGGAAGTCGAGTTAGGAGTGAGGAGTTGTTCCGTTCTCCGGGTTTTTCCGCTGAAACGGCGGGCGCACAGCGGTGCATTCTGAATCATCCGCGAAGCGGATACCGCCGTTATTCTTTCTTCTTTTGCCCGCCCATCACTTCACATTCCGTATTCACCTCCTCCCTGCTCCCTCCTGCCTCTTCCCTGAAATGAAGCAGCGCCTGTTCTGAAACGGGCGGAAAGAAAACGGAGGTATCTGCATGAACAAAGACGTTCTGCGCCGCGCGGTGCGGTATTACGAGGGCGACATTCCCGCCTGTGACCGGGACGACCCGTTCTGGGGCGACCCCCGCGCCTATATCAGCATCAATGCGCTGCTCTACGGCGGTCTGCGCACGGAGCGGCTGCGCATCCGCGAGGGAAAGCGGCTCAATCCGGCGTTTTTCGCAGATACGGAGCGGCTGTTCAGCCTGTTCCGCGCGCTGCTCGCCGCTGCCGGCACCGGACGCCGTACCGAGCCGACAGAGGGCTTCCGGGTCGAGCGCGCTGAGGATTTTGCGGCATACGCAGAAACGGGGGAGACCTGTGCCTTCGTCTCGACCTGCATGAGCGGCTTTCTCCCCGCATACGGCGACAAACGCGGCATTGTGCTGCTGCAGTGGGAGATTCCCGCGCAGACGCCCTGCATCATCTTCCGGGAGCTGCTCCCCGATTATGCGAAATCTGCCGAGGATGAGCTGCTGCTGCCGCCGTTTCTGCGGTTTTCGTGCACAGAGCGTGCGCTTTCACCGCAGGAGCGCCGCATCACCGATATGGAGGGGAATCCGCCGCAGCATGTCTTCGTGCTGACCGCGGCGGGCATGTCACCCGGCAGCGGCGAATCTGCCGGACTGCCCGAGCCGCCCGCATGTGCCGCGGCGGTCTGGGCACAGCTCAATGCCGGCGCAGAGCCTGACCCCGCCGATGCCGCCGCATATATTTCATGGAAGGCGGCGTTTCAGCAGGCACTGCGGACAGCGGGCTGACGCTCTAAAAGAAAAAAGAATAGAGAATAAAGAAGAAAGAATCATGTGTCCGCTGCACGGAAGAATCCGAACAACAAACGACCGTCGCCCGCACTGCATGGCAGCGCTTGGGCGGCGGTCGTGTCTGTTTTGCTGTTCAATCGCGCAGTGCAGCCTCGAGCTGCAGCAGGGTCTCCAGCCCGATCTGCTCAAAGCGGACGGTCTCGGGCAGACCGCATTCCGCGAGCGCCGCGGCGATCTGCTCCTTCGGCAGCGACAGCCCGCTTGCCAGTGCGTTGAGCGCGGTCTTGCGGCGCTGTGCAAAGCCCGCCTTGACGATCCTCAGCACGCTGCGCAGTGTTTCAGGCGTGCAGATCGGCTCGGCATACGGTGTGATGCGGATGACCGCGGAATCGACCTTCGGCGCGGGATAAAACGCCTCCCGCGGCACATGGAAGAGCAGCTCTGCCTCGCCCCGCAGACGCACCGCTGCCGTCACCGCGCCCGCTGCACGGGTGCCCGGCTCGGCGCAGAGCCGCTCCGCCGCCTCCTTCTGCACCATGACCGTGATGCTGCGGAGCCTCGCTTCGGATTCGAGCAGATGCATGAGGATCGGGGAGGTGATATAATACGGCAGATTCGCGCAGACCGTGACCTCGCGCCCGGGGAATTGCTCTGCGATCAGCGCCGCCGGGTCCGCCTTCATGATATCCTGCCAGAGCACCGTGATATTGTCAAAATCGGCGAGTGTCTCTTGGAGCACGGGCTGCAGGCGCCGGTCGAGCTCCACGGCGGCGACCCTTTCGGCGCGCAGCGCGAGCTGCTGTGTCAGCACGCCGAAGCCCGGTCCGATCTCGAGCACGCCGCACGCTCTGTCGGGAATGCCGTATTCGGCGATCGCCGGGCAGACCTCCGGGTCGGTCAGGAAATTCTGCCCCAGCCCCTTGGAAAACGAAAAATCATAGCGCTGTGCAAGCGCGCGGATGACCCGCAGATCAGTCAGCTCAAGCATGGGCTCACTCCGCCGGTTCGGTCAGCCACGCGATATTGACATGCTTTTCGATGCGGATGACCGGATTCTGCAGACGGTCGGACATAAAGCTGCCGCACACCATGTCTGCACATTTTGCCATGCGGAGCATCGGGGCATTCTCAGGGAAATCGAGCTCAGCAGAATCGGCGCCGGTGATGCGCATGCCCATCGCCTCGGCGAGCAGCTCCGCCTTCGCACGGGAATCCGCGACTGCCGCCTTCAGGACGTCCTTTTCGGCTTCGGCGCGGGTCGAGAGCAGCGATTCGAGTGAATACTCGGTCTGTTCGGCACTCTCGAGCACCTCGGTGATGCGGCGCAGCGTAGTGAGCGAGCCGGGGATCACCGCCGTGACCGACTTGGTGAAGCTGAACCGCACCTCCTCGCCGTAGCTGCGGCGGACGCCCTCATCGCCGAGGGTGAGCTCCTCCGGCTCGAGCCCGATGCGCTCTGCCAGCGCGGTGAGCAGCCGCTCGATGTAGGCGTGCCCGTTCCGGACGGCGTGCTGCGAATCCTTCGCCTCGCAGCTCACGGTGATGTGCAGCCGGAAGCTGTCCGCTGCAAATTCCTTCTGTGCAGAGCCCTGCACTCTGATCGTTCCCATATTGACACCTCATTTCCGGGCAGTGCCCGGTTCCGTTTTAGGGAAACACTGATTAAAGTGCCTCCGGCGGATTGATATTGGGGACTCCGTCCCCAAACCCCTGCCAGAGGGATAGTATCCCTCTGGACTCCCGATGCAGTGGAAATAAAGAAAATGCGTCATTTTTTCATAATGGGATTCTCAAGGGTCATGTGTCCCAACGCTTCGCTAGGCGTGGCGCGGGGCAGAGCCGCGCATATGCATTGCGCAGCAATGCGATTGAATCAGCGGTTCCTTTACTCCCATGAGACGCATCTGCCGGTTTTCACACATTCTCCCATTGCGTTTTTGCGCCAAATGTGCTATAATGGAAAAAAACGTCCACAACCGTCAAAGGAGGCAGCTATGGAACGCAGAGACAAGATCAATTACTATCTGGATATCGCCGAGGCAGTCTGTGCGCGGAGCACCTGTCTGCGGCGCAAATTCGGCGCGATCGTCGTGAAGAATGACGAGATCATCTCGACCGGCTACAACGGCGCGCCCCGCGGACGCAGAAACTGCTCCGACATCGGCGTGTGCTACCGCGCCAAGCTCGGCGTGCCCCGCGGTCAGCGCTATGAGCTCTGCCGCAGCGTCCATGCCGAGGCAAATGCGATCATCAGCGCAGCCCGTGCCGACCTGATCGGCTCGGAGCTCTATCTCGCCTGCCATGACGCCGAGACCGGAAGGCTCGACGGCGCGGTCGAGCCCTGCTCCATGTGCAAGCGCCTGATCCTCAATGCGGGCATCGAGCGGGTCTATATCCGCGACGATGCCGACCGATATTCGGTCATCGAGACCGCCGTCTGGATCGACAATGACGATTCGCTCGGCGACACTGCCCCCGAGGGATATTGAGATATAGGAATCAACAGCCCCGATCCCGTATTTACACCGCTTTTCGTCGTTATGGGATTCTTAAGGGACTATGTCCCTTAAGCGGGGCATGGGGCAGCGCCCCATCATAAATCCATCGGAGATACCTCTGCTCCACTAATTCAGGATCGCGAGCGCCGTGCGGTATTTCGCACGCCATTTCGCAAGCTGTTCGTCGGAGACCGTTCCCGGCAGAATGCGGCTCTCGTCCGTATTGTGATGCAGGTCGGCGAGCTTGACCGCGCGTGCGTCGGGGTGTTCCCGCAGCCGCGTGACATATGCAGCATAATCCTCCCCGTGCGCGTGCGTGAGCAGCCTGAGCACTGCCATGACGCGGGCGGGGAATTGTTCTGCCAAGTCATCCAGCGTGACTGCCGTATCCTCTGCCACATCGTGCAGAAGCGCCGCAGCCGCCGTGAATTCGTCCTTAAGCTCTGCGGCGACATGCGCCGGGTGCAGGATATAGGGCATCCCGGTGAGGTCGCGCTGCCCGTGGTGCGCCTGCTCGGCGGTCTGCGCTGCCGATACGGTCAGCGGCGTGACCGGAAAGCCCGGGTCAGCAGTGTCGAGCACGGCAAAATCTGCGGAAAACGCCCCGATCGCCGCCTGCTCGGTCTGAGCCGCGTCTGCGTGTGCCGCCGCACAGAGGATGTACGGGATACCGTCAGCGCGGGCTTTCCCGAACAGCCGCGCGGCTGCTGCCTGCGCCGCCTGAACGGTTTTGAGCGTATAGATCATGGAAACAGCTCCTCCGGTTCGCGCTGCTCCTGCCGTCTCCGGTACAGGTGCAGAATGCCGAGCACGGTCAGCGTGCCGAGCAGCGCGCCGGAGAAGTCGATCATCACGTCGCGGAGCTCACAGCTGCGTCCGGGCACAAAGCGCTGATGCAGCTCGTCGGTCGCGGCATAGCAGAGCGCGGCAAGCGGCGGCAGCCAGACCCGGGTATACGGGGGCGACTGCCGCTCCGTGTGCCGGACACGGAATGCTGCCGTCAGCAGCCCGCCCAGCACCGCATATTCACTGAAATGCCCGAGCTTGCGGAAGAACGTGTGCCATTTTTCCAGCAGCAGCCGCTTTTCCCGCGCGCCCATGCTGTCCCAGTCGGGGGTGAGCCACGAGAGCAGCTTTGCCAGCAGCCCGCTGCTCAGGCTGCTCGATTCCTCCGAATTCTGCGCGGACATGCAGAAGATCAGCACCATCCATGCGATGCTCAGCACGATCAGGATCTGCACGCCGCGGCTCTGTCTGCGGAACAGCTCTGTCAGCGCTTGTCCCAATTTGCACGCTCCTTCTGAAGCTGTGCGAGCACCTCGCGCATCTGCGCCTCGGTCTGCTTCATGGCGTCGCGGATATTCGCCTCGGTCGCTGCGAGCGACTGCGCGACGAATGCCGCCGTCGCCTGTTTGGTCTCGTCGCACTTGGTCTTGGTGCGCGAGAGTGCCTCGTGCGCGTTCTTCTTCGCCTCCGAGACGATCGCAGACTCCGAGACCATTGCCTTTGCGCGCTGCTCCGCCTCCTTGACGACGGTCTTTGCACGGTCCTCCGCATCGCGGATCACGGATTCGGCGTTTGCCTGCGCCTCCTTCATGATGCGGTCGCAGTCATAGTCGATGGTCTGTGCGCGCTTCATCTCCTTCGGCATCGCAAGGCGGATGTCGTTGACCAGCTCGCGGAGCCGGTCGCCGTCGATGACAATTTTGTGCGCCGCGAGCGGGAATGCCTTGGAATGCTCAAGCATGTCATCCATTTCATCGAGAATATCAAATACGTTCATGTGTTCTCATCCTTTCCGATTGTTTTGGCAAATTGCTGTACCTGCGTCAGCAGGCGTGTGCGCGTTTCGGCGTCGACTTCGCTCGGCTTGCGGGGACGCTTCAGACGCGCCTCTATCGCCGGCAGGATCTCTGCCGGAACAAAGCTGGAGATATCACCGCCCAGTGCGGCGATCTGCTTGACGATGCTGGAGCTGAGATACATATTTTCCGCAGCCGTCGTCAGAAAAACGGTCTCTGCCTCCGGGCAGAGCTTTTTGTTGCCCAGTGCCATCTGGAACTCGTATTCAAAGTCGGTGACGGCGCGCAGACCCTTGACGATCGCATCGGCGCCGACGCGCCTGACATAATCCGCGAGCAGCTCATCCTCGAGAATGTCGATCACGACATTGCTGTATCCTTCCGTGACCTTTTCGATCAGCAGCAGGCGCTCGGTGAGCGTGAAGGCGGGGCTTTTTTCAAGGTTGGTCGAGACCAGCACGATGACGCGGTCAAAGAGCTTGGAGGCGCGGCTGATGATGTCGAGATGCCCGAACGTGACCGGATCAAAGCTGCCCGGGCATACCGCGATGCGGCGCTCTGTCGTGGACATGGCTGTCATTCCTTTCGTAACCCGCACGCGGTCATTCCTCGGTTTCGGGCGCGCGGTAGATACTCACTGTTATTTTACCATATTTCTTCTGTCTTTGCAAGTCAAATCCGAGGATTTTCTCAGGCAATTCCAGCTCGGGCTCGTGCTCGCAGACCATAATGCCGAATTTTGACATATGCTCCGCCAGCGCGGGCAGGATTCTCTGCAGGATGCCGTTGCGGTAGGGCGGGTCGAGAAAGGCGATGTCGAATTCCTCCCGGCAGCGCTGCAAATACGCAAATGCGTCGGTTTTGAGGATAACGGCGTTCTCACTGAAGCCGCACGCGCGGACATTCTCGGAGATACAGGCGATCGCCTCCGCGTCGGTGTCGAGCAGGGTCGCATGTCTTGCCCCGCGGCTCAGCGCCTCGATCGCCATCTGTCCGCTGCCGGCAAAGAGGTCAATGACCTTTGCGCCGGAAAAATCAAACTGGATCGCCGAACAGACCGCCTCCTTGACCTTGTCGGTCGTCGGGCGGGTGTCCAGCCCCTGCGGCGTCACGAGCTTTCGCCCGCGCGCCGAACCTGTGATCACACGCATAGATAAACAATCCTTTCCGGTTAGAGGTTAGAAGTGAGAGGGTAGAGGTCAGACGCTGGAGGTTAGAAGTGAGGAGGCGGGAGGTAAATGCAGCTTCTAACCCCTAACTTCCAGCAGCGCATTGACGATCTGCTCTGCGGTGAAGTCGCTGCATGCACGCGCTGCAAGCATGCCGGAGCCGACCAGCGCCCGCGCTGCCGCAACGCCCTTGGGGTTGCGCTCGGAGAAGGACGTCAGAATTTCGTTCAGGCGTGCTTCGTCCTTCTGCTGCAGCAGCTCGCGGATCGCCTGCATCCCGCGCTGGATATCGCCGAGCACAGGGTCTGCCCACTCCACGCTGATCTGCTTTGCCGCGAGAAACGGGTGCATTTTGAGCAGCCCCATCGCGCCGCCGAAGCTGTCCGGCGCGGCGATCACAAACCGCCGGATGCCGCCCATCACGCAGGTGCCCATGCACATGACGCAGGGCTCGAGCCCGGCATAGAGCGTATAGCTGTGCAGATCGGGAAATCTCTGCGTGTCGAGCGCCGCGACCGCCTCATTCTCGGCATGTGCGGTCTTGGGATTCGGGACGGTGCGCTCGCCGGTGCGGTTGCGCCCCTCGGAGAGGATATGCCCCGCGTCGTCGGCAATGACCGCCGCGATCGCACGGCTGCCCATGCAGACCGATTCCCAAGCCAGCGTAAAGACCCGCTGCCAGCAGGGCGAAAGTTCAGCAAATTCCATCGCTCAGCCCTCTGCGCACAGCGGCGCATGCCCGTCAAAAAAGCCAGGGCAGAGCCATTTTCCGCTGACATCGCAGACAGAATCTGCGTCAGCCTCGGTATAATCGCCGACACCGAGAATGCGGTCGCCGCCGATCAGCACATTCTGTGCGGTCAGCTCGCCGGTGAACACATTGACCGCGGTGCCGCCCCTGAGCAGCAGCTTCATAATCGGTCCCGTCCTTCTGGCATACGCTCATTTCAGAGAGCTGTCTACTTCATCCCTTATGGTCGCCTGTTTCAGTAGAGCGATTTCATCTCCGCGATCTTCCAGCTGCCGTCCTCATAGACGAGCCGGAACACCATCTCCTCATATTCCGGGTAATCGAAGAAATCGTCGTCCTTGCGCCAGTGCACCGTGACATTATAGGTCAGCGCGCTGTCCTCAGACTTGTCGAGTCGGTTGAGCTCGACATAATCCAGCAGCACATTGTCGCCGTAGCCCGTGGCGGTCCAGAGATAGCCGTCTGTTTCCTGATGGTAGCAGTAGTCAAAGTCGTCGGGAAATGCCTTTGCAAAGTAAATGTGATACTCCTCACGCAGCTTTGCGATCGTCTTTTTGGGCGTGAGCTTCTCAAAGCCCTCCTCGTTCGTCCTGCCCGTGCGATTCAGATTCGGCACGCCGCCCTCGCGGTGAAAGTCATTCACGAGCCGCATGCCCTGGTAGTAGAGGATCGAGCCGAGTGCGACGCGGTTTTCCATGCTCAGTGTTTCGGGCTTCTCCGTGCAGACGCAGTTGACGTATTCCGCGAGCATATAGCCCTCATCGCTGCCGCTCTTGACCTTGAGCCAGCGGTCTTCATAGCTGTAGATGCTGCCGGTCAGCACGATGCCCTCGACCTCGAGCTCGGTGCCGTCCTTGATCAGTTTGATCTTTTTGCCGGAGGTGCTCGGCTCGGCGCGCATGTTGAGCCCGTCGGGTGCCGTCACGGTGCCCTTGCAGCGGATCGGCAGCACCTGTTCAATCCGGAAGTAATTGCTGAAAGCGACCGGCTCATCGCTGATTTCCGGGGCGGTCTGCTGTGCCGCAGTCGTCGTTGATGCGGCGGTCGTCCGGCTGTCGCCGGTCGTGACGGCAGCGGTCGTTGTGGTGCCGGCTGCGTCGGTCGTGGTTTCCGCCAATGCATCGGTCGTGGTTTCTATTCCGCCGGTCGTCGTTTCGGCGGACTGCGCCGCGGGTGTTGTTTCGGGCTTTGATTCTGCGGCGGAGCTGCCGGCATCGGCACATGCGGTGAGGAGCAGTGCAGCGGCGGCAATGCAGCAGATTCTGTTGCGTTTGTGAAACATCATAATAATACATCCTCTTTTCTGTGGCAGTATTGGTGTGCGATTGCTATGGATATTCTCCCAACTTATATCATATCACATTTTCCGGAAAAAGACAAGGCATCTGCAAAAAAAGATGTTCTCCCGGCGGCGTGAACGGCGCTCCGGAAAACGGCGGGGATTTCCGTGCAGCTTCGGTATATTGTCATTTCAGCAGGGCATTTCTATGAAATTTCAGTTACCCATTGCATTTTTTGCCCGCTTATGGTATAATAAAGTAGTATTGCCGGAAATCCGGTCAGTAGAAAACCCCAATCGGCAAACGGAACGGAGTCTAACAATTCTCATGCAGATTTCACCCCAGATCAAACAGCAGGCACTGACGGCATATCTGACCTCACTCGGGCTCAATCCTCCGCAGCAGGAGGCGGTGCGCACCGTCGAGGGACCCGTCAGCGTGCTTGCGGGCGCGGGCAGCGGCAAGACCACTGCCATCGTCAACCGCATTGCCTTCATGATGCGCTTCGGCAACGCCTACTACGGCGAGACGCCGCCGCCCGCCGACGAAGCGGACGCGGAATATCTCGCCCGGGTCGCTGACGGAACGCTCCCCCCCGATGCCGACCGGCTCGCGGAGCTTCTCGGCTTTGCCCCGATCCCCGGCTGGCGCATCCTCGCGATCACCTTCACCAACAAGGCTGCCGCAGAGCTCAAAGCCCGTCTCGCCGCCATGCTCGGCGATGCAGCGGGCGATGTCTGGGCGGCGACCTTTCACAGCGCATGTGTCCGCATCCTGCGGCAGCACATCGACCGCCTCGGCTACGACAGCGCCTTCACGATCTATGACGCCGACGACGCCCAGCGCGTCACGGCAGCCGTCATCAAGGAGATGGGGCACGGCGTCACCGAAAAGACCTTCCCGCCGAAGGTCATCTCCTATGAGATCAGCCGGGCAAAGGACAGGCTCATCACGCCGGAAGCCATGCTCGCTGAGGCGCAGGGCGATTACCGCGGCACGACCGTCGCGAAGATCTACGCCGCCTATCAGCAGCAGCTCAAAAACGCCAACGCGCTGGATTTTGACGATATCATCATGCTGACCGTGCAGCTCTTCCGGCAGTGCCCGGATGTGCTCGACAAATATCAGAGCCGCTGCCGCTATCTGCTCGTTGACGAGTATCAGGACACCAACCCCGCACAGTATGAGCTGATCCGCCTGCTCGCCGAAAAGCACCGCAATCTCTGCGTGGTCGGCGACGACGATCAGAGCATCTATAGTTTTCGCGGCGCGACCGTCGAGAATATTCTATCTTTCAAGACACAATTTCCGGACTGCAAGGAAATCAAGCTGGAACAGAATTATCGCTCGACGCAGCCTATCCTTAATGGTGCAAACGAAGTTATCCGCCATAATCAAGCGCGAATGCCCAAAACACTCTGGACTGCAATTGAAGGCGATGTTGAGGTACGCAAGTATACCGCTCTCGACCAAGATGATGAAGCTCGGTTTGTGGCAGATGCCATAGTCAGAGGGATTAAGAAAGGCGGACATTACCGAGATTATGCCATTCTTTACCGAACACATGCACTGTCGAATGCGCTGGAACGGCGATTCTCGTTAGCGAATATACCTTATCGTGTCTTTGGCGGACTTCGCTTTTTTGAGCGAAAAGAAATCAAAGATGTAATCGCATATATGTGTGTAGCCAATAATCCGGGGGATACGCTTCGTTTTCAGCGAATCATCAACGAACCGAAACGAGGCATCGGCACACAAACATTAAAAAACATCCTTGATATATCGGCGGATTTACACATGACACCACCGGAAGTCTTGCGTGAAGCAGATTCATTTCCTGTTTTGCGGCAGCGTGTTGGCATACTTCAAGAAACCGGAGCGATGTTTGAAGAATTGGCGGATGCCGCTTTAGAACTGCCTTTAGATGAATTTTACGATTTCTTGCTTGATATAACCGGCTACAAAGAAATGTTGGAGAACGAAGGCGCTGAAAGTCAAACACGCCTTGAGAATATCGAGGAATTGAAATCCAGTATTCTTGCCTATATTGAGCAAGCGACACGTGAAGAGGAAGAACCTACACTAAACGGCTTTCTCGAAGAAATCTCACTGTATACAGATCAGGATCGCGCTGATGAATCAACAGACGCCTTAACGCTCATGACAGTTCATTCCGCAAAGGGACTTGAATTTGAATGTGTATTTCTGGTTGGCATGGAGGAAGAAATATTCCCGAGTCGCCAAAGCATAGCCAACGGTGAGATTGAAGAAGAAAGGCGTCTTGTATATGTCGCGATCACTCGTGCCAAGCGGCGTCTATATATCACGACGGCACTTAAACGAACAATCTTTGGACGCAGCGTAAGAGGCATTCCATCTAGGTTCCTGAAAGAAATGGGACAGTATTTGGTTGATTTTAAGGGCGACACCCCGCACCGGGCATCCGGCAGCGCAGCGATGCAGAAGCCGCTCCGCAGCACGGCGGTCACGGGCAGGGAAAAGCAGTCCGCGCCGGTGCAGCTCTCCGTGGGCGACCGCGTCAGGCACATGACCTTCGGCGAGGGCACGCTGCTCTCTGTCACCCCGATGGGCGGCGACAGTCTGCTGGAGATCGCCTTCGACAGGGTCGGCACAAAGAAAATCATGGCGAATTTCGCCAGAATCCGAAAGGTCTGATAACATGACGACAAACAATACCGCATCACAGGGCGCCGTCCGCACGGACGGAGAGGAGCAGGCAGTCAGCGTGCTGCAAGCCTTCCGCGAAATGATGGACACCAAGGCGGCGAAGGCGATCCTCTTTCTGCTGCAGTTCATCGGCTCGCTCTTCACGCTGTTCTATCTGAAGGGCGTCGTGCTGTTCGCCTATAACAGCCTGTTCTTCCGGCTGGATATCCCCGAGGAGGCGTCCTCGAGCTATGCCGTTGCCGTGACCTTCACCTGCATCGGCTGGGGCGCGCTCATGCTCTTCACCCGCCGGCAGATCGTCACGCGGCTGGTCATTATGCTCTGCATGCCGCTCTATTTCCCGATCTTCCTGTTCAATTATCAGCATCTCTGCCTGATCGTGCCGCTGGGCATCTTCATCGCGGTCACCTATCTGGCGAGCGGCACGGGCGAGGGCGTCAAGACCATTCTCGGCGCCGTGTGGCTGATGTTCTATGTGGTCGGCGCGTTCGTGTTCCTCGCGGTGCAGAGCGTGCTGCAGCCCGCGGTCTCGGAATTCACCGTCGAGCGCGGCGTTTCCAAGGCGGGGAATTACCGTTATTCGATCGTCGAGGTCAATGACCGCGCAGACGGTCACACCTATGTCTCGATCGAGCCGAACACCTACGATATCAGCTACGACCGCTCCAAGTGGTACGCAAAGGGCTACGAAAAGACGATCTATCTGTCCCGCCCGCGCACCGAATTCACCACGGACTGGGAGATCGAGTCCCGCGCGGATATCACCCGCGAGCTGCTGATGATCAACCCGCGCATGGAGTTCACGCTCAATGCAAAGCAGATGAAAACGCTCGGGCTCGATGCCGAATTCAAAAAGGAATATGAGGTCGGCGACCTCGGGCGCAGCGCGCGCCGCAAGCTCGGCATCGCGATCCAGAAGGACCTCGACCTGCTCGGGCAGACCCCCGAGGCGCAGGGGCTCAAGCTCTACAAGGCTGACGACACGATCACGCTGAGCTTCGCGCAGATGGAGACCGCCGGGCTGACGATCAGTCAGGACGTGCGCCTCTCCAATCTCTCCGACGAAAACCTCGCAGCCCTCGGCGTGCCGGAGCAGTGCGACGTGCTCTCCGTCAACGGCAAGGTCGTCTTCCGGCAGTATATCGCGGTGCTCGAGTGCATCTATGACACCGACAACCGCAGCCTGACCGCCTTCCTTGAACCGAACACGCTGCCGGAGATCGTTGACCCGAAGAATATCCCGCCGGTCCCGGAGCGCCGCGGCGGTCTCTACAGCGAGAGCAGCACAGCGCCCGCCGAGACCACGACCGAGACGACGGAGACCACCGTGACCACAGAGACCACCGAGGAGACGACGACCGTCACGACAAAATCCCGCCGCCGCGGCGCTGCGGCTTAAAACACGGCACCGAGCGCGGGGCTCCCGCGTGTGCAAATAAACAGGCTGAAAAGGGCTATATTAAATAGTACGGCGGTGCGGGCGGATGCAGGTCTGCCCGCACACAGCCTGCAAAAAAGGGAGGTTTCACAATGAACTACTATCTCGGCGTTGATATCGGCACCAGCGGCACAAAAACCGTGCTCTTCGATGTGCAGGGGAATGTGATCGCCTCGAAAACAGAGGAGTATCCGCTCTATCAGCCGCAGAACGGCTATGCGGAGCAGGAGCCGGCAGACTGGGCAAATGCCGTGCTGCACACCATTGCTGCGGTGATGCAGAAAAGCGGTGTGGAAAAAAGCGACGTCAAGGGCATCGGGCTCTCCGGGCAGATGCACGGGCTTGTCATGCTCGACAGGGACAACAACGTCATCCGTCCGGCGATCATCTGGTGCGACCAGCGCACTGCGAAGGAGTGCGAGGAGATCACGGAGCGCGTCGGGGCGGAGCGGCTCATTGAGATCACCGCGAACCCGGCACTGACGGGCTTCACCGCGTCGAAGATTCTGTGGGTGCGCAATCACGAGCCCGAAAACTACGCAAAATGCGCGCATATCCTGCTGCCGAAGGACTACATCCGCTTCATTCTCACCGGCGAATATGCGACCGAGGTCTCCGACGCCTCGGGCATGCAGCTGCTCGATGTGCCCGGGCGCTGCTGGTCCGATGAGGTGCTGCAGAAGCTCGGTATTGACAAGGCGCTGCTCGGGAAGGTCTACGAGTCGCCGGAGATCACCGGCACACTGACCGCCGAGGCTGCCGCGAAAACCGGTCTCTGCGAAGGGACGCCGGTGGTCGGCGGTGCGGGCGACAATGCCGCAGCCGCGATCGGCACGGGCGTCGCCTCCGACGGAAAGGCGTTCACGACGATCGGCACGAGCGGCGTGGTTTTTGCGCACAGCTCGCAGATCTCGATCGACCCCAAGGGCAGAGTGCACACCTTCTGCTGCGCGGTCCCCGGCTGCTGGCATGTCATGGGCGTGACGCAGGCTGCGGGGCTCTCGCTCAAGTGGTTCCGCGACAACTTCTGCGCAGCCGAAATGCAGACCGCC
Organism: Oscillospiraceae bacterium; assembly: GCA_016288755.1. Classification (GTDB taxonomy): domain Bacteria; phylum Bacillota; class Clostridia; order Oscillospirales; family Ruminococcaceae; genus Firm-04. The sequence goes on from JAEELE010000099.1 coordinate 41,150, forward strand.
AAGGGCATGGGCGTCGACGAATACTATTTAATGGACAAGGAGGCTGAGCAGTCGCCGATCGGTGCGAACAGACTGCTCTGGCTGCCCTATCTGATGGGCGAGCGCACGCCGCATCTCGATGCAAACGCAAGAGGCGTGTTCTTCGGGCTCTCGGCGATGCATCAGAAGCGCGATCTGCTCCGCGCGGTCATGGAGGGCGTCACCTATTCGCTCCGCGACTGCCTTGAGGTCTTCCGCGAAATGGAGATCACGGTCGACAGCATGATGGCATGCGGCGGCGGCGGTTCCTCTCCGCTGTGGCGGCAGATGCTCGCCGATCTCTTCGGCTGCCCGATCCAGACGACCAGATCGAAGGAGGGTCCCGCGCTCGGCGTCGCGATCCTCGCAATGGTCGGTACGGGCGCCTACAGCTCTGTTCCCGAAGCCTGTGCCGCGCTCATCGGCACCGACAAGACCTGCATGCCGGATGCGGACGCCGTGCCGGTCTATGAGGAATATTATCAGCTCTACCGCGAAATCTACCCGCAGCTGAAGGGGCAGTTTGCCAAGCTGGCTGCACTTTGAAAGGAGTAAATCAAATGGAAGAAATGAACAACAACATCACCCTGACTGACGAAGAGGGCAACGAGATCAACTGCGAAATGCTCGATATGATCGAGTACGAGGGCAAGACCTATGCCGTTCTGGGCATGGAGGGCTCCGAGGAGACCGGCGAGGTCGCGATCATGGAGTATGTGTTCGGCGATGATGACAGCGACAGCGACGACCTGATCTCCGTCGAGGACGAGAAGGTCCTCGATGCCGTGCTCGATCTGTTCATCGCCCGCTACGAGGAAGAGGACGGAGACGCGGAATAATGGACGGTGACAGCACCGTTCTGACCGACCTTGCCGGCAGGAGCTGTCTTCTGCTCGGCAGGGTCACCGTGCAGGGCGCGGACTACGCCGTCGTGATGCCGGAGGACAGCGACACCGAGGCACAGATCGTGCGTCTGCTGCCCGGCGGGCGCTGCGAGGAGGAATCCGACGACGAGATACGCAGCGCGGTTTTTGAGCAATTTTTACTGACCCGAAGCGACCTGTTTGATTTTGAGGAATAGCAATGGATGAGACACTCATCACGCTGACGGACGAGCGCGGCGCAGAGGTTCGCTTTGCGCTGCTCGACGTCATCGAATATGAAGGCGACGATTACGCCGTGCTCTACCCCGCCGACGAGGAGTCGGATATGTTTACGATTCTGCTCGCGACCCCCGACCCCGCCGACCCGGAGGACTATTTCTTCGAGGGCATCGAGGAGCAGGAGACGATCGACGCAGTCTTTGCGCGGTTCAGGACCCGTCACCCTGAGATTTTCGAGGAATAACATGGAACACAACGGCACGCTGCCGAAATATAAGGTGCTCAACCGCGATGCGGTCAAATATCTCGCGATTCTGCTCATGTTCATCGGACATGCGTTTTCGTGGTGGTATCTGATCCGCGAGCCGGGCTATGACATGACGCTGCTCCCGTTCTGGGAGCAGGCGCTCATGCAGATCGCGGTGTTCTGCCCGCCGGTCATGTTCTTCATGATCGCGGACGGCTACAGATACACCCGCGACCGCAAAAAATACGCGCTGCGGCTGCTGCTCTTTGCGCTGATCACGCAGCCCTTTGAATGGCTCCTCTTTCAGCCGATACACGGCTGGTGGGGCGGCAATGTGATCTTCACGCTGTTCTGCTCGCTGCTGGCGCTGATCGTCTGGGAGCAGGACTGGAGGCTGCCGCTGCGGCTGCTCGCAGTTGCCGGCATCATCGCCGTCAATCTGCTGTCAAAATCGGAGTGGTACGGCTTTGCGGAGGTGACGGTCATCTGTCTGCACGCCTTCCGCGAAAAGCCGAAGCTGCGGCTGCTGTCTTACGCGCTGATCTTCGCGGTAAACTGCGGCATCATGGCGCTGCTCGGCTATGCGGATGCGGCGCGCCCGGTCTGCGGGTATCTCTCGCAGGCGGTGGGCTTCGCGGCGATCATGGCGGCATATGCCTGCATGACCGTATTCTATAACGCGAAAAAGGGCAGGCATCCCGTTTTCGCAAAATGGTTTTTCTATGCCTTTTATCCGGCACATTATCTGATCATCTTTCTGATCGAACGCTTTACACGCGAACGGAGGTACTTATGAGAGAGG